>CAZZWL010000072.1:0-27708 GCA_964657755.1 uncultured Rhodanobacter sp.
GCCTGGTGGCGGCGCAGTGCACTATCAATACGCCGCCCGCGGGCTGCCCTACCCCCTTCGTGGCCGTTGATGTCGTTACCGGGCAGCAGGTGCAGGCGCTGTGCGTGGGCCGGGCCGTGCGCTTCGACTTGGGCTGCGGGCGGGTGGTGCCCGCCAACCTCTTGTACTACAACGCGCTGCCGGGTACCAACGTGACGCCCAACAACTGCGACTTTTTGCCGGGCCAGCTGCCGGGCAATACGTACACGCCGACGGCGGCGGGGGCCGTTACCATCTCCGAGCTGGCCAACCCCAGCGTGGCGGGCGGCACGGGCACGGTGTACGTGCGCAATTTTCAGGTGTACGACAGTCCGGTGCCCAATTTTTCCGTTGACCCTTGCACCCACAATTTGGCTAGGGTAAACCTGCCTTTTAACTTAACTGCTAACCGCTACGACCAGTATTTTGTGCAGGTAGGCGGTGGGCCTCTTTTGGGACCGTACTCTCCGAATAAGGCTGATGTGCTCGTAACTGCCCCAGCTGGTAGTAGTATCACCCTCATTGGCAGTCATCAGGCCAATGGTCTTTGCAGCAACCAAGCTACCCTAACGGTACCGGCCCTCTCTACCCAGCCTGTTATTATTAAGCGCCTTACCGTACAAGGGCCGCTACCTGGTAACATACTGGTGGAATTTACGACCGGATTACCAGCATATTACAACTATACGGCACAGCGTGCAACGGCCGCTGCGCCCACCCGTTACCAAGGAGTAGCGGCTTTGTCCGGCGGCAATCAGACTAGCGTATCTCTAGTGGCAGCACCAGCCGGGATTTATCGCTTGGAGCAGTACGACAATTGTATACTCGACTCAGCATTCTCTAACGCTATACCAACCATTCAGCTGGCGGGCACTTCGACCAACAACGTCAATAACCTGAACTGGCAAACGGCCGGGCCCGTGGACGGCTACACGCTGCTGCGCAACGGCACGCCACTGGCTACCCTCCCCCCCTCGGCCACCACCTACGCCGACGCGGCCGTGACCTGCGGCACCAGCTACACCTACGAGCTGCAGGCTACCGTGGGAGGCGGCATCAGCCAGACTATTTCCGGCGATGTAGTTGTCAAAGCCACCTCGACCCTACCCCCTGCCCCGCCGCTGCTCAACGCTAGCTTCGACCTGGCGGGGCGGCTCGCGCTCACGGCTACTGGGGCGGGCGGGGCGGCGCTGCCGGCCGGCGGGCAGCTGCTGTATAGCCGCCAGGGCGGGCCGGGCGCGCTCGACTTCGCGGCCGTGCCCACCGCCACCGACACCCTGCGCGACCCCGCCCCGCTGGCCGCCCTGCTGGCCGCGCCGCCCTGCTACGCGGTGCGCCTGCAAGACGTGTGCGGCAACTCGTCGGCCCCTACCCCCCCCACCTGCCCCAGCCTGCTGGCGGTGGCCGCCGCCGACCCCGACGGCCTCACGGCGCAGCTCAACTGGTCGGCGTTTCGGGGGCCGGGCAGCCCGGCGGCGGGCGCCAGCTACCGGGTGCTCACGCTGGCCCCCGATGGCACGGTGCTGGCCGCGTCGGCCCCGCTCACGGGCCTGAGCTACCTCGACCCTACCCCCCCCCTCGACCGCCAGGTGCTGCGCTACCGCCTGGAAGCCAGCGGGGCGGGCCTGCCCGCGGGCACCGTGAGCTACTCCAACGTGGCCAGCCTCACGCGCCGGCCCCGGCTGGTGGTGCCCAACGCGTTTACGCCCAACGGCGACGGCCTCAACGACGTGCTGGAGCTGAAGGGCCGCTACCTAAATAACTTTTCTTTCGTAGTGATTGATAAGAACGGCCAGGAAGCCTTCCGCGCCACCGACCGCGCCCAAACCTGGGATGGCACCATCCGGGGCCACGCGCCGGTGAACGGGGCCTACGTGTGGCGCCTGACTCTGCGCGACGAGGTGGGGCAGGATTTCAGCCAGACCGGCACCGTTACGATTTTGAAATAACCGACAAGCAAATACCTTATTTTCTTCTCCAATGCCCGATAATTCATTTGCCGCCACCTACCACCTGGGGCAGTACCAGCCCGCCATTGATGCCAAAATTCAGGC
Organism: uncultured Rhodanobacter sp.; assembly: GCA_964657755.1. Classification (GTDB taxonomy): domain Bacteria; phylum Bacteroidota; class Bacteroidia; order Cytophagales; family Hymenobacteraceae; genus Hymenobacter. Next base: position 2,073 of record CAZZWL010000072.1, read on the forward strand.
CCTCAACGACCAGGATTTTACCACCCGCTTCTGGCAAAAAGACGCTACCCTCTGGACCCAGAACGCGGAGGCCCAGCAGAGCATCCGCAGCTTTATGGGCTGGCTCGACACGCCCGAGGTGCTGACCAAAGCGGTGGCCGACATCAAGCACTTCGTGCACGAGGTGAAAGAGGCGGGCTTTCAGCACGTGGTGGTGATGGGTATGGGGGGTAGCACGATGGCCCCGATTGTGTTTGAGCGCTCCTTTAAGTGGGGCCAGGGCGACCTGCCGCTCTCCATCCTCGACACCACCGACCCCGGCACCGTGGCCGAGCTGGAAAAATCGCTCCCCCTGCGCCACACGCTGTTTATCGTGGCCAGCAAGTCGGGCACCACGGCCGAGCCGCTGGCCTTCGGCGACTACTTCTACGATAAGCTGAAGGCCCTCAAGGGCGACCAGGCCGGCGAAAACTTCGTGGCCATCACCGACCCCGGCTCTAAGTTCGTGGACCAGGCTACGCGGGAAGGCTACCGCAAAATCTTCCTGAATTTCAGCGAGGTGGGCGGGCGTTTTTCGGCCCTCACGTACTTCGGGCTGGTGCCGGCGGCGCTCTACGGCATCAATATCAGCGGCCTGCTGCACGGCGCCGTGGCGATGATGCGCAACTGCGGCGCGCAGGGCCCGGTGGCCGGCAACCCTGGCCTGGCGCTGGGCGCGGCGCTGGGCGTGCTGGCCCAGCAGGGCCGCGACAAACTCACGCTCATCACCCCCGACTCGCTGAGCAGCCTGGGCCTGTGGCTGGAGCAATTGTTTGCCGAAAGCACGGGCAAGGAGGGCAAGGGCGTCTTGCCGGTGGCCGGCGAGCCGCTGGGCCGCCCCGACGAGTACGGCCAGGACCGCGTGTTCGTGTACGTGGGCTACGAGGATTTCACCGACCAGGCCAGCCTCGACAAGCTGACGGCGCTGGAGCAGGCCGGCCACCCGGTCATCATCATCCGCCTGACGGAGGCGATGGACCTGGGCCGCGAGTTCTACCGCTGGGAAATCGCGGTGTCCGTGGTGGGTATCGTGCTGGGCATCAATCCATTTGACCAGCCCAACGTGCAGGCGGCCAAAACGGCTACCGACAAGCTGATGAAGGAAGTAACTGCCACGGGCAAGCTGCCCGACGCCGGCCAGCCCACCGCCAGCCAGGATGGCGTGCGCTACTACGGCGACGTGGCCGGGCCCGATGCGGCCGGTGTGCTGCTGGCATTTTTTCAGCAGGCCAGGCCCGGTGATTTTATGACCCTGCAAGCCTACCTGCACGAAACCGAGCACCTCAACGGGCAGCTCGCCGATTTCCGCCAGCAGGTGCAGGACAAGTTGCGCATCGCCACTACTTCGGGCTACGGGCCGCGCTTCCTGCACTCGACCGGCCAGTACCACAAGGGCGGCCCCAACGGCGGCCTGTTTGTGCAGTTCACCGCCGACCACCCGCAAGACCTGCCGCTGCCCGGCCGCACCTACACCTTCGGCACGTTTGAGAACGCCCAGGCCCAGGGCGACCTGGAGGCCCTGCGCGCCAACGGCCGCCGCGCCCTGCACGTTCACCTCGGCCCCGACCCCGAAAAAAGCCTACAAACCGTGCTCACGGCGCTCACGGCCGCCCTCAGCCACCTGGGATAATGCGCGGGCGGCCTTAAAATAACTCCCCGGGCCCGCCAACGGTATAAAATTTTTGAAAGCTCAGCTTGGCCAACCGGCTCCTGCGGTTGGCCAGGCTGGGCTTTTCCGATTTGCATCCCTATCTTTCGTCATACTTTTTCCAACCAGCTTATGACTACTACGTTCACTTCCCGCTTCGCCTATATACTGGGGGTAGGCCTTGCCATCGGGGCCGCACACCAGGCGCAGGCCCAAGCTACCGACCCCGGCACGGGCGGCCCCACGGCTACCCCCACGACCGTGCCCATCGATGGCGGGGCCTCGCTGCTGCTGGCCGGCAGCGTAGCCTATGGCCTGCGCAAGCTGCGCCAGCGCCGCCAGAAATAACTACTTTTAGCCGGAGCTACTTCCTTAATTACTCAGCCCGCTGCTGGCCGGCTCTTTATTTATGGCCGATTCATTTTTCAACAAGGGCTTTCGGCCCAAGCGGAGCAGCTCGCACCAGCTGCCGCCGGGCCAGTACGAAACCACCGATTTTCCGGTGCTCACGGCGGGCCCTACCCCCCGCATCGCGCTCAGCCAGTGGGAGTTCCGGCTCGAAGGCCTGGTGGAAGAACCCATGAAGTGGAGCTGGGAGGAGTTCAACCAGCTGCCAATGCAGGCCTTCAACCCCGATATTCACTGCGTCACGAAGTGGTCGAAGTTTAACACCCGCTGGCGAGGCGTGAGCGTGGACACCCTGCTGGAGCACGTCAAGCTCAAGCCCGAGGCCCAGTTCGTGACTGAGTTTAGCTACGGCGGCTACACCACCAACTTGCCCCTGGCCGACCTGCTGGGCGGCAAGGCCTTCGTGGGTGTGCAGTTTGAGGGCGAGCCGCTGGCGCCCGAGCACGGCGGCCCGGCCCGCCTGGTGGTGCCGCACCTCTACTTCTGGAAAAGCGCCAAGTGGGTGCAGGGCCTGCGCTTCACGGCCCAAGACGAGCCCGGCTTTTGGGAGCGCGCTGGCTACAGCATGCGCGGCGACCCGTGGAAGGAGCAGCGCTACCTCGACGACGATGAGGACACCGGCGCCGGCGCCCGGCGCCGATGAGCCGGCTCGACTGGCAGCAGGCCACGGTGACGGCTATTCGGCCCGAAACGCCCCGCGTGAAAACGTTCACGCTGGCGCTGCCGGCCTTCACGCCCCACTTCGCCGGCCAGCACTACGACCTGCGCCTCACGGCCGAGGGCGGCTACCAGGCCGAGCGCAGCTACTCCGTGGCCTCGCCGCCCGAGCAAACCGGCGAAATCGAGCTCACCGTGGAGCTGATTGCCGACGGCGAGGTGTCGGGCTACCTGTTTGAGGGCGTAGCCGTGGGCGACCCGCTGACGGTGCGCGGGCCCATCGGGGGCTACTTCGTGTGGCGCGGCGCGCCCGACTCGCCGCCGCTGCTGCTCGTGGGCGGGGGCTCGGGCGTGGTGCCGCTCATGGCCATGCTGCGGCACCGGCAGCGGGCGGGGCTGCGCGTGCCAGCGCTGCTGCTGCTGGTGGTGCGCACGCCCGACGACGCCATTTACCACGCCGAGCTGGCGGCGCTGGCGCAGGCCGACCCGGCTTTCACGCTGGTGCTCAGCTACACCCGCCGGTCCCCGGCCGGCTGGGCCGGCTACCAGTGCCGGCCCGACGCCCCCATGCTGGCCGAGGTGCTGGCCCGCCTACCCCCCTCCCCGCAGGCCTACGTGTGCGGCCCCACCGGCCTGGTCGAAACCGTGGCCAACGCTTTGCAAGCCAGTGGCCTACCCCCCGCCGCGATTCTGACGGAGCGCTTTGGGCCCACCGGCCGCTGAGCGGCCGCACGCCAGCAGCAGTAGTTTTGCGGTAATCGAGTCACTTTTTGCCGCCGCGGCTGGTTAAGGAGCCGCGGGCCGGTTGTGGCGCTGATTTGAAGTCCGGTTGTCGGGCGCAGCGCCAGAAAGTCGGGCTCGGCATTTTTTACTACACCTTTCCAACTTACTGGAAATAAAGCTGATAAGACTATGGCATTCGACATGATGGGCATGATGGGCAAGGTGAAGGAGCTGCAAGACAAGATGCAGCAGGCCCAGGGGCAGCTCCAGCACCTTACCGCCACCGGCGAGGCTGGCGGCGGCCTGGTAAAAGCCACCGCCAACGGCCACCGCACCCTGGTGAAGCTCGAAATTGACCCCTCGCTGCTGACGCCGGAGGACCGCGAGATGCTGCCCGACCTCGTGGTGGCGGCCGTGAACAAGGCGCTGGAAACGGCCGGGGAAATGGCCAAGACTGAGCTGCAGCGCCAAACCAGCGGCCTGCTTCCCAACCTGCCCGGCCTGGATTTGAATAATTTTGGGATGTAGCAGGTTCAAAAGTCAAAAAGAACGTCGTGCTCCGCTGGCCGCCGCACAACGTTGCTTGTAAAACCTCCGGCTTAAATCATTTTCACCTCCCCTTTGAACTGCGCCGACGTGGCCATTGTGATTCTTAATTACAATGGCGAGCATTTTTTGCGGCAGTTTCTGCCGGCGGTGCTGGCGCACGCGGCCGGCGCGCACGTGGTGGTGGCCGACAATGCCTCGACCGATGACTCGGTGCCGCTGTTGCGCCACGGCTTTCCGCAGGTTGACGTGCTGGCCTTTACTGAAAACCTGGGTTTTTGCGAAGGCTATAACCAGGCCCTGGCCCAGCTCGACAGCCCATTTTTCGTGCTGCTCAATTCGGATGTAGCGGTGCAGCCCGGCTGGCTGCCGCCGTTGCGGGCGCTGCTGGCCGGCAACCCGCGCATTGCCGCCGTGCAGCCCAAAATACTGGCTTACAGCGACCCTACCCTCTTCGAGCACGCCGGCGGCGGCGGCGGCTACCTCGACCGGCTGGCCTACCCCTTCTGCCGCGGCCGGCTCTTCGACACGCTCGAAACCGACCGGGGGCAGTACGACGACGCGCGGGCCGTGGCCTGGGCCAGCGGCGCCTGCTGCTTGGTGCGGGCCAGCGCCTGGCGCGAGCTGGGCGGCCTGGAACCCGCGTTTTTTGCCCACATGGAGGAAATCGACTTCTGCTGGCGCGCCCAGAACGCGGGCTACGAGGTGTGGTACCAGGGCGGGGCCAGCGTGCACCACGTGGGCGGCGGCACCCTCCCCAAGTCGAGCCCGCGCAAGACCTACCTCAACTTTCGCAACGGACTGGCGCTGCTCTATAAGAATGCGGCCCCGCGGGAGCTAGCTCCCGCCTTCGCGCTGCGGCTGCTGCTGGATTGGGTGGCCGGCCTGCGCTTCCTGGCGGGCCGCAACTGGCCCGAGGCCCAGGCAGTGGGTAGGGCACACTGGCATTTTTTTCGGCAATTTGGCTACTGGCGGCAGCGGCGCCGCCTGGCCCGCCCGCACCTGCTGGTGCGGCAGCGAGCGGGCACCTACGCGGGCAGCCTGGTGTGGGCGTATTTTGCGCGGGGCAAGCGGTATTTCGGGCAATTAAAATCTGTCCGTTGATAATTTTCCGCTTTGTCTAATGAGCGTCCGTTTATTAGGTAAATTCTTCGCTTGCAATGCTGCAACTGCTACTGCCAATAATCCTTATCCTGAGCCTGGGAAGCTGTTCGAGTGATACTACGAGCAAGCCTGACGACTCATCTGCCTCGCCTGTTTTAACACGCCCTGCGGCTTCTGCGGTAGCACCTGCTTTTGGCCCCGAAAATACTGTTCGGGACTTCTTGAACTGGTACTCAAAAAATCAATCAACCTTGCCCGGTAATTTCGTCGACCACGCCGATGGCCGAGACACTACCAAGAGTTACAGTGTCAATTTTAACGTGACCGAGCGTTGGTTAGCTGCGGTTGACAGCAGTCGTGCTGTATCACCAGTTTACATCCGGCACTGGCGCACGTATTTCAAGCAGTATGCAGACACCTTACGGTTGCACAAACAGCATGATGGGCCACCTTCTGGCTTTGAGTATGATTTTCTGCTACTATCTCAGGAGCCCGAAGAAAAAGTGGCCGAACTGAAAGCCGGCACTTTTATTACGCGTCTTTCTTCCCCCAATCAAGCCATAGTGACGGCATTTGGCCCTCAACACGAGGGCTGGCGCGAAGGCATGATATTTATACTATCACGGGCACCAGCCGGCAAATGGCTCATAGATGAGATGCTTATTCCCGATAATTTAACTCAGTGAAGCACCCACCTGAAAACCAACGGGTTACAAATCCCACACGGTGCTGCGCTGCTGGCGCCAGGCCCGGCGAATGTTTATCCAGAACACGCCGGCGAAATAGAGCACGATGGGAGAGCCGAACGTGAAAAATGACGCGTAAACGAACGAGAGCCGGATGCTGCGCGTACTAAAACCCCAGCGCTGCCCCAGCGCCGAGCACAGCCCGAAGGACTGCGATTCGATAAAGTCGGTGAGGCGATGCATAAAATGAGTTTTGGGTGGCGCGTTGCAACTTTGCTGGGCTAATATACAACTTAATTAGCCGCCAACGTTACACTCCTTCTTACGTTCAGGCACGGGTCGGGTTGCTGTCCAGCTTGTTTTAGCCGTTGCCAATTACTTTTCATTTGCGCTCATTTTCAATTAGTAAGCCGGGGCTGGGGGTAGGCTTGTCTGGTCTGTTGTTGGCCCTGCTCACGGGCTGCTCGCCCCTGCCCGCCATGCTCAGAGCCGCCGAAGCGGGCCGCCGCGTGCGGGTAGAGCCAGCCCCGCTCACGGCCGTGGGCGAGTCGGTACCCTTCGAAGCCACGGCCAAAGCCGCCGCCAAGCACCTGCACAAAGGCGCCGTGTATGAGGTGCTGCTAACGTATCACTACGACCACGACCTGCGCCTCGACACGGTGGGTAGGCTCTCGTTTGCGCCGGGCGAGTTTACTTACGACGACTCGGTGAAGGGCCGGCTGGTGAGCCGCCGCCGCTTCACGCTGCCCAACACGCCGCAGCGCTCGCCGGGCCAGCTCATGGCCCGCGGCCAGGTGCGCGAGCTAAAGCCCCACGGCCAGGTGCTGACCGCCAGCACCGAAACCCTGGTGGCGCGGGGCATCGCGGACCCCGCCCGGCGCGTGGTGCTCGAAGACACGCTGCTGGCACTGCTGCCCGAATCGGCTAGCAACGTGATGAGCGGCACCCGCATCCTACCCCTCTATTTTGACCAGGGTCAGTGGTTTATCCGCTCCAGCCTGGGCACCAATATCGTGGCCCTCGAGGACCTCATTGACCAGAACCAGCACACCCAGCGGGTGCTCATCGCGGCCGGCCATTCGCCCGACTCGCTCGACGCCCACCAGCCGGCGCTGGCCAGCAAGCGCGTCAAGATGCTGCTTTATTACTACAAGCAGCGGGTCAAAGGCTTTTCGTATCTCAATAAGGTAGAGGATATTAAGTTTGATACGCTGGCTTACCGTCGCAGCTGGGAGCTGCTGCTCAACCAGGTGCAGCACTCGGTGCTGAAGCCCGCGCAGCAGGACTCGGTGGTGAGCATCATCAACGACACGCGGGGCACGTTTGCCCAGAAGGAAAAAGCACTGCACAAGCTCAGCTACTTCGACTACCTCGAAGACTACATCTACCCGGTATTGCGCTGGGGCACGGTGGCCGTGACCTACACCGCGCCGCCGCGCTACAACTCGGAGGTCTATATTCTGAGCAAGAAAATTCTGGCCAAGGAAGCTGACCTCGACGCCCTCACGCCCGAAGAATTACGCTACTCGGCCACCCTTACCCCCCTACTGGCCGAGAAGCAGCGGATTTATGAGCTGGCCGCCGCCAGCACGGCCCGCTGGGAAGCTTTTTACAACCTGGGCACGGTGCTGGCCCTGCGCGCCGAGAAGGAGTCGAGCCCGCGCGTGCAGCAGAACTACTACCACCGGGCGGCCGTCAACTTCACGCTGGCGGCCCACCGCCACCCCACAGCCGAGCTGTTTTACCGCGCGGCCTCGGCCCACCACCACGCCCAGGAGCGTCTCGAAGCCTTGCAGGACTACGACTACGCCATCAAGCTGGGCGGCGAGCGCGATATTTTACGCAAGATTTTTTCGGATAAAGCGGCCCTGGAAATTCAGGTGGGCCAGCCCGAGCAGGCGCTCACCAGCCTGCGCCTGGCCGGCCCTAGCTACCAGAACTACCTGAACCAGGCGCTGCTGCTGGTGCAGCGCGGCGCCTACGATGCGGCGGCGGCCCAGTATCATTTGGCCCTCGACCTGCGCCCGCAGGCCGCCGCCCCGCACTATGGCCTGGCCGTGGCCGCCGCCCGCCGCCACGACGAGCCCACCCTGGCTGCCGAGCTGCGCCAGGCCGTGCGCCTCGACCGCAACCTCGCCACCCAGGCCACCGAGGACCTGGAGTTTCAGGATTACGTGCAGCGCCCGGCGTTTCGGGAAGCGCTAAAGTAGCGCGGACTTCGTAGGCGTGCCCACGCCGTCCGTACTAATCGTTCGGGCGCGGACTACAAAGTCCGCGCTACTACGCCTTAACTTTACCCCGTAAATTATTTAAGCAGATGCGTACTATTCAATTCCGCGAGGCCCTGCGTGAGGCCATGAGCGAAGAAATGCGCCGCGACCCGTCGGTGTTCCTGATGGGCGAGGAAGTGGCCGAGTACAATGGCGCCTACAAGGTGAGCCAGGGAATGCTCGACGAGTTTGGGCCGGAGCGCGTGATTGACACGCCGATTGCCGAGCTCGGCTTTGCCGGCATCGGGGTGGGCGCGGCGGCCAACGGCCTCAAGCCGGTCATCGAGTTTATGACCTTCAACTTCTCGTTGGTGGCTATTGACCAGGTGATTAACTCGGCGGCCAAGATTTACTCGATGTCGGGCGGGCAGTATTCGTGCCCCATCGTGTTTCGCGGGCCGACCGGCAACGCGGGCATGTTGTCGAGCCAGCACTCGCAGAACTTTGAGAACTGGTACGCCAACTGCCCCGGCCTGAAAGTGGTGGTGCCCTCGAACCCCTACGACGCCAAGGGCCTGCTGAAGGCGGCCATTCGCGACCCCGACCCGGTGATTTTCATGGAGTCGGAGCTGATGTACGGCGACAAAGGCGAAGTGCCCGAAGAGGAATATATCCTCGAAATCGGCAAGGCCAACGTAGTGCGCGAGGGCAAGGACGTGACGCTGGTGAGCTTCGGCAAGATGATGAAGCTGCTCTACACCGCCGCCGATGAGCTGGCCAAGGAGGGTATCTCGGCCGAGGTAATTGACCTGCGCTCGGTGCGCCCCATCGACTACGACACGCTCATCAGCTCGGTGAAGAAAACCAACCGCCTGGTGGTGATTGAGGAGGCCTGGCCGCTGGCCAGCATCTCGGGCGAGCTAGCCTACATGGTGCAGCGCCGCGCCTTCGACCACCTCGACGCGCCGGTTATCCGCATCACCTGCGCCGACGTGCCCCTACCCTACGCCCCTACCCTCATCGAGGCGTCGCTGCCCAACGTGGCCCGCATCCTGAAGGCCGTGAAAGAAGTGACCTACGCCAAAGCATAGTGTAAAACGGAGTGGTACTCCGTTTGTCGCCCGCGCAAATCGGGCAACGATAAACGGAGTATCACTCCGTTTTACAACCTAAAAAAAGGGTCCCGCTGCGTGGTGCAGCGGAACCCTTTTTATTTACGATAATTGTCAACTACTCAGCCTCCTGGGCGCTGGTTTCGGTGGCTTTTTTAGGCGCAGCTTTTTTGGCAGCGCCGGCCTTGGCGGCCGCCGAGTGCTGGACTTTGCCCGCGGCGGCGCTCACGGTGGCGGCGGCTTTTTTCACGGTGCCGGCGGCCTGGGCGGGGGCGCTGGCAGCGGGCTTTTTGGCGGCGGGGGCTTTGGCGGCCGGCTTGGCGGTGGCTTTGGCCTTGGCGGGGGGTGTAGGCTTTTTCTTGTCGGCAGCGCTGAGGCCCACGCGGTTTTTCAGGTCGTCGGTGAGGCCTTTGAACTGCTTTTCGAGGTCGGTGCGCTTGGCTTCGCTGCTTTTGAGCAGGTCATCCACGATTTTCTTGCCCTCCTGCTCCGAGATTTTACTCTCTTTCACCAGCTTTTCGATGGCCGTTTGCACAGCTTTGTTGCCCTGCGACAGGAAGCCGACGCCGGTGTTGATGAATTTCTTAAACAGGTCGTCCATGAGTGAAAATGGGGAAGTGGGTGAGAGAAAAACGAATTTTTGAGCAGCATCTATGACCGACGCGCCTGCTGCCGGCCCTACACTTACTGACGTAACCTCAGCTACTTAGCAGTTGTACGCGGTTTTTAGCGATTGGTACGGTGGAGGTTGGGCGCTAGCGGCCCGTGGGGGCAGCCCGGTCCCGCGCCAGGCGGCTCAGCTTGTTGTCGCGGTAGCCTTTGATGGCCAGCGGCAGCCAGCCCAGCACCGGAATGAAGTAGGCCAGCACCAGCGGATTGCGCCACACCAGGCGCCAGAACGTGCCGGGCCGGTCGAGGTGCATCTGGAAATTGCGCTCGCCGTTTTTCACGAAGCGGCGCTCAAACTCGGTGAAGGCCGCCGGCCAGGCGAAGGGTAGGAAGAACGGGAAGTAGCGGCGGTTTTCCTTGATGCGCTGCCACAGCTCGCGCCAGCGGTACGGGTGCTGGCCGTGGGCCGCCACGGCGGCGTCCATCTCCACTTGCATCCGCTGTCTGATTTGCTCGCTCAGGGCCAGCAGCTCGTCGCGGCTCAGCTCGTCGTGCTTTTTGGAGGTGAGGTCGGTGGGCCGGATGCGGGTGCCCATCACGTAGGTGAGCTGGGCGGGCAGGGCCAGGTAAAAGGCCCAGGGCTGAATAATAACCAGCAGCAGCAGCAGCGTAATGGGCAAAAACGGGATGCCTATTTTCTTGGTCAGCCGGTTTATCCACTCAAAGCTGTAGGCGTAGGGGTTCAGGTACTCGGCGTTGATGGTGTAGAAGGGCATGATGTCGGTGCCGTGCATCAGGCTCAGCCGCACCATGCTGGTGGCCAGGCGCTGGAGCTGGTACTTGCGGTTGAAGCCCTTGCCGATGCCCGGCACGCCCTCGGGGTAGAGCATGAGGTTGTGCTCCTGGTAATACATCATGGTTTCGAAGTTGAGCGTGGTGGCATCCACGCTGCCGCACTTTTTCCAGAAATCCGTGATGAGGTAAGGGTTCATCAGCTTGGTAGCCGAGAGCATGGGCGCCGACAGCGGCCGGGGCAGGTCGCGCAGGGTGCCGCGGGTGCGCAGCAGGTAGCGCCACAGGTGCGAGAGCGAGATGATGGCATCCCAGGGGAAGGCCATGCCCGAGTGGTTGGAGGCAAAAATGAGCGGCCGGTCTGGGTTGTTGCGCTGGGGGTAGGGCTCGAAGCCCACCAGCCGCGACCGAAACCACACCCGGTCGAGCAGCTGCAAGATGTTCTCGTCCAGCGTCTGGGTAAATTCTTCGCGGAAGCAGTCGCGGTAAATGTGCTGATTGGCCCGAATGCGCGGCGGGGGTGGGATATCAGGAGCGACAGCGGGGGCGGGCATGGGGCAGAGGTGAGCGGCCGCGAAAGGTAATTATCAGTCATCAGTTATCAGTGCGACAAGCTCGAAATGACGTAATCCTGATGACTGATAACGACTTCATATCTGGCGCTTGAGCCGGAGGCTGGTGGTGTGCAGCTCGCCGTCGTGGCGGCGCAGCAGCAGCAGCAGCACCCGGCCATCCTGCGAGTGCAGCATATGGCTTAGGTCAGTGAGCGAGAAGACGTTGATGGGCAAGAAATTAATGCTTATTAATTCCTCCCCCTCCGCAATGCCAGCCGAGGCGGCCGGCGAGTTGGGCACCACGCGCTGCACCAGGTAGCGGCGGTAGTCGGGGCCGGTGGCCAGCAGGTCGAGGCCGCACATGTCGTGCTCGAACGGCTCGCGCAGGGCGGCCGTGGGGCGCAGCAGCAGCTGGCGATGGGGGTAGTCGATGACGGTAGTAAAGCGCTTGAGCACCTCGTAGCCCACGCTGCCGTTGCGCAGGCGCTCGCTGCCGCTCAGGCGCTCGTGCACCTGCGATGAGTCGGGAAACGAGGTAAGCACGCCCGGCAGGTGGTAGCGCCCCAGCTGCATGGCCGCCACCCGCCCCAGCGAGCCACTGATGAGCCCCGTGAGGCCCCGGCCCAGGTCGGTGCGCAGGCGGACGGCGGGCAGGTGCAGGCGCAGGTCGGAGGTGGTTTCGAGGCTGAGGGCGTGGCCCGCGCCGGTGTCCAGCAGCAGGCGCAGCGGCAGCGGCAGCGCGCCCGCAGCAGCGGGCTGCTGCTGCACCAGGGCCGTGAGGTAGGCCTTGTCGTGCTCCAGCAGTAGCGGCAAGCGGGCCCAGCGCCGGCCGTGGGGAGCGCGGTAGGTGGCGGGGTCGGTGAGCAGCAGCTGGCGCTGCTCGGGCCGGATAGTCACCACGAACGACTGGAACAGGTCGGCCCCGATAATGCCGTGAATCGGCATTCCCACGTAGCCCGACAGGTCGAGCACGTCGCTGTTGAGCACCAGCCAGCTCAGGCCGGGGGCCTCCACGCCCGGCAGGCTCACGCGCACATTGGTGGCTTCGTAGGCGCGCAGGCCGCTGTCGGTGCCGCCCACGCCCAGCAGCTTATACTCCGAGCCGTGCGCGAGGTGCAGCAAGTCGGTGAGGGCAGGGTCGGTGAGCAGGCTGGTACCCACGCCGGTATCGAGCAAAAAATTATAGGGCCCCTGCCCGTTGAGGCGGGCCGCCACGATTATCAGGTTGCGCTGCGTGGTGAAGGGCAGCCGCGCCCGGTGCCGGCCAGCCCGGCTGATACCAAATGCCGCCGGGGTGGTTTGGGCCTGCCCTACCCCCGCTTGCAGCAGCATACTCAGTCCGCAGGCCAGCCCACCAGCCCGCAGGCCAGCAACCCAACCCAACAACGCGGAGACTCGCATAACACCCGGCAGCTTTAACCAGTAAAAGGTTAAATATACAGCGATTTAGCGGACTTTGCAAGGGCTGAAGGGCGGGATTTTCGGCGGCGGGCGGGCCGGGCCAGCACGGCACCCAAACCGGGCAAACTAGGGCGTTTGCCAGGTGCCGGCGGGGTCGTAATGCAGCGTGCCGGCGCGGATTTGCAGCGGTGCGGCCAAGTTGTTATCGTACAGTTGACCGGTGCCCAGGCCCTGGGCAAAACCGGCCACGTCGTACTCACCCGTGAGCTGGGCCACCGCGTTGAGACCAATGTTGGATTCGAGGGCCGAGGTTATCCACCAGCCAATGCCGCGCGCCTCGGCCAAGGCTATCCAGCGGCGGGTGGCGGCGTGGCCACCCAGCAGCGTGGGCTTGAGCACCACATAAGGCGGGCGCACTTCATCGAGCAAAGCCTCCTGCCGGGCGGGGTCGGTGAGGCCAATAAGCTCTTCATCCAGCGCCACGGGCACCGGCGACGTGCGGCACACCTGCGCCAGGGCCGGCCACTGCCCGGCCGCAATGGGCTGCTCAATGGAATGCAGGTCGAAGCGGGCCAGCGCGGCCAGCTTGGCCGGGGCCTCGGCGGGCGCGAAGGCGCCGTTGGCATCCACGCGCAGCATGAGCCGCGCGGCATCGGCCTCGGCCCGGATTTCGGCCAGCAGGGCCAGCTCGGTGTCGAAATCCAGACTACCGATTTTCACCTTCAGGCAGGCGTAGCCGGCCGCCAGCTTTTGGCGAATTTGCGCGCGCATAAAGGCCGCGTCGCCCATCCACACCAGGCCGTTTATCGGCAGGCCGGCGCGGCCCTGACTAAAAGCATTGGCATAAAGCTGATGCCTACCCCCCCCGGCCAGGTCGAGCGCAGCCGTTTCGAGGGCAAAACGCAGGGCCGGCAACGCAGCGGGTACCAGCGCCGCCGCCGCCCCGGCAGGCAGTGCCGCGTGACCAGCCTGGTTGAATTGCCGGCAAAAGCCGGCCACCGCAGCTTCAAAGCCAGGCCCGTAATCAGGGCTCAGGCCGGCCAGCGGGGCCGCTTCGCCCCAGCCCACGCGGTGGGGCTGGCGCGCATCGTGCAGGCGCAGGTAGTAGGCCACGTGCTCGGTGAGCGCCCCGCGCGAGGTGCGGGCCGGGAAGTTGAAGTGCAGCGCCCGCCGCTGGTAAGAAAGTACTAGCATGGGCGCAAAGGTGCTACCCAGGTACTTATTTACCGTCAGCGTCGGCTTTTTTCGGGCCGCGACGGCTTATCTGGCCCCCTTTGCGACCGGCGGCACGGGCTTCTTCTACCGAGAAGCGGTGGCCGCGGCCGCTCTCGTGCGAGGCGCGGCCCCCTTCGCTGGCAATGCGGCGCTGCTGCTCGGGCGACATAGCGGCGAAGCCGCGGCGGCTTTTCTCACCCACGCGCCGGGCGGGGCGCTTGGCGACGCTGGGGGGGGTAGGCAAATGGGAAACTGGCAGGCTTGGGGTTAGGCTACTCGTACTCATTTAGAGGGAGAATTTATTAGCTAAAAATTAGTGATAAAGGCCTGGCAAATGCGCCAGTGGGTGCTGGCCAATGCAAACCGTGTTAGCAAGGGAGAAATTCCGCCAGCCCAAAAATTTCCGCGCTATTTTCATTAGCTACCTATGTTGCTGTCCCGTAGAGAATTGGTAAAGCACTATTTTGCGGGCCGCCACGAGGCCGGTGGCCGTAACCCAGGGCACCATCTGGTAGTTAAACTCACAGTTTCGCGCTAAGCTATTTTTCTTCGTTTTATGAGTTTTGTCTCCCTGCCCTACCCCCCCGCGGCCCCCGCACTGCAAGCGGCGCTGCCAGCCCACTACCAGGCCGTGCGCGCCCAGTCGGTGGCCCTGGTGCAGCCGCTGCTGCCCGAAGACACCGTAGTGCAGCCGTCGCTCGACGTGAGCCCGCCCAAGTGGCACCTGGCCCACACCACCTGGTTTTGGGAAACGATGCTGCTCCAGCGCTTTGCGCCCGATTATAAAGTATACGACCCGCAGTACGCTTACCTGTTCAATTCGTACTACAACTCGCTGGGCTCCAGGGTAAACCGCGCCGACCGAGGCACGCTCTCGCGCCCGCCGCTGGCCGATGTGTACCGCTACCGCGCCTACGTAGACGAGCACATGGCCGCGCTGCTGGCCCGCCTGCCCGAGCTGCCCGCCGCCGCCGCCGAGCTGGTCGAGCTGGGCCTGCACCACGAGCAGCAGCACCAGGAATTATTGGCCACCGACATTAAGTATATCCTCAGCACCAACCCGCTGGCACCAGCTTACTTTAATGAGGAATTTGGAATGAGGAATGAGGAATTGTCGTCCGATAATTCCTCATTCCTCATTCCAAATTCCTCATTAAAAGAATCGGCCTGGCTGGCGGTGCCGGGCGGTATTTATGCCATTGGGCACCAGCAGGAGGGCTTTTCGTTTGATAATGAGCTGCCGGTGCACGAGGTGCTGGTGGCGCCTTTTGAGCTGCAAAACCGGCTCGTGACGAACGGCGATTTTCTGCGCTTTATCGAGGCGGGTGGCTACCGGCAGTTCCAGTTCTGGCTGGGCGAGGGCTGGGATTTGGTGAACCGCGAGGGCTGGGCGGCCCCGCTCTACTGGTCGCAAACCGCCGACGGCCAGTGGCAGCGCTACGGCCCCACCGGCCTGGCGCCGCTAAATCTGGCCGCACCCGCGTCGCATCTCAGCTTCTACGAGGCCGATGCCTACGCGCAGTGGGCCGGGGCGCGCCTGCCCACCGAGGCCGAGTGGGAAACGGCCGCCCGCCACTTTGGCGCCACGGCCGAGGGCGGCAACTGGCTCGAAAGCGGCCACTTCGACCCCCTACCCCTGCCCGCCGACGCCGACCCCACGCAGTGCCACCAGCTGCTCGGCGACTGCTGGGAGTGGACCTACTCGGCCTACCACCCCTACCCCGGCTACCAGCGCGCGGCCGGCGCGCTGGGCGAGTACAACGGCAAGTTTATGCTGAACCAACTGGTGTTGCGCGGCGGCTCGTGCGCCACGCCCGAGAGCCACATTCGCCTCACCTACCGCAACTTCTTCCACGCCGATAAGCGCTGGCAGTTCACGGGTTTGCGGCTGGCGCGGTAGGCACGCATTGGCCGGTTGAGAATCCGCCTGGCGGCGCACGCCGCAGCGGGCAGCGCCGGGCGGACACAATTTGGTAACATTCGAGGCTTGTATTCCTTGCCGGGCAGCAGTAGGTTGCCGGTTCAACTACTTGCCTACTGCGGATTTTTCGCGTTTACTTGAATGGACAATTTGCTGCCCACCCAACTATTCGCCAAAGCCAACCGAGCAACTAACCCGCTCTCTAAAAGCACAATAATCTGGGTACTGACTGCATTGCTACTGCTCGGCGGCGCGGGGGGCTGCACGCGGCGCGAGGCGGCGCAGCACCGCCCGCCGGGCACCTACGCGCAGCAATTGCGCCGCCTGGAGCAGGCCGACAGCTTGCGCAACTTCAGCTCGTCGCTGCGGCTGACGGCAACTGAAGCGCGGGCCGACCTACGCTTGCGGGCCCTCCGTGAGCAGCTGCAGGCGCACTACGACTCCATCCATTTCTTTCCGCCGGCCCGCAATTTTTACCGCTGGCGGCGACAGATGTACGCCACCCGGCTCTACCGCCTGCTCAAAACCATGCCCAAGGGCGGCGTGCACCACTTGCACCCCAGCGCGGGGGGTAGTCCCTGGTGGATAGTGCGGCGGGCCCTGCGCGAGCCTCATTGCTACGTGTACTGGGCTCCTGATAATGGCCTGTATATCAAGGGGGAGCTGCGTTTTTTTCGGCCCACGGAGGTGCCCGCGGGCTTCCGGCCGGCGGCGGCGCTGGGCCGCGCGGTGCCGGGTTTTCCGGCCCAGCTGCACGCGCTGCTGACGTTCAACGAAAGCGTAAGCCACGACTCGGTGGACGTCTGGCTGAAGTTTGAGCAGTGCTTTCGGCGGATGAACGGCTTTACGAACTACCAGCCGATATTCGAAGACCTGGCCACGGCTACCCTCGACTCGCTAGCTGCCGACGGCGTGCAGCACGTGGAGCTGCGCACCGGCCTCAGCGGCAGCCTCTACGACCTGGCGCACCCAGCGGGCAGCTTCCCGGCCGACTCCATCGTGCGCTACTACCAGCGGGCGGCGCGGCGGGTGCGGGCGCACGCGCCGGCCTTCACGTTCCGGCTCATTTATGCCGACCTACGCTTCAAATCGACGGCCCAAATTGCGCGCAGTATGCGGCAGGCCTTCGCGCTGCACCAGCGCTACCCCAACGTGGTGGCGGCCTTCGACCTGGTGGCCCACGAGGATGCCGGCCACCCGACCCGCTATTTCCGGGAGGTGTGGCAATTGCGCGACTCGCTGGCGGCGGCCACTGGCACGCGGCTACCGCTGTGCCTGCACGACGGCGAGAGCACCTGGCAGCACGTGCCCAACGTGTACGACGCGGCGGTGCTGGGCAGCACCCGCATCGGCCACGGCTTCAACCTGGCGTTTTTTCCGGCAGCCGAAGACCTCGTGCGCCAGCAGCACATCTGCATCGAAGTCAGCCCGTTGAGCAACCAACTGCTCGACTACGTGGGCGACCTGCGCACGCACCCGGCCCACACCTGGATTCGGCGCGGCGTGCAGGTTTCCATCAGTCCCGACGACCCTGCCATCTTCGACTACGTGGGCGTGACGCCCGACTACTGGGCCATTTTCCTGGCCTGGGAGCTGGACTTGCGCGACCTGAAACAGCTTTCCCTCAATGGTATAACATACAGCTACCTCACCGATGCCGAAAAGCAGCGCGCCCTGGCCAGCTGGCAGCCGCAGTGGGACGCGTTCGTGGCCCGGCTCAATGGGGAGGGGTAGGGAGTTGAGTAATAGAAATAGTAAGAGTCACAAACGCCGTCTGTCATTGCGAGCGCAACGAAGTGGAGCGCGGCAGTCGCCCCAAAACGATACCCGCACGACTCGTTCTGGTGCGATTGCTTCGCAGGCTCGCAATGACAGACGGGTTTTTACATGCTCCCCTACCCCCCTCTTTCACCTCAAAAGCCTTTGACTATGACGCACCGCTTTACCCTATTTCTACTAATCATCCTGCTGCCGCTGCTGGGCGCGGCGCAGCCTACCGCGCCGGTCGCCAAGCCCCTACCCGTGCGGGTGGTAGTGGTGACGATGTTTGAGCGGGGCGAGGACACGGGCGACACGCCGGGCGAGTTTCAGTACTGGGTCGAGCGCCTACCCCTGACCCAGACCATCGCCTTCCCGCAGGGCTACCGGGCGCTGCGCTACAACCCCGAGAAGCAGGTATTGGGCATTTGCACCGGCATGGGCACGGCCCGCTCGGCGGCCTCGATTATGGCCCTGGGCATGGACCCGCGCTTCGACTTGACCAAGGCCTACTGGCTGGTAGCGGGCATCGCGGGCATCGACCCGGCCGATGGCAGCACGGGCTCGGCGGTGTGGGCCGAGTGGCTGGTGGATGGCGACCTCGCCCACGAAATCGACCCGCGCGAGGCGCCCCCGGAATGGACGACCGGCTACCTGCCCCTCAGTAAAACCAAGCCCTACCAGGAGCCCGCCCGCGCCGGCGACTACAACAACGCCCTGCACCTCAATCCCGGCCTCGTGCGCTGGGCCTACGAGCTTACCAAGAATACTGAATTGGTAGATAATGAGAAGATTAAGGCTGCTCGCCAGGCCTACACCCAGTACCCCGCCGCCCGGCAGCCGCCCAAGGTGATGATGGGCGACCACTTGGCCGCCATGACCTACTGGCACGGCGCGCTCCTCAACCAGTGGGCCAACGACTGGGTGAAGTACTGGACGCAGGGCCAGGGCAACTTCGTGACTTCGGCGATGGAGGACACCGGCACCGGGCAGTCGCTCCAGTTTCTGGGCCGGGCGGGACGCGTCGATTTCAGCCGGTTTCTGGTGCTGCGGGCGGCCAGCAACTTCACCATGCAGCACCCCGGCAGCACGGCCATTCAGAGCCTGGCCGGCGAGGAGCACGGCCAGGACAAGGGCTACTCGGCCTACCTGCCCGCCCTCGACGCGGCCTACCGCACGGGCGCCACGGTGGTAAATCTCCTGGTAGCCGACTGGCCCACCTACCGCGACAAGCTGCCCGGCAACTGAGCGTAGCACGAGCTTTCCAGTTCGTGCGCGAGCGGCAGCGTGCGGCGCGAATAAGTAGCGCGAAGTTTCCACTTCGTGCTACTTGCATCCCTACCCCTCTATTTTTTCATCATGCCTTCGCTTGCCGGTTTCTTTCGCTTTCAGGAGCACCGCACTACCCTGCGCACCGAGCTGGTGGCGGGCCTCACCACCTACCTCACGATGGCCTACATCGTGTTTGTGGTGCCGGCCACGCTGGGCGCGGCCGGCATGGACCAGGCGGCGCTCATTGCCGTGACGTGCCTAGTGGCCGCGCTGTCGTCGGCGCTGATGGGGGTAGGGGCCAACGTGCCGGTGGCCCTGGCGCCGGGGCTGGGCATGAGCGCCTTTTTCACCTACACGCTGGTGCTCACCAAGGGCGTGCCGTGGCCGGTGGCGCTGGGCATCGGGTTTTGGGCGGGCGTGCTGTTTTTGGTGCTGAGCCTGCTGGGTGCGCGCGAGAAGCTGGTGGAGGCCATTCCGCCGGCCATCGTCACGGCTATTCCGGTGGGCATTGGGCTGTTTTTGCTGTTTATCGGGCTGCGCAATATGGGCGTGGTGGTGGCCAACCCGGCCACGCTGGTGGGGCTGGGCAAGTTTACGCCGCCGGTGGTTATCAGCGTAGTGGGGCTGTTTGTGACGCTGGCCTTGCTCATCCGGCAGGTGCAGGGGGCCATCCTCATCGGTATTGTGGTGGCCACGGTGCTGGCGGCCGGGGCGGGGCTGGTGGCGGCCCCTACCCAGCTCTTTACCAGCAGCCTGCGCCTGGCGCCAGTGGTCTTCAAGCTCGACCCGCTGGGCGCGCTGAAATGGAGCCTCATCGGGCCGATTTTCGCGCTTTTTTACATCAATATGTTCGACTCGCTGGGCACGCTGGTGGCCTGCGCGGGCGAGGCCGGCCTGCGCCAGCCCAACGGCAAAATCCGCGGCCTGGGCCGGATGCTGAACATCGACGCGGTGGCCGCCATCGTGAGCAGCCTACTAGGCACCTCGCCCAGCACGGCCTACATCGAGTCGGCCACCGGCATTGCGGCGGGCGGGCGCACGGGCCTCACGGCCGTGACGACGGCGCTGCTCTTTGTGGGGTCGCTGGCCATTATTCCGCTCATCAAAGTGGTGCCGGCCTACGCCACGGCGCCCGCGCTGGTCATCGTGGGCCTGCTGATGATTAGCCAAGTGCGCCACCTCGACTTCAGCCGCTACGAAGACTACGTGCCCGCGCTGTTTACCATGCTGCTGATGCCGTTCAGCTTTTCCATTGCCACGGGCATGGCCTGCGGGTTTTTGTCGTGGGGCATCATCCGGCTGCTGCTGCTGCGCTTCCGCGACATCAGCGGCGTGATGTACGTGATACTGGCGCTCTCACTGGTGAGTTTGCTGCTGTGAGGGGGGGTAGGGCTAAGTAGTGGCCGGCGTGAGCCACTTTTCGAGGCGCTGCGGCTGGTAATTCTCCATCGCGTCGAGCAAGGCGGCGGCATTAGCGTTTTGCAATACTTGCCCCCGGTTTTCCTGGCGCAAAAAGGCCTCGGCGCTCATGTGGTCGAGCAGGGCCAGCAGCGAGTCGTAGAAGCCTTGCGTGTTGAGCAGGCCCACCGGCTTGCCGTGCAGGCCGAGTTGGCCCCAAGTCAGCACCTCAAACAATTCTTCGAGGGTGCCGAAGCCGCCGGGCATGGCCACGAAGCCCTCGGCCAGGTCGGCCATGAGTAGCTTGCGCTGGTGCATGGTATCGACCACGTGCAGCTCGGTGCAGCCCTTGTGGGCCAGCTCCTTATCGGCCAGAAAGCCGGGGATGACGCCAATCACCCTACCCCCCTCGGCCAGCACAGCGTCGGCGATGGTGCCCATCAGGCCCACGCAACCGCCCCCGTACACGAGGGTGAGGTCGCGGCGGGCCAGCTCGCGACCCATTTCCTGGGCTTGCTGGGTATAAATCTGCTGGTTGCCGCTGCTGGAGCCGCAGTAGACTGCTACGCTTTTCATAGTGTTAATTCTTCCTTGTTAACAAAACAGAACGTCATGCTGAGCTTGCCGAAGCATCTCGCGTGCAGCAGTAAAATCTAACGATTGAATTACTGCTGCACGCGAGATGCTTCGGCAAGCTCAGCATGACGTTCTTACTTAGTTTCTAAATCATTACATGCGCTCGGGCACATCAATACCGAGCAGGCCGAGGCTGGTTTTAATGGTCTCGGCCGTTTTGGCGGAGAGCGCCACGCGGAAGGCTTTTTTCAGCGGGTCTGTCTCTTTCAGGATGGGCACTTCGGTGTAAAAGCGGTTGTAGCTTTTGGCCACGTCGTAGGCGTACTGCGCCACCACGGCAGGCGAAAGCGTGCGGGCGGCCTCGGCTACTACGCCAGCGTAGCCAGCCAATTGCTGAATCAACTCACCCTCCGTAGCCTGCAAGTCGCCAAGCTGGGTAAAATTAGTAATTTCGACTACGCCGGTGGCCTCCGCGTCGCGCCGGATTTTAGAAATCCGGGCGTAGCTGTACTGAATAAACGGGCCCGTGTCGCCCTCCAGCCGCACCGACTCTTCGGGGTTAAAGAGCATGCGTTTTTTGGGGTCCACTTTAAGGAGGTAGTACTTGAGCGCGCCCAGGCCCAGCGTGTGGTAGAGCTGCTGTAGCTCGTCGTCGCCGAGGCCTTCAGTTTTGCCCTTTTCGAGGGTGGCGGCTTTTGCGGCTTCTTCCACTTCAAGCACCAGCTCGTCGGCATCGACTACGGTGCCTTCGCGGCTTTTCATCTTGCCGCTGGGCAGGTCCACCATGCCGTAGCTGAGGTGGTGGATGGCGTCGGCGTAGGGCTTGTCCAGCTTTTTGAGCGTGGCTTGCAGCACTTGCATGTGGTAGTTCTGCTCGTCGGCGATGACGTAGATGCTGCTGTCGTAGCCAAAATCCTGGTACTTAAGCTCGGCCGTGCCCAGGTCCTGGGTGATGTAGACGCTGGTGCCGTCGGCGCGCAGCAGCAGCTTTTCGTCCAGGCCCTCGGCCTGCAAATCAACCCACACCGAGCCGTTTTCCTTCTGGAAGAAAACGCCTTTTTGCAGGCCTTCGGCTACCCGCTCTTTGCCCAGCAGGTAGGTACCCGACTCGTAGTAAAACTTGTCGAAATCGACGCCGATGTTGGCGTAGGTGGCGTTGAAGCCGTCGTAGACCCAGCCATTCATGCGGTGCCAGAGGGCCATTACTTCTTCGTCGCCGGCTTCCCAGGCTTGCAGCATCTGCTGGGCTTCGAGCATCAGCGGGGCCTGCTTTTTGGCGATTTCGTTGGCTACTCCCTCGGCTTCAAGCTGCTTGATTTCCTCGCGGTAGTGCTTCTCGAAGAGCACGTAATACTTGCCGGCCAGGTGGTCGCCTTTCAGGCCCGCGCTTTCGGGCGTGGCGCCCTCGCCAAAGCGCTGGTAGGCAATCATCGACTTACAGATGTGGATGCCGCGGTCGTTCACCAGGTTGGCCTTGGTGACGGTGGCGCCGGTGGCTTTCAGAATCTCGGCCACGCTGTAGCCCAGGAAGTTATTGCGCAGGTGGCCCAGGTGCAGGGGCTTGTTGGTATTGGGCGAGGAGTACTCGACTACCACGTTTTTGGGGCCATCGAAGGGCACGGGCGCGCCGGCCGGACTAGCCAGCAATTCGCCAAAAAGCTTCAGCCACTCGGCATCGGCGATTTCGAGGTTGAGGAAACCTTTCACCACGTTGTAGCCGCGCACGGCGGGCGCGTTCGCCTTTAGCCACTCGCCCAGGGCCTGGCCGATGGCTTCGGGGCCTTTGCCGAAGGCTTTGGTGAGCGGAAACGTGACGAGGGTGAAGCTGCCGGCGAAGTCCTTGCGCGTGGGTTGCAGTACGAGGCTGGCGGCGGGAATATCCTGCCCGAAAGTGGCCTGGGCGGCTGCTTGCAGGGCGGTTTTGAGG
Source organism: uncultured Rhodanobacter sp. (assembly GCA_964657755.1). Lineage (GTDB taxonomy): Bacteria > Bacteroidota > Bacteroidia > Cytophagales > Hymenobacteraceae > Hymenobacter. The sequence goes on from CAZZWL010000072.1 coordinate 24,608, forward strand.
GTTTGTTCTAGCTGTTGCACGCCGGCAAAGGTACGGCGGGGCACCGGGCCCAACTGTCCGGCCACGGCGCGGGCAGCCCCTACCCCCCTCAGTGCAGCCAACGCGGCGCGGTGCCGGCCGCTGGCGCTGGTTGCGGTTTTGGGCGCCGTGCTTACCTTTCAAGAAAGTAATTCTTCTATGCGATTCTTTCTACGGCGCGGTGCAACTAGCTGGGGGCCGGCCTGGCTGCTGGCCTTCTTTTTCTTCGCGCTGGGCGGGCTGCGGCCCGAGGTGGCGCACGCGACCCACCTGCGGGCCGGCGACATTCAGGCCAAGGTGGATACCATCACGGGCAACCCAAACCACATTTTTTTTCGGCTGACGCTGTACCGCAACTCGGGCGGGGCGCCGCAAAACAGCGTGACAATTTATTTCGGCGACGGCACGCGGACCGATAATATTCCGAAGGTGAGCGAGGTGCCGCTGTCGGGCGACACGAACGTGCTCGTCTTCAACTTCGACCACTTTTATTCGGGCGCGGGCAAGTACGTGGTCAGCTTCGTGGGGGAAAACCGGGTGGGGGGCGTAATTAACATGTTCAATTCGATTGGCCAGACGTTTTACATCAATTCCAGCATCACGATTAACCCCGCTTATGGGCGCAACCACTCGCCGGTGCTGCGCGCGCCGGCCATCGACAAGGCGGCCATCGGACAGGTGTTTTTGCACAACCCGGCCGGCTACGACGCCGATGGCGACTCGCTGGCCTACCACCTGCGCCCCAGCCAGCAGGTGGCCGGCGGAACCGACGTGGCCAACGTGAATAACACGCCCAACCCGGTCGATTGCACGAGCTTCATCTACCCGAACGACCAAAACCTTCAGCCGCGCGGGGTGCAGGTGCCCTACGCGGGCATGCCAATAGGTAAGGCCGGTGACGCGGCCATCTTCGTGCAAGACCCTATTACTGGGCAGCTTACCTGGAACGCGCCCAGCCAGGCGGGCGTCTACAACGTGGCTTTTGTGGTGGAGGAATGGCGGCGCACGGCCAACGGCCGCATCCTGATTGGCACCGTGATTCGGGACATGCAGATTAACGTGACGGCCACCACCAACCTGCCGCCTACCCTCACCGTGCCGGCCGATGTGTGCGTGGTGGCGGGCACGCCCGTGACGCTGCGCGTGGCGGCCACCGATGGCGCGGGCACCGGCAACCAGGGCAGCCCCACCGCCCTCACCCTGTTTGCCTACAGCGGCATTCTGCCGCCGGCCACGTTCACCCAAACCACCACCGGCTCGTCGGTGGCGGGCACGTTCAACTGGACGCCCGATTGCAGCAATGTGTCGAACCAGCCGTACATCGTGGTTTTCAAGGTGCAGGATAGTCCGCCGGCCACCAGCGGGGCGCCGATTCTGATTGACGAGAAGCCGGTGCGCATCACGGTGGTGGGACCGCCGCCCCAGAATGTGCGCGTGGTGGCCAGCACCGCCACCACCCTCACCGGCCTGGTGAGTTGGGACCGCTACCCCTGCCAGAACGCGAGCCGACTGCTGATTTTCCGGCGCGAGGGCTCCTACCCCTTCACGCCGGGCCCCTGCCAAACGGGCCTGCCCGCCGGCTCGGGCTACGTGCAGGTGGGCAGCGTGCTGCCGGGCGTGACCACCTTCGCCGACGACAACGCCGGGCAGGGCCTGAGCCGCGGCAAGCAGTATTGCTACCGCGTGTACGCCGTGTTTCCGCTGCCGGCGGGCGGGGTTAGCCTGGTGTCGAACGAGGACTGTCTGGCCTTTAGCGGGCGCTCGGCCCGGCTCACGAATGTGGACGTGAACGCGACCAGCCCCACCACTGGCCAGATTACGGTGAAGTGGACCCGGCCACGGCCCAACACCGGCACGTTTACCGCGCCCTTTGGCTACCGCCTGGGCCGGGCGGTGGGCACGTCCACGGCCTTTGCGCCGGTTGCGACCATCACCAGCCTCAGCGACACCACTTTCGTGGATACTAACCTGAACACGGCGGCCAACCAGTACACGTACCAGCTCACGTTTTTCAGCAGCAATACGTCGTCGGGCGCGCCTGTGGAGCAAACCGAAATTGCTACCCCCGCCAGCAGCGTGCGCACCAGCCTGGTGCCCGATGGCCTCAACAACCGCGTGGCGGTGAGCTGGGCCTACAACGTGCCCTGGGACAATACCAAGCAGCCGGCTACCATCTACCGCCAGGACCCCGGCAGCCCCACCTACGCGGCCATCGGCACGGCCCCGACCGGCGCGGCGGGCGGTACCTACACCGACGCCGACCCCAGGCTGCAACGCGGCCAAACGTACTGCTACTACGTGCAGACCAACGGCCAGTACCCCGACCTGAGCTTCCTAAATAACCTGCTGAACAAGAGCCAGCAGGTGTGCACCGTGCTGCAAGCCACGCCGTGCACGCCGGTGCTCAGCATCCGGCCGGTGAACTGCGACAGCCTGGCCGCCCTACCCTCCTTCCCGGCCGACAACCAGCGCTACCAGAACAACCTGCGCTGGACGGTGAGCAGCGCGCCCACCGGCTGCAGTACGGCGGCCGCTTACTACCGCATTCTGCGCAGCAATTCGCAGACTGGCATTTACGTGGCCATCGACTCGACCACGCGCCTGGATTACGCTGACCGCTTTTTGGTGAAGTCGTCGTATTGCTACGTGGTGCAGGCCGTGAGTGCCCAGGGCATCCGCAGCGCCCTCAGCAACGCGGCCTGCCAGGACGAGTGCGCGTTCTTCCTGCTGCCCAACATCTTCACGCCCAACGGCGACGGCAAGAACGACGTGTTCCGGCCCAAAACGGCCAGCACCGTGCTGCGCACGCGCATCCAAGTGTTCAACCGCTGGGGCCGCAAGGTGTACGAAAGCGACCAGGACCCCTACATCAACTGGACCGGCGCCGCCGCGGGCGAGGGCAACACCAACGGCCTGGTGTCGGGCGGCCTGTACTACTACCTGGCCGAGGTGCAGTTTGCCGACGCGAACAACACCCGCCGCACGTTTAAGGGCTGGGTGGAGGTGGTGCGGTAGGGCGCTCTGGGGTCACCTCACCCCCTAACCCCCTCTCCTTTGGGAGAGGGGGAACTAGTTTTTAACTC
>CAZZWL010000073.1:0-12756 GCA_964657755.1 uncultured Rhodanobacter sp.
CTCGTGGCCCCGCGGGCCCCGCCAGCGGGGGCAGGTTGCCCAGCGCCAGCGGCGCCTGCCCCATGCCGGCAAGCGCCACGTCGCCGCCGGGCAGGGCCACCAGGTCGGTGGCGTAGTCGTTGCCCAGGCCCCCCGCCCCGAAGCCTTGCAGCCATTGCCCGGTTGTGATGTCCAGCCGGGCCACGAACAGGTCGTAGTCCCCGGACCCCAGTCGGCCGGGCCGGGCCGAAACGATGGGCGGCAACGCCCCAAGCTGTAACTGGTTGCTGAACGAGCCGGCCACCACCAGTTCCCCGCCCGCGCCCAGTGCCATGGCCCCGGGCAGTACCAGGTCGAAGCCCTCGCGGGTGGCCAGCTGCGCCACCCACCGCCAGCGCCCCGTCGCTCCGTCGAGCCGGCCCACGTAGCCGTCTCGCGTACCGACCCCCGACAGGGGCGGCAAGGTGCCGAATACCACCGGGGCGTAGCTGTTGGGGAAGCTGCCCAGTACCAGTACGTCGCCATCCGGCAGCACCAAGGCGCGCGTGGCCGCAGTGCCGCCCGGCGGCGTAAAAAGGTAGTCGGCCCACTGCCATTGCTGGCGTTGGGTGCTGAAGCGGGCAATTACGGCGTTCGTGTAGCTGCCGGCCTGGCCCACCGACCCCAGGTTGCCCAGTTGAGCCGTTCCGCTTACGCCCCCCAGCAAGATGACGTCGCCATTGGGGGCCAGTGCCGACCCGTTGAACCCGGCCGAGTAGCGGTCGGCCACCGTCCGGCTTAGCAGGTCCCAGGTTTGCGCGCGCGCTGGCCCGGCCAGTAGCACCAACACTAGCAGCCCCCACGCTAGCAGTCCCCACCGCAACTGCGCGCCCCAGTTTTGGTCCCGTGTCTTCTTCATACCGGTTAAGATACAAGCGGCCCGCGTACCGTTGCCCTTCAATCTCCTGCCGCCTTGGCTTGTTCTATTTAGCGCATGACTAACCGATTAGCTGCCGCGCTAGCTCTGGTAGCTGTCGCCCGCCATCCGCGGCCCGGTCAAGGCAAACTCTCCTTATTTTTTCGGCGCCTCTGGCGTCAACATGTAGAGTTGATGCCGTCCATAGTGGAAACTGAACACCTGCTGTTGCAGCAGGAAAGGATGGCCTAACACGCCTTGGTAGGGCAGCGCTCGTCCACTGGCTGGCTGAGCAAATGGAAAAACCTGCACTGGTATACGCTGCCAGTCAGCCTCGCCTAGCGTCAAGCTTGGCAGCTGGCCAGTTTGCGTGGGTTGCCGTTGGCCGTTAGCGCCCGTAGTAAAGTCAGCGCCACGTAATACGGGTCGGCTAGCCGGGGCCAGCGTTTGGCAGAACGTGGCATCCAAGTCATCCGTGACGGAGCCCGTATCTAGGAGCAGTCGCACAGGCACTTGGCCGATGTAGCCCGTCATAATGGGCCAACCCTGCACGAGTGTAAAAGCCAATGAGTCCTGTCGCAAAAAGGGCCGCCGGGTAGGAGCAGCATGCAGGGAGTAGCAGGTTACGCGCCGGTGTGGGTAGTCAATGACTACTTCATAATCGCGTAGTATCCCGTAGCCAATGAAGCCGAGCAATGGCACCTTTGGGCCCAGGTAGCGGCGTATGTGCTCCAGGGAAATGGCTTTAGCGGTAAAGCCAGTGTAGCTGGCCGCCCCAAACTGCAAGGTGGTCACGGGCATTTCCTGCTGCGCGACCCGGCCCGTGGCGCCAAGGCCGAAAGATTGGGGAGCGGCCCGCAACTGCTTGGCAAACGAGGCGTTGTCTACCACCAGCGAATGTTTGCTCCCCGTGTCAAGTATAAAGCTTCCGCGCTGCCCATTGACGGCTAGGTTGCGTAGCAGGATAAGGCCACCCACCAACTCAAATGGTACCGAAAACGAGGCAGTGGCATCCACGCGCCGGGGCAAGGAAGCTGCCATCGTAGGAGCTTGTGCTTGGCTGAAGAAGGAAATAGCTGTCGATAGCCCACTAAGCAGGACAACAAATGAAAGCGAGGGCAAGGCAGTAACGCAGCGCCGCGAAATGGAACCTGCCGCCTGCCTCGTAAAACTAAGCTGCTTCCGCCCAACCTTTGTGCCGATGAAACACCAGCTTACCCGTACCTGCTTATTTGCGCTCCTCACGCTACTAGCCTTCTCGTGTACCAAAACGACCGAGGTCACGCCTACTGCCACCACTGGACGCGATGACAACCTGGCCCTGGGTAACCCCAGCGGCGCCACCGCCAGCACTGGTTCGCCCACCAACTACCTGCTCGTAAAAGACCAGTACACTCTCTCTTACAATCGTGACCAAGGCAAGCCCAATTGGGTAAGCTGGCACCTGAGCAGCGCTTGGCTCGGCAACACCGCCCGACAGGACAACTTTGCCGCCGATGCCTCATTGCCCAGCGGCTGGTACCAGGTAAAAGCCACCGACTACCAGGGCTCCGGCTTCGACCGTGGCCACAATTGCCCTTCAGCTGACCGCACTAGCTCGGTAGTCGATAATTCTGCTACATTCTTCATGTCCAACATGATGCCCCAGGCCCCCAACAATAACCAGCAGACCTGGGCTAACCTCGAAAACTATGCCCGCTCACTTGTAGACGCCGGTAACGAGCTCTATATCATCTGCGGCTCCTACGGCAGGGGCGGCACCGGCTCCAATGGCTACGCTACTACCCTGGCTAGTGGTCATATCACGGTGCCCGGCAATTGCTGGAAGGTTATCGTGATACTGGCAAATGGTAGCAGCGACGTGTCGCGCATCACGACCAATACCCGCGTTATCGCCATCAACACCCCCAATGACAATGCGTTGAATTCAAATTGGGGTACCTACCGTACCAGTGTGGATGCAATTGAGTCAGCGACTGGCCTGGATTTACTGTCGGCTTTACCGATGAGTGTGGAAAATGTGCTTGAAGCCCGCATTGATACGGGCCCTACGAACTAAGTAGCCGGCTCTGAAATTGAAGCCCCCAAACTGGCGCGAGTTTAACGCAGAGTAACTCGTGACTAGCCTAGAGTTGTAGAAACAAAAAAGCTGGCCCCCTGCTAGGGAGCCAGCTTTACATTGATGCCTAGGACGACTGCAAAGCAGATTATAGTGCAGCAGCAGTTTGCTCACCCACCGTGAAGGTGTGCGTCAGCCGCGCCCCCGAGGGGGCCACCGCCGTGAGCGTGACGACCTGCCCGATTGCCACGTTCGGCACCGACAAACTAACCGTGTCGTTCATCACCATCTTGTAGGAGTAGGCCCCCGGTGAGTCAAATACGAGCAGGTACTCGCTATCCGTTGCCACCGGCGAGGCTACCTGCAGCGTAAGATTGTCATAGCCACTCGAAAAGCTGTGCAGGAAGCTCGTCAGCGTCAGCGCCCCGGCCGCCGGCCCCGTCGCTGCGCTCGCCGTCAGCACGGCTCCCGGCAGGTCGAAGCCCAGCTTGTTCGCATCCAGAATGTACATGCCATCGGGCACGAGTTGGGTGAGCGAGTTGAAGGTGTTGCCCGGCTTGAACACCTGGTAGCCCGTGCCCCCGCTGTTAAATCCGTACACGGCATTCACGTTGCCTTTCCAGACTGCTGAGGCCAAAGTTTGGGCCGCCCCGCTATACAGGAAGGCCACTAGTTTTTTGCTTATCGTGCTCATGTAGGTAATAATGAAGTTGAAAAAAGAGATTACCTGACCGCCAGGTCTCGCGGGTCGAGGTAGCCCAGCAGCACGTAGCCCATCGGGAAAGCCGCCAGCGGCCACCCGGCCCCCACCGGAAAAGCTACCTCTAGGTCTGCGTAGCCTCGGCCCATTGGGGCCTGCACCACGGCCACCAGCCAGTACGACAGCGCTACTTGCGCCCGCACCGTCCCGAGTCCCGCCACCGGCTCCACGGCCGTGATGCGCAACTGGGCCCGGTCAGTATCAGCGGGCTCCGCCGAGCTAGTAGCAGGCGCTTTTAAACGCATCGTCATTGCACCGAGAAAGTAGGGGTAGGGAAGAAAAAAAGCCGGCCCCAGCATCGCTACCAGGGCCGGCCCATTAGTTCATAAGCCGCGAGGCCTAGAAGTTCACCGTGGCCGCAAACGCGCCCGTGTGGGCCACGCCGGCGTGCGTGAAGCTGAACGCCTTGCTGGTGTAGCGGTCGAGGTATGCCACGCTGGCCACCTGCGCGCCACCCACCGAGATGTCCATGTTGGCCGGGGCCGAGCCGCCCGTGGTCAGCGCATCGAACTTGAACAGGTCACCCGCTGAGGCGGCGAGCGTCACGCCCTGGGCGTTGTCATTCGGGCCGGTCAGGTTCGTGTCGTAGCTGATGTTACCCCCGCCTGTCACTGGCACCGCGCTGGTGTACTCCACCGCCAGCGGGTTGCTGGCGTTGTTGTTCAGGGGGTAGAACTTACCGTTCAGCTGCTGGTAGTAGTTCATGCCCAGCACGCCAATTACCAGCTCGTCCGCCGTGGGGGCCGCCGGCAGCGTGGCTACCTGGCTCACGTTGGTGCGCGCCGCCCCCGTTAGGGGCAGGATGCCCAGCGGCGTGGCCACCGTGGCCGCCGAGTAGGTCTTTGCCACGAAGTTCACCGACGCCACCCCAAACAGGATTTCGTAGTGCGTGGCGCCCGTCGGGGCCGCAATGTCCACGGTGGGGTTCAGGCTCGGGATGGCGAGCGTCACCGTCGCGCCGCTCGGCGTCACGGTGTAGGGTGCAAACAGCGACTGCCCCAGCCCCGCGCCCAGGTTGAAGTTGAAGCCGAGCAACGAAGCCGCGTTAGCCGCCACTACTTGGCGCATGCCCCGGTCGCTGGTCGCGTCCAGGTTGATGATGCTCTTCATCACCTTAGCCAGGCGCGAGACCATGTACCGGTCGCTGGCCGCCTGAATCTGCGTGCGCAAGGCATCGCGCACCAGCTTGCCCGCCGAGCCGGCCGCGCCGAACTCCGAAGCATTCTCCCGCACGCGCACCATACTGGCCTTGCTCGTGAAGGTCGATTTGTTGGAGGCCGGCTTCTGCCGGATGCTCCCATCCTTGGCGAACACTAGGCCACCCACGGTGCCCTTGATGCCCAAAATACCCGTTTGCTGGGCCATAACTGATAAGGATAAAAAGGTGAGAAATAAGTCCTGCTGCTTGCGTTAACGGCCTTGCTACCAGGTGCAGCCCACCCCGTAGCGCCGTTTAGTTTTGGCGGTAAACCCGCGCCATATCTTCGGGGGTAGCGTCCCGTCGACGCCGCATTTCCACAGCCCGCGCCCGGCCCGCTGCGCCGCCACTTGCTCGGGCAGCCGCTCCGCTACTGTGTGGCTCGGGTCGAAGGCCCAGGCCCACCCCCGCACCACCAACAGCGAATCGACGGCCCTTCCCGCTCCTCCCTCAGTCAGCTTCAGCTTGCCTAGCGTACGGCCGTACAAGTCCAGCCCACGGCGTTGTAGCCGCACCAGCCGCCCGCGCAGCAAGGCCGTCGCCGAGTCGGTAGCCTGCGGCCCAAATGCCTGGTCGTGCTCTGGCGCGTCCACACCCAGCAGCCGAACCCGCAGCACTTGGCCGCCCGTCAGCACCTCGTAGGTATCACCATCGACTACTCGCGTCACCCGCGCCACTTCCCCTACCGGCGCCGGTGGTGCGGCCAGCGAATGGCCAGCTAGTGCGAGTACTACCCCTAGCCGGGCTCCCAATTGAATAGCGGGTAGAAATTTCATGGCGCAAACCTATTTCTTCCTAGTCGGGGTTGTATATTCGCCTACCCAACTATACCCCAAACTACCCCGCTTTCATGCCTCAGGTCGTCATCTACCCCAAAGACGCCGCCACCATCACCGGCAACGGCTACGACGCGGCCAAGCGGCTGCTCCAGCGCGTGCGCGTCCATTTCGGCAAGGCCACCGACTCCTACGTCTCGGTCGGCGAGTTCTGCCAGTACACCGGCCTGCCTGAGCGCGAAGTGGCCGCCGCCCTCGCCCAGCCCCTGGTCAACCGCTAGGGGAGGCCCAAAAAAGAAAGGCTAGCCACAGGCTTCCCCCATAGCTCGCCCTACCCTCGCCCCAGTCTCACTCTGGTCTCACCCCTATCAGCCACATGCTGGCCGATGACTGTTAAAACACTAGCTAGCCAGGTTGTCCAATCCTGAAAAAAGTTATCAGTTTAAGTGGAGTTGAATGCTCAGTGATAGCACTGATGTAAAGTCGCTCAGCTACCCTGTTATTGCACCCTGGCACGTTGCGATGTGGCCTTGCACACTGGTTCGCGGTACTGTAACCCGGTAGCTCCTATGTCCTATATTTCCATTAAGTGCTTGTGGCGGCCGCTTGTGCTGCTCTGTGCGTTACAAGTAATCACGGGGAGCAGCTACGGCCAGTCTGTCGCCCCACCCGCTCCCCTGGCCGCGTCGGCCACCCGTATGCTCGTGGTAGGTGGAGGCGGAGCACGTGGGGCCTGGGGCGGTGGTTTTGTTCAACATTTGGTAGCCCAGGCTGGTGCGCCTTATCAGGTGGTTTTCGGCACTAGTACCGGTAGCCTGATGGCGCCTCTCATTGTGCTCAATGATTTTGCCGCCCTAAAACAGGCCTATACTTCAGTCGAGCAGAAAGATATTTTTAATCTAAATCCATTCAATACCACTACAGGTAATCTCCGGCCTTTAAATGCCGCATGGCGAGCGCTTCGGGGGCAACCAAGCTTTGGAGAAAGCAAAAACCTCCGCACCTTAATTGATAAGTTCCTTACCAAGGAGCGCTACGAGCAAATTCGCAATTCAGCAAGTAAGTTGGAATTTGTGGTGTGCGTGGTGGATATGAAAAGTAGCAGTGTATCCTATCGCTCCTCCCGAAATATTCCACAGCCCGAGCAAATGAAAGATTGGATGTGGGCCTCGGCTAATGAGCCATTATTCATGAGCTACTACAACGTCGCAGATAGTGCTTTCGTCGACGGGGGAGTGCGCGAAAACGTGCCCCTGACTGCTGCCTATCACTATGCCCGTGCCCACGGTATTAATCAGATTGACGTAGTTATTAATAAGCCCCTTGACCCCTTAGTAGATAAAACCTTTCCCAATCGCAGTGTGCTCAACGGACTGCTCAGGTTAGTCGATATCTGGAATCTGGAAGTGCGCAACGATGACCTGCTGATTCCCCGGCTGATGGCGATGGCAGGGGCACAAAGACTTATGGCGGCGAAGCAGTTGAACAGAAATGCTGCCGACCAAACCAAGAATTTTACCATCAACCTGCACTTTTTTCCATCTGAGCTGTACTACAATCATCCGCTGGCGCAAAAAGAGTTGCTGTTTGATAGGAGCCGGATGCTGGATTGGTGGACAGCCGGTGAGGCGGGGCAGGAAGATGGTGTTGCCCCAGTTACCGCCAAGAATGCGTCGGCACTCGCTTCTCCCATGCACTCGGTTTCGCTGCCAATTGACTTATTAGACGAACTGTTGAAATAACGGACCAGCTCTTGTCTGCAATCCTTCTGAATGTGGCTTACTGTCCGTTCACTCAGGCTTCAATTCAATCGTAAAGGGGTAATCCTTGAAGATTGTCCTTTCCCCGAGCTATGAATCAGCCCCTGCTCCTGCTGAGCGCCATCCTATTTTGCTTCCGCCAGCCGGGGGTAGGGGAGCCCCACCAGTCCAGTACTAAGGCTATTATTACCACCCAGCGCGCCGCTTCCAATGCGGCCATTGCCCGGCACGACGTAGCCGGAATTGCCAAGTATTGGCTACCCGACTTCGTGCAGGTGGGGGGCAATGGCGGCTATAAAACGGGCACCGATTCTGTCTTTGCGGGTTGGCAAAAGGCCTTCCGGCTGCACCCCGACGTGGTGTACGTGCGCCGTCCGCACCAGATTGCCCTGAACCCCAACGGGCTGCTGGCCTGGGAAACCGGTACCTGGGTAGGCTCCTGGCAGCAGGGCGGCTACTTTCGCGGGGGTGGCAACTACTCCGCCATGTGGCGTAAAAAAGACAACGAGTGGAAGCTGCAGGCAGAGCTGTACGTGACCTTAGAATCGGCAGTAACCAAGCCCTAGTCCACTTTTTTGCTCCCCAAGAGGTGCTTCAAACCTGCCTAAGGCCAAGCATTTGAAACGGCCGCTCCCGCAGTAAAAAGCCCAGCTTGGTAAAACCAAGGCCGGGCTTTCTTTACTTGCTTGCCCCCAGTAGTGGCTACGCTACGGCTGTCTCAATCGCACAAACCGGGTTCACGACCGCCGGTGCGCCAGCTTCGTAGGCCGCCCCAGTGCCCTCCCAAATCCGCCGCATTTCCTGGTGCTGAAAGTCCTCCACAATCTTGGCGTACAGCATTGTCGTCTGAATACGGGCGTGCCCCAGCACCTTCTGCAGCACGGCCACCGGCAGCCCCCGCATCAGCGACTGCACCGCGAACGTGTGCCGGGCCGTGTGCATGGTCACCAGCTCGTGCTTGGGCTGCTGCTTTTTCATTACCCGGCCGGCCTCAATACTCACTACCTCCACCATATCGCGCAGCCCGGCCAGTTGGGAAATGCGTTTCAGGTTGCGGTTCATCACTTGGTTGGCCATCGCCGGCAACAGCCGCGCCCGCGTACCCGCGTACTTGTCCAGCAGCGCCGCCGCGGGCGGCGTGAGGTAGATGCTCACCGCCGTGCGCGTCTTGGTTTGCGTCAGCCGCAGCACCCGCGAGTTATCCCAGGTCTGCACGTTGGCCGGATTCAACTCAAATAAATCCGAGTGCCGTAACCCCGTATAGCAGCAAAATAGAAAGGCATCCCGCGTGGCCACCAGCGCCGACGGCAGCAACGCCTTTTCCAGCTGTGCCAGCTCGGCCACGGTCAGGTAAACCTTCTCCACCTCGGCCCATTGCATCTTCAACTCGCGCGGCTCCACCGCCACCGGCGTGCGCCGGTCATCCCGCACGTAGCGCAGAAAGGCCTTCACGTGCTTGACCGACTTGCACACCGTATTCTGCGCTAGTTGCCGCTTCTGCCGCAGGTAGGCTAAGAACTTGTCGTGCATAGCCAAGTCATAATCCGCCAGTAGCAGCTTGCGCCGCATCGTTTTCTCAAACCCCGTCAGGTGGGTCAGGGTAGTAGCCACCGACACCAGTGACTGCGCCAAGTTGCCCCGCGCCTGTAAAGCCGCTTGATACTCGGCGTACAAATCAGTCAAGATGATGGGCGCAGCTTCGGCCGGCTTCGGGGCCTCCACTGGTGGAAGTAACACCGTTTTTAATGCTTCGGGCGTAATGAGTAGGTTTGCCGTGCGCAGTTGCCGGTGCTGGTTTTGCAGCCGCTCCACCAGCGCATCCAGGTAGTCATTGGCATCCTGAAAGCCCGGAAATGACTTCTTGAATTTGCCTTTATCGGCGTTCCACTCCGTAGCTAGGCATTTCTCCCGCGTGGCAAAGCGCAGGCGCTGCCCGTCGAAGTAAGCCCGTAAATGAATGGTGCAGCGCCCCGCTGCATCTGGGCGGTCAGTCCGCCGTTCAAACTGAATGGTCATGGTAAACGGGTTGGTTTAGGGGGTGCGATTGGGGGCGCAGGTGGGGGCGCACATTCGACTAAACCGGGGATTAAACCGTAAACCGACCAAAAGCAAAAACCCCTAAAAACCGCTTCTGTGACCAGATGAGCGACTTTTAGGGGCTTTCGTCTTCAAACGATGCGGTCTGGACGGGACTCGAACCCGCGACCTCCGCCGTGACAGGGCGGCATTCTAACCAACTGAACTACCAAACCGTTTACCAAGGTGGGAGAGCGTTACCGTTTTCCGTTTTGGTGATACAAAGGTAGGGCAAGAAAATCGGCGTGTGCAAACCTGGTGCCGAAAATTCTTGCTTGCGGATGGCAAATGCGAGCTTGCGCGTTGTTTGTCAAGGTGAAAAATTTTCGTAAAGCGGGCTGTGGGGTTTGGGTTTACCTTTGTCGCCCGGCTTTTGAGAGGGGGGTAGGGGTGGTGTCAACCGCCTCCGCTTTTCTGCAAAATGCCTTCTCACATCCCCAAACCAGGAATTCCCTCCCCGAATTATGCTGCTTGATTTTGAACAACCCATCGCCGCGCTGGAAGGTAAGCTGCAAGAAATGCAGAAGCTGGCCGCCGATAGCGAAGTGGACGTAACGGAGGCGGTGCTGGCCCTGGAGGCCAAAATCAATTCACTTAAGAAAGAAACGTATGCCAACCTCACGCGCTGGCAACGCGTGCAGCTCTCGCGCCATCCCGAGCGGCCCTATACGCTCGACTACATTCAGGGCCTGGCCGAGAAGTTTGTGGAGCTGCACGGCGACCGCACCGTGGCCGACGACAAGGCAATGGTGGGCGGCTTTGGCGAAATTGACGGGCACCCGGTCATGTTTATTGGCCAGCAAAAGGGCCATAATACCAAGCAGCGGCAGTTTCGCAACTTTGGGATGCCCAACCCGGAGGGCTACCGCAAGGCGCTGCGCCTGATGAAGCTGGCCGAGAAATTCAACGTGCCCATCGTTACGCTCATCGACACGCCGGGCGCGTTTCCGGGCCTGGAGGCGGAAGAAAGGGGGCAGGGCGAGGCCATTGCCCGCAACCTCAAGGAGATGTTTATGCTGAAAGTGCCCGTCATCTGCGTCATTATTGGCGAGGGGGCGAGCGGTGGAGCGCTGGGCATTGCCATCGGCGACCGGGTGCTGATGCTCGAAAACACCTGGTACTCCGTTATTTCGCCCGAGTCGTGCAGCAGCATCCTGTGGCGCTCGTGGGACTATAAGGAGCAGGCCGCCGAAGCGCTCAAGCTGACGGCTACTGACATGAAGGGTGCGGGCCTTATAGACGGCATTATTCGGGAGCCGCTGGGGGGGGCGCATACCGATGCACCGCGCATGATTGAAACCCTGAAGCAAACGCTGCTCGAAACGCTGAAGGAACTGGCCGCCGTGCCGGCCGAGGAGCGCATCGCGCAGCGGATTGACAAGTTTTCGGCTATGGGGGTAGTCGTTGAATAAGTCACTTATCAGTTATCAATCATCTATTATCAAACAGGCCGAGCCAGGGTTGGGCTTAGCGTTTGATACAGTCGGTTGATTTGATATTTGATGACTGCTAATTGAAATTATGAACATTCATTCGATAGATACGGGCTTGTTTAAGCTCGACGGCGGAGCCATGTTTGGGGTAGTGCCCAAGAGCATGTGGCAAAAGCTTAACCCGCCCGACGCCAATAACATGTGCACCTGGGCCATGCGCTGCCTGCTGGTGGAGGATGGCAACCGGCTGGTGCTCATCGACAACGGGATTGGTGAGAAGCAGGACGAGAAGTTTCGCGGGCACTTTTACCTGCACGGCGACGATACACTGGAGAAGTCGCTGCGTAAGCTGGGGTTTAGCAGCTCCGATGTCACGGACGTTTTTTTGACCCACCTGCACTTCGACCACTGTGGCGGCTCGGTGCAGCGGCGGCCCGACGGCGCCCTGCAAACGGCCTTCGCCAATGCCACTTATTGGAGCAACGAGGCGCACTGGAACTGGGCTACCCACCCCAACGCGCGCGAAAAGGCCAGTTTCCTACGCGAGAATATCCTGCCCATTCAGGAGAGCGGGCAGCTCAAATTCGTGGACCCCACCCAGGGTGTGCCCGATTCCCTACCCCAGTTCAGCGACCTGATTTTTGCCGATGGCCATACCGAGAAAATGATGGTGCCGGTGCTGCATTACAAGGGGCGCACCTTGGCCTACATGGCTGACCTGCTGCCCAGCGTGGCCCACCTGCCGCTGCCCTACGTGATGAGCTACGACGTGCGGCCGCTCATTACGCTCACCGAAAAGGAAGCCGTGCTGCGCCGCGCCGCCGCCGAAAACTGGGTGCTCTTGCTGGAGCACGACCCCCTGCACGAGGCCTGCACCGTGCAGCTGACCGACAAGGGGGTGCGCCTGGACCAGACCCTGCGCCTTAGCGACCTGTAGGGGGGGGTAGGGGCAAGCATTAGTTGAAAGGACGAACCGGAATGACCACTTTTGAAGAGCCGCTAGCTACTCGTATTCCCGCCGCCACGCTCAGCCTGGCCCTGTCGGGCGGGGGCGCGCGCGGCATCGCGCACCTGGGCGTGCTGGCCGCGCTCGACGAGCTGGGCCTGCCGGTGGGCGCGCTTTCGGGGGCCAGCTCGGGCGCCATCGCGGCCACGTTTTACGCGGCCGGGTTTGCCCCGCGTGAGGTCTTGAAGCTGTTGCAGGCCACGAGTATCCCGCGCCTCACGCGGCCGCTGTTTGGGCGCAACGGGCTGCTGGGGCTGGAGGCCGTGGAGCAGCTGCTGGCCCGGCACCTGGGGGCCGCGCTGCGCTTCGAAGACCTGCGCCTACCCCTCACGCTGGTGGCCACCGACCTGGAAGCGGGCGAATCGGTGTATTTCAGTCAGGGGCTGCTGCTGCCGCCGCTGCTGGCCTCGTCGGCGGTGCCCATCGTGTACCGGCCGGTCGAATACCAGGGTCGGCACCTGGTCGACGGCGGCCTGCTCAACAACCTGCCCGTGGAGCCGCTGCTACGACTGGGCGCGCCCATCGTGGGCGTGCACTGCAACCCCATCAACCGCGAGGCCAAGCTGCTGACCCTGCGCCGCGTGATGGAGCGCACCCTGCAGCTGGCCCTGAGCGCCAATACCACGTCCCGCAAGGCCCAGTGCACGCTGCTGCTGGAGCCGCCGCCCTTGCAGCAGTACCGCCCGCTCGACTTTCGCAAGGCCGATGAGCTATTTGAGATTGGCTACCGCCACACGCTGGGCGAGGCCGCCGCGCTGCGAGGATTACTGACTAGTGACGAATGACGAACGATATTAGTCGTTCGTCATTCGTC
>CAZZWL010000073.1:12766-27649 GCA_964657755.1 uncultured Rhodanobacter sp.
CACTACTTACTAGCTTTGGGGTTCCAAAACCTGCTTTGCATACATGGCCGCCCGCAAAACCTCTACTTTCTGGTATTACATCGCAAAAGCCATTTTTGGCGTAGCCGGCTGGCGGCAAACCGGCCAGGTACCACCCGAAATCAAGAAGTGCATGATGATTGCGGCCCCGCACACCAGCAACTGGGACCTCATTATGGCCCGCGCCGCGTTCTATATCATGGACGTGGACGTGCGCTTTACCGTGAAAAGCGAGTGGACCGAAAACCCCGTGCTAGGCTGGTTGGTGAAGGCAATTGGGGCGCTGCCCGTGAATCGCAGCCGCAACAATAGCCTCGTCGATGGCATGGTCAAGCTCTTCGGCCAGCACCAGGAGCTGGTTATCCTCATCACGCCCGAAGGTACCCGCGCCTACCAGCCCAAGTGGCGCAAAGGCTTCTACTACGCCGCCCTGGAGGCCAACGTGCCCATCGTACTGGGCTTTCTCGACTATAAGAAGCGGGAAGCGGGGGTAGGGCCCGTGGTGTGGCCCACCGGCGATTACGAAAAGGACCTGGAAGTAATTAAAGCCTTCTACCGCACCAAAACCGGCCGTTTCCCCGAGCGCGGCGTGCGGTAGAAAGAGCGTCTTGAATTGCAAAAAAGAACGTCATGCTGAGCTTGTCGAAGCATCTCGCTCGCGCCATTGGATTACTACCCCCAACGGTGCGAGCGAGATGCTTCGACAAGCTCAGCATGACGTTCTTTTTAGTGTTTACAATCAGGCGGCCTTAATCCTGCGTGAGCGCATACGCCACCAGGTTGGCACCCATGCGGAGCGCGGCGTCGTGCACGGCGGGCTTGTCTTCGGGGTAGGTGCCCACGTCTTCCCAGCCGTTGCCGAGGTCGCACTCGTAGCTGTAGAAGCACACCAGGCGACCCTTATACACCAGGCCAAAGCCCTGGGCGCGCTTGCCATCGTGCTCGTGCACCTTGGGCAAGCCCCTGGGAAACTGGAACTTCTCGTGGTAGATGGGGTGCGAAAAAGGCAGCTCCACGAACTCCAGTTCGGGAAATACCTTCTTCATCTCGGGCCGGATAAATTTATCGAGCCCGTAGTTGTCGTCGATGTGCAGGAAGCCGCCGCCGATGAGGTAGCGCCGCAGGTTCTGGGCCTCGGTGGCGCTGAAGCTCACGTTGCCGTGGCCCGTCATGTGCACGAAGGGATAGGTGAGCAGCTCGGGCGAGTCGAGCTCCACGGTGGCTTCGTCGGGCGCGAGGTTGGTGTGCAGCGTCTGGTTGCAGAAGCTGATGAGGTTGGGCAGGCTCGTTTTGTTAGCGTACCAGTCGCCCCCGCCGCCGTAGTGCAGCTTGGCCAGTTGGAAGCTGGGCGCCACCGGGGGGGTAGCCGCCGTAGTGGTAAGCAGGAGCGTAGCGGCGAGGAAGAAGTTACGGAGCATATAACAGTAATGGGACTGGAGTAAGTAGTATTATTGCTTTATGAACAAAAATTCAACAATCATTATAGCTGCAACAACTGCAGTTTTAAGTGCAGTAATATGGAAAAGCTGCCGATATGATTGGAATCCCCATTACGCAGCTAATAAGGCAGTTACTATTGAGCGCAAATTATATAACGCCGATAGTTCAGCCGCCGTTGTTAGTTACGCATTAGACATAGGAGCGAGGGGAATAGCTGAATATAAGACGTTACTCAGGAAAGAGGATTATCAGCACGACCTATCCGACTTTATGCTGCCAGTTGAATACACCGAGCCGAAATGGCAAGGGCGTGATACACTGTATGTCGTCTACGATGAAGTAGAAGCATTACTGCGCGGAGGTAATATAACTAACGTGCAAAAAGAGAAAGATGTCGTGACCTTAAATGGAGTGGTAATTATCGTTAAAGAGCGTCGCATAAATAAACAGCGAGTAATTAAGAATTATATATATAATATGAAGCGGTACATTAAATAGTTATTTCCCGCACTACCTGCGCCGTGAACACGGCCGCCAGCGCCGCCGTTTCGGTGCGCAGCCGTGAATTGCCCAACGTGACGGGACGGATGCCGCGTTCCAGGGCCAGCGCAATCTCGGTGGGGGAGAAGTCGCCCTCTGGGCCGATGAGCACGCAGCAGCGCGGCGCGGCCCCGATGACCTGGGCCAGGGCGGTGCGCTCGCCGGCTTCGAGGTGGGCAATGAAGGTGGTGGCGGGCGTTATTTCCTCCAGAAACTTGGTGAAATCGGTCAGCTCGTCGAGCTGGGGTAGGTAGGCCTGGCCGGACTGCTTGAGGGCGCTGACGGCGATTTTTTCCAGGCGCTCCAGCTTCAGCTCGCGGCGCTCGGAGTGGGCGCAGCGCAAGAAACTGAGGCGCTCGATGCCGACTTCCACGGCTTTTTCGACCAGCCACTCCATGCGGTCGAGGTTTTTGGTGGGCGCCACGGCCACGTGGGTGTAGCTGGGGCGAGGCGCGATAACCTCTTGGCTAACAATGCGCAGCGCGCAGCGCTTGGGATTGGCGTCGGCCACGGTGGCCGCGTACACGGTGCCGCGGCCGTCTACGAGCGTCACGGGCGCGCCGGGGGGTAGGCGCAGCACGCGCACGGCGTGCTTGCTTTCTTCCTCAGAAAGCGTGTAAGTGGGCTGGCCGGGGACCAGGTCGGGGGCAAAACAGGTGAGCATAGCAAAAAATAATTCGGCCACGAAGGTAGCGGCCGCCAGTAAGCGCAGCTAAGCGGAACTATTGCGCGTAGAAGCGTAGTTTGCGTCGCAACTGGTAAAATTCCAAGGTTTGACTGCACATTACCTATGCCTCACACGCCCGCCGCCGCTTACCTATTCCTGCCGCTGACGTGGCTGCTAGCCACCGTAGGCCACGCCCAAACCGTATCGCCCCAAACCGTGACCGGGCAAACCCGCGAAATGAGCACCCGCCTGCGCCTCAACGAGGGCCAATACGTCCGGCTCCTGTCGCTGAACCGCACGTTACTAACCCGCCAGCGCGAAATTGAGCGGGCAACCCCCGCGGATACGGCGGCCCGCAACAACCAGCTGGCAGAATTACAAAACCAGTACGAGCTGGAGTGCGGCCGCATTATGTCGCCCACCCAGCTCAGCCAGCTGCAACAGGCTGAAAACACGGGCAGCGTGGCCATCGGCAACGGCTAACCTGCCCGCCTTGCTGCTGCGCGCCGCCCCTCCCTGCCCCGGCAGGTGGGGGCGTTGGCGTTTAGGGGAGGGGTAGGGGGTCCGACTGCACCTCCGTGACGGTACCCAGCGGGCCGAAATGAATGCTCAGGCGCGGGGTGGCCGCGTGCGGATGCCGGGGGCCGCACTGCGCGCCCGGCACCAGGTAATAGTGGTATACCTTCTCGGTTTGGGCCAGCAGCTCCTCCTCATCGGGGCGGCCGAGCACGGCCGTCACATCATTGGCGCGCGCTTCGTAGAGGCGGGTGCGGGCGGCCAGAATGGGCGGCAGCAACCTGGCCCGCTGGCCGGCGCAGGCGTAGCGGTCGGCCCGCCAGGCGGCGGCGTTCAGGCCCGGAATGTCGGGTAGGGCGTGGCCGCAGCCGGCTAGCAGCAGCAGGCCCGCCAGCGGCAGGCGTCGGCCCTGGGCCGGGCCACGAAAAAGGGAGAATAGCATAGGGCACCGAGGCGAGTGGCCCGGCCGCGCCCCGCGGCCGGAGGCTGCGAAGCTAGCGCCAAAAGCCGGCTTCAGCGCCCGGCGGGGGGGTAGGCGGCATAACCTGCCGGGCAGTGGCCCGTTACAAGGCGTTCGGACAAGCCGGGGTTTGCTCCGGCGGTCGCACACACTCTTTCACCCCCAACCACCACCCCCTCATGCGCCTAAATCTTCGCGTTATCATTGGCCTAGTCATCGCAGCGGTTACGCTGCTGGGCTACTTCTTCAATACTTCGACCAACCCCGTCACCGGCGAAAAGCAGCACGTGAACATGAGTGCCCAGCAGGAAATCGCGCTCGGCGTGCAGGCGACCCCCGAGATGGAGCAGCAGTACGGCGGCGAAAGCCAGGACCCCCGCGCCACCGCCGCCGTGCAGCAAGTGGGCCAGCAGATAGTGAAAGCCAATGGCCTCGACCAGAAAACCCAGTACCAGTACCGCTTTCACCTGCTGGCCGACGACCAGACAATCAACGCCTTTGCCCTGCCCGGCGGTCAGGTATTCATTACCCAGGGCTTGCTCAAAAACCTGACGTCGGAAGGCCAGCTGGCCGGCGTGCTGGCCCACGAGGTGGGCCACGTAGTGGCCCGGCACTCGGCCGAGCAGGTGGCCCAAAGCCAGCTGACCCAGGGCCTGACGGGCGCCGCCGCCATCGCCGCCTACGACCCCAATAGCCCCGGCAGCAGCGTGGCTCGCGCCGCCGCCGCCGCCATGATTGCCAAGCTCGTGAGCCTGCGCTTTAGCCGCAACGATGAGCTGGAGGCCGATAAGTTTGCCGTGAAGTTTACGCCCGGCGCCGGCTACAACCCCGCCTCCATGATTAACGTGATGCAAATGCTGCAAAAGGAAGGGGGTAGCGGCAACCCGCCCGAATTTTTGAGCACCCACCCCAACCCTGGCAACCGAATTGAGGAGCTGCAAAGCGATATCAAGCAAATCTATCCGCAGGGCCTGCCCGGTGGCCTGAAGCAGTAGCCGTGGCTTGGCCCGCGGCGGATATATTTGTGCTTATGCTTCCCCAAAGTAACCCTCCCGGCGGCGGCCGGCCCCGGCTGGCCGCCCGCTGGCAATTCCTGCTCGTGGCGGCCGGACTCTACGCGCTGTGGCTGATTGGCTACGAAGGCTTTATTGGTCCCGATGGCCGGCTCGATGCCTGGTTGTCCGTCAACATTGCCGCCGCCAGCGCCGGGTTGTTGCGGCTGCTGGGCTTCAGCTCGTCGGTGGCGCCCGGCTCTACCCTGCTACTGATGGATGGGTTGCCGGCCGTAGTGGTAGGTGCTCCTTGTGATGGCCTGGTGCTGTACGCGTTATTCGCCGGCTTTATCATTGCCTTTCCGGGGCCGGCGCGCCCCAAGCTGTGGTTTGTGCCGCTGGGGATAGTAGTTATTTATCTGCTTAATATCGTGCGGGTGGGCGCGCTGGCGCTCAACCACCACTACGCCCACCGCTCGGTCGATTTCAACCACCACTACACGTTCGCGTTCGTCGTCTACGCGTGCATCTGCGTGCTCTGGATGCAGTGGGTGCGGCTATACGGCGCGCCCGCCAGCGCCGCCGAATGAGCCTACCCCTCCGCTCGGCGCCCCTGGTGCCCATGACGCTGCCGCGCTGGGGGCTGGCAGCGCTGCTGACCGGCGTGCTTTTTTGGGCGGGCATGGAGACCGAAGCAGTTTTTGCCGCGCTGACCCAGTTTTGGCAGGTAGTGTTTGGGGCACTGGGCCTGGCTGGCCCCTTAGCCCACTGGCAGCAGGGTACCAGCCAGCTAGTGACGACCCGTAGCCTGCCCGCCGTGGCCAGCTACAGCCTGCTCTACTCGGCAGGGTGCGTGCTGCTGCTGCACGTGCTGCTGCGGAGCGCCGCCCGCACGCGCTGGGTACTACAGGTATACGTAGGCTTATTCGGCCTGTATGCCCTGCTGATGCTCATCGGCAAGCTTGGGGGCAACCTGGCCTGGGCCTACCGGGTAGCGCGGCACCTCATTGACTTCTTAGTCTCCCCGCTGCCGGTGATGCTGCTGCTACCCCTCTTGTGGCCCGGCAACCGCCGTGCGGCTCGGGGCCCCATGTAGTCGCCGCTCGCGTACCAGCCGCAGTACTTACGGAAGCAGTCAGCCCCAAAAAAGCCCCGCTGAATTTCAGCGGGGCTTTGTGCTCGTAGCAGCAGCTGAATTCACCAGTACTTGCTGGTCAGTCTGCTACTGGATGACGAGGCGCTTGGCTACTAAGCCGGCGGCGGTAGTAGCCCGCACCGTGTAGATGCCCGCGGCCAGGCCCGCCAGGGGCAGCTCGATGGCATCGGCGCCGCCGGGGGCCACCGTGCGGGTGAGCACCGCCTGGCCCAGCGTATTGAGCAGCTGCACCGTGCTGGTGCCCGTGCCGCGCAGGGCCTGGGGCAGTAGCAGCGTAGCCTTGCCGCTGGCCGGGCTGGGGTAAACCGAGGCCAGCGCGGCCAGGGCGGCCGGGGCCGTGGCCAGGGGCGAGGCAGTGGTGAACAGCACCGCGAAGCGACCAGTGGCGGCCCCGCTGGGCAGGTTCAGGCTGACGCTGGGGGTAGTGGCCAGGTCGGTGTACGTGTTCAGGATGGCGTCGCGCAGGTAGGCGTGGTAGCCGGCGGGCAGGTTGGCCAGGTCGGCGGCCCGCAGCGAGTAGGTGCCGGCCGTGGCTACGGCCACGCGCAACGGCACCGTCACGCCAGCACTCAGGGCCGGCTGGCCATTGATGGCCAGTACCTCGCCACCCGCCTCCGAGGCCAGTACCAGGCCATTGACAAAGGGCAGGGCCGTGGCATCAAACGCATTGTCGAGGCCCGTGGTGGCGCCCTGCTCAAAGTAGATATCCGTTTGCGAAGCCAGCGTGCCGTTGCCCAGCTCCAGCAGCAGCTGGGGCCGCGTGTCGGCCGCGGTGCGCTCAAACGGCGCCGTGGTGGCCGAAGTGATGCGCTGCGCGTCGCTAAAGTTGAGGTTGCCCGTGGCGCCTGCCGCGCTGGTCTGCACGAAAAAGCCCTGGGCTACCGGCACCACGTTGGTGCCCCCGTTGGTGCCCTGACCGTTGAGATACGAGGCGTAAGCCCCCGCGTACTGGCCGCTGCTCTTGAACACGTACAGGGTGGGGCGAATATTCACCAGCCCACTCGATACCACCTGGTTCCAGTCCAGGGAGCTGGGGTAGGGGTTGCCCAGTAGCTGCCAGCCGGCGTTGGCCTTGGCGCTGCGGCCCTGGCCGGCGGTGCTAACGTTGCCCGCCGTTAGCGTACCCACAAAGTCTACTAATTCGCTACCCCCCAGGTTGACGGTGTAGCCCGTGCCCGGCACCCAGGTGGCCCCGGCGGCCGGCGAGTAGTAGCCCTTATCAAAGTCGGTGGTGATGGTGGTGGCCGGCGAGCCTTCGTACTGCGCCTGGTTGTAGCCAAACACGGTGGGGAAGGGGGTAGTGGTGCCCGGCGTCGCGCTGGTATTATAGTTCGTATTAAAGACCGGCGCGAACGAGCTGGTCGCCAGGTCGTTTACCGTCGTGCCCGTCACCGGGGCCGAGTAGTGGCGGTAGCCCAGGCCCGGGTTGGTGGGCGTGAGGTAGCGCTGCACCGTGGCGGTGCCCGTGGCCACCCCACCGCTGTTCACCACGTAGGCCGTGCCGCTGGCAGTAGAGAGCAGCGTGAAGGCTTGCCCGCTGCCGATGGCTAGGTTGCCGGTCAGGGTCAGGCCGCCCTGCACGGCGGCCGGGCCGCTGAGCGTAGCGCCGCTGGTGCCAATGCTCAGGTTGGGAAACCGCGTCAGGCTGGGCCCCGAAATATCCTGCACGGCGCTGCCCACGAGCGCCACGGTGCCCGTGCTGCCGGCCGCGATGCTGCCGTCGTTGTTGGCAAAGTTGCCGCTCACGCTCAGCGTGCCGCCGCTGGCCAGCGTCAGCACGGCGGGGCTGCCCGTCGAGCCCGTGCTCAGCACCACCGAGCGGGCCTGCTGGGCGTTGCTCACCGTGGGCTGGTTGGGCACGTTCACGGGGTCGGAGCCGGGAATGAAGACGTCGATAGACGACGTGGGCACCATATTGGTGCTCCAGTTGCCCGCCGTGCCCCAGTTGGTATCGACCTTGCCCGTCCACACGTAGGGCGCCGGGGCCGGGGCCGCCGCGATGTTGATAAAGCGAATGGGCGTGCCGCCGGTGATATTACCGAGCAGGGTGGCGTTGCCGGTGCCCAGGTTCAAGCTATACAGGTTGGAGCTGCCCTTGCTGCCGGCCGTGGGGCCCGTCAATTCGAGTAGGTAGGCCGTGTTTTGCTTCGTAGACGGGTCGGTGTAAATATCCTCATCGAAGTTGGAGTCACCGATACCGAAGGTGCCACTCGTGCCGGTCAGCGTCAGGTTGCCTACTGCCGTCAGCGTGCCGTTGGTAGTGGTGGAGTTGGCCACTATGCTCTGCGTAGCCAGAATGCCGTTGTTCGGGGTTTGGTCCACGTCGTAGAGGGCGGTTCCCGTCAGGCCCAGGGCCGAGTTGGTATAGGCCACGGCCCCGATATCGGGGGTAGTAGGGGGCGTCACCGCGTTGCCGGTCGCCGCATACACCAAGGGCGAGTCGGTGGCCACTACCTGCCCGGTCACGGGGTTGAGGCGGTAGTTCATCCCGTTTTGCCCCGTCACCCGGATGCGGTCGGCCCGCGGGTTAAAGTCAAAGCCTACCCCTATCACCAGGTTATACCCGTTCAGGTCAGTGCGGGCGCTGGTGCCCAGGTTCAGCGTAATCGGGTTGCCAATGGCCGTGGCCGTGGCCGCTGCGCCAGCAATGCTGAGGAGGTAAAGCTGCGCGTTGGGCGAAGCGCCGGCCGCGTTATTGTATCCCAGCGCATACAGCTGCCCGGTATTGGGCCGCACGTCGAGGCCTACCAGCTGCTGGCTGGCCCCGATTCCGCCGATGGGAATGAGCGTGGAGGCGAGCGTGAGCGCCGGGCTGCCCGGCGAAATCGACGTCAGAAATTCCGTGCCGGCGGGAATAGTCCCGAGCGGCGTCGTGTAGTTGGCCGTGGCGATGCCCAGCCCGTACACCGAGGTAGCCTGCCCGTGGGCGGTGGCAGCGGCAAAGAAAAGTCCAAAGCATAGGGCAGCGGCCTGTTGCTGCCCCGCGCCCCGGAAGGTAGGGAAGATTTTTTTCATAAACTATTGACTGTAAGGGGTAAAAGTGGAAATAAATGCCCGTTAGGTGAGACGCCTGACAAGGTACGAAATTTCGCGCAAACGAGATTAAAATCCTTATTCCTTAACACCCAATAATTTCCTGCCTTTCCTAAAACTGCGGCGGCTGCAAGTGCTTGAAATGCCCGTTCTGGCGCACCCGCTCCTTGAGGCGCTCGGCTTCGAGCACGGCGGGGAGCAGGCGCTCGAGGTGTTCGCGCACCATTTCCTGGCGCTCCTGCTCGGCGGTGGTGCCCAGCAGCTGGTACTCCTGCTCGGTGCTGAGGCCGATGTGGTGGGCCACGTCAAAAATCCTGAATTGGGGGTCGAGCTCCAGCAGCAGCTTGCGCAGGCCCAGCGCCTCGTAGAGCTGGCGCACCTGTCCCGCAATGACCTGGCGCAGCACCAGGTCGGGCTCCTCATCCTGCGCCACGTCCTCCACCTGGCCGGCGGCGTAGAGCTTACCGGGGGCCTGGCGGTAAAACTTCTGCACCCGAAAAATGCTCACGGCTTGCGTTTTAATGTCCATCTCGCCGCCCGCGTGCGTTTTTTCCACGCTCAGCAGGCGCATCTCGGTGCCCAGCTCCTGCACCGCGTTATCGAGGAAAGGCGTAATGCCGAACGTGAGCCCCTCGGTGAAGCAGTCGCGCACCAGCTCGCGGTAGCGCGGCTCGAAGATGTGCAGGTTTAGTTTCTCACCCGGAAAAGCCACCAGGTTGAGCGGAAAAAGCGGAAGTAGACGCATAGTAGGCCAAGAATAAGCCAATCAGCCAAATGTTTTGCGCCGGCTGGTTCGCGTGGGCTCCCGTGGCGGGCGCACTCTTAATTTACCCTTAATTTTAGGCATTTAGCGGCTCGCAAAAAAACCTTCCCTACCCCCCCCCGTTTGGGGAGAGACGATTATGAAAGCGGTGGTTTCCCTTTTTATGGCCTGCCTGCTGCTGGTTGGCAGCTGCATCCCGCAGAACGACCTGTCGGAGCTGGGTAAGCTGCCGCAGCTGCTGGAGCACTACCGCTTCCACCACTCGGTGGCGGGCGGCGGCTTGTCGCTGGCCGAGTTTTTGGCCGAGCATTACGGCTCGGGGGCCCCGCAGCATTTTGGCTGCACGTTCTCACCCCAGCATCAGCAAGACCACCAGGGCCTGCCGCTGCACGGGCGCCACTCGTGCGGTGCCCACGTCGCCTTCCTGCTGCTGGCCCCTACCCCCCTTGGCGGGCGCCAGCCGCTGCCGGCCGCGGCACGGGCCTACCGCCCCGCCGCCCACGCGCTGTACCCCGAGGGGCCGGCCCCGGCGCTGCTGCAGCCGCCCCGAGCCTAAGCTACGTGCGGCCCCAGGGGGGAGTGTGCACTGGCGGGGCGGCGCCGAACCGCATCATTCCCACCGTGCCGACCAGTCGCGGGTGTTCCTGACTGGAAATTAGTAGTCTGGTTTTGAGGCTTCCATCCCCGCTCAGTGCTGGGGAGGGGGTAGGCGGGCAGTAGCGTGCCACCCTCAGGGCCGCATTCATTCGTTTTATGCTTTCAACAATAATTGCGGCCAGCGTCCGCAACAAGCTGCTGGTGGGCCTGCTACTGCTGGCACTCATTGCCTGGGGCGGCTTTTCGGCGGTGAATATTCCGCTCGACGCCATCCCCGACGTCACCAACAACCAGGTGCAGGTCATCACCCAGAGCGATGCGCTGGCCGCCCAGGAGGTCGAGCAGCTCATCACGGTGCCGCTGGAACTGCAGCTGCGCACGGTGCCCGGCGTCACGGAAATTCGGTCCATCTCGCGCTTTGGGCTCTCGGTAATTACCGTGGTCTTTCCCGACGACATGACCACCTACCAGACCCGCCAGCTGGTGGCCGAGAAGCTCAAAGCCGCCGAGGCCGACCTGGCCGCCGGGGCCGGCACGCCCAGCATGGCCCCCATTACCACGGGCCTGGGCGAGATTTACCAGTACTCCATTCGGGTGCTGCCGGGCTACGAAAAAGAGTTTTCGCTGGCCAAGCTGCGCGACGTGCAGGACTGGATAATCAAGCGCCGCCTGGCCGGCGTGACGGGGGTAGTGGACGTGAGCAGCTTCGGCGGCTACCTGCGCCAGTACGAGGTGAGCGTGGACCCCGCCCGCCTGGCCGCCAACGGCGTGACAATGGCCGAACTCTACCAGGCGTTGCAGGACAACAACGCCAACACCGGCGGCGCCTACATCGAGCGCGGGCCCAACGCCTACTTCATCCGGGGCGAGGGCCGGGCCAATTCTTTGGACGACCTCGGGGCCACCGTCATCAAGCAGGCCGCCGCCGGCGCGCCGCTGCTGGTGCGCGACGTGGCCACCCTGCGCATGGGCCACGCCGTGCGCTACGGCGCCATGACCCGCAACGGCCAGGGCGAAACCGTGGGCGCCGTGGTGCTGATGCTGAAGGGCGCCAGCTCGGAGCAAACCATCAAAAACGTGAAAACGCGGGTGGCCGAAATCCAGAAAACCCTGCCCAAGGGACTGGTCATCACGCCGTTTCTGGACCGCACCAAGCTCATCGACAAGGCCATTGCGACCGTGGAGCACAACCTCATCGAGGGCGGCGTGATTGTGCTGGCGGTGCTGCTGCTGCTGCTCGGCAACTGGCGCGCCGCCGTGGTGGTAGCCCTCATGATACCCTTGTGCATGCTCTTCGCCCTGGGCATGATGAGCGTGTTCGGCGTGTCAGCTAACCTCATGAGCCTCGGCGCGTTGGACTTCGGCCTTATCGTGGACGGGGCCGTGATTATCGTGGAGGCCGTCATCTTTCACATTGTGCACCAGCGCGCCCAGGCCGCCCGCGAAACGATGGACGACATGACCGAAAGCGCCGCCACGCGCCTCATGTCGTCGGCCCTGTTTGGGCAGCTCATCATCCTCATCGTGTACTTCCCCATCCTCTCGCTCACCGGCATTGAGGGCAAGATGTTCCGGCCGATGGCCCTCACCGTGAGCTTCGCCATCATCGGGGCCATGCTGATGTGTCTCACCTTCGTGCCGGCCGCCACGGCCTGGGCGCTCAAGAAGGACATCAAGGAGGAAGGCACTATCGCTTACCGCATTATGAAGTTTTTGCACCGCGGCTACGACCCCATCATCCGGGCGGCGCTGGGCCTGCGGTGGGTCGTGGTGGGCTCGGCGGTGGCGCTGCTGGTGCTGGCGGGCTTCCTGTTTTCGCGAATGGGCGGCGAGTTTATTCCGCAGCTCGACGAGGGCGACATTGCCCTGAACGTGACGCTCGCGCCCGGCTCGTCCCTGAGCCAGACCGTGGCCACCAACCTGCGCGTGCAGCAGATATTGAAGGCCAAATTCCCCGAAATCGAGCAGATTGTGGGCAAGAGCGGCACCTCCGAAATCCCGACCGACCCGATGTCGCTGGAAGACAGCGACGAGATGGTGATTCTGAAAGACCACAGTCTCTGGACTTCGGCCGGCACCCGCGAGGAGCTGGCCAACAAGATGCAGGCCGCGCTGGCCGGCATCCCCGGCGTGAGCATGGAGTTTCAACAGCCCATTCAGATGCGGTTTAACGAGCTGATTTCGGGCGTGAAGTCGGACGTGAGCATCAAGATTTACGGCGACGACCTGGCCGTGCTCTACGAGAAGGCCAACGACGCGGCCGCGCTCATTCGCCCGCTGGCGGGGGTAGGCGACCTGAAGGTGGAGCAAATCGCGGCCCTGCCGCAGATGCGCGTGACCTACAACCGCCAGAAGCTGGCCCAGTACGGCCTCAAGGTGAGCGACTTGAACACTATTTTGCGGGCCTCTTTCGCCGGCGAGATAGCCGGGCAGGTGTACGAAGGCGAGCGCCGCTACGACCTGGTGATGCGCCTCGACAGCACCCACCGCGCCGGCCTCACCAACCTGCAGGACCTGTACGTGGACACGCCCGGCGGCCAGAAAATCCCGCTCGATGAGGTGGCCACCGTGGCGTATAAGAACGCGCCCATCCAGATTTCGCGCGATGATGCCCGGCGCCGCATCAACATCGGCATCAACGTGCGCGGCCGCGACGTGCAGAGCCTGGTGCAGGAAATTCAGGGCAAGCTGAACCAGGGCCTGAAGCTGCCGCCCGGCTACACCATCGTCTACGGCGGGCAGTTTGAGAACCTGAACCACGCCATCGAGCGCCTCAAGGTGGCGGTGCCGGTGTCGCTGCTCATGATTTTTCTGCTGCTCTACCTCTCGTTCCGGTCGGTGAAGCAGGCGCTGCTCATTTTTACGGGCGTGCCGCTGGCCACCATCGGCGGCATTATTGCCTTGTGGCTGCGCGGGATGCCGTTCAGTATTTCGGCGGGGGTAGGGTTTATCGCGCTCTTCGGCGTGGCCGTGCTCAACGGCATCGTGCTGCTGGCCAGCCTCAACGAGCTGGCCGCCGAGGGCGTGGCCTCGGTGCGCGACCGCGTGCTGCGGGCCACCGAGGAGCGTTTTCGGCCCGTAATTCTGACGGCCAGCGTGGCCTCGCTGGGCTTTTTACCAATGGCCCTGAGCACCTCGGCCGGCGCGGAGGTGCAGAAGCCGCTGGCCACGGTGGTCATTGGCGGCCTGATTTCGGCCACGCTGCTCACGCTGGTGGTGCTGCCGGTGCTCTATCTGCTCTTCACCAAAGACGGCGAGCCCAACCCCCGCGACGCCGCCAAGGCCCAGGAAGACGCCAAGCACGCCGCCGAGAAAGGCGAGGAGCCCGGCCAGGCTGCCACCGGTAAGCCTGCCGAAAATTCCGACCAAAACGGCCAGCCCAGGGAGCAAAACCCAACCAAACAGCCCGCGCCGGCCGTAGTCACGGCCGTGCTCTTGTTGGCCTTGCTGGGGGGGGTAGGGCGCCCGGCGCTGGCCCAAAATACGCTGGGCTCCACGGCGGGCCAGCCGCTGAGCCTGAGCCAGTCGCTGCAAGCGGCCGGCCTCCAAAACCAGTCGCTGCGCACTGCCAGCCTGCAAACCCAGCAGCAGCAGGCCCTCGTGCGCACGGGCGTGGAGCTGCCGCGCACCATCGTTGATTTTCAGCTCGGCCAGGTGTCGAGCAACCTGACCGACCACACCTTCAACGTGATTCAGCAGGCGGCTTTTCCGGGGCTGTACCTGGCGCAGCGCCGGCTGCTGCAAGGCCAGGGCGTCACGGCCGAGCAGCAGGCGGCCGTGAGCCGGCGCAGCCTGGTGCAGACTATCCGCTCGGGCTACTATGGCCTGCTGGTGACCTACCGGCGGGTGGCCCTGCTGCGCCGCCAGGACAGCCTGTACCGCCGCGCCGCCCACGCCGCCCTCATCCGCTATAAGGTGGGCGAAACCAACCGCCTGGAGCAGGTGGCCGCCGAGGCCCGCGCCCGAGAGCTCGAAAACCGCCTGCTCACCACGCTCTCCGACCTGGAAGTGCAGCGCGAGCAGCTGGGCCAGCTGCTGGGCCGCCCCACGCCGGCCGCCATCGACACCACCGAGGCGCTGCTGGCCCCGCTCACGGCCGCCGACACGGCCGCCCTCTCGCCCGAGAGCAACCCCACGCTGGGCCTGCTGCGCCAGCAAATTGCCGTGAGCCAGCTGCAAACGCGCGTGGAGCAGCTGCGCCGCCTGCCCGACCTGCGCGCCGGCTATTTCCAGCAAACCATCCGGCCCGAGTTTACGGCGCTGCGCGTGGGCCAGCTGGGGCTGGCCATTCCGCTGCTGGGCCAGGCCGGGCGGGCGCGGGTGGCGGCCGCCCGCCTGGGCGAGCAGGTGGCCCAGGGCCAGCTAACCTACACCACCAGCCAGCTCGGCACCCAGCTCAGCACGCTGCGCCGCCAGCTGCGCCGGGCGGCGGCCTCGCTCGACTATTACCAGCGCACGGCGCTGCCCCAGGCCCGGCTCATCCTCGCCACGGCCGAAAAAAGCTTCCGGGCCGGCGATATTGATTACGTAACCTACGTGGTGAACACCGACCCGGCCTGGCAAATCCAGAGCAACTACCTCGACCAGGCCCAGCGCTACAACGACCTGGTGGTGAGCTTGCAGGCCCTAACCGGCCCGGATGCGCCGTAGGGTGCGGGGCTTGCCCCCGCCCCTACTTCGCACCGTTGTGCGGCCTCAGGA
>CAZZWL010000074.1:0-2275 GCA_964657755.1 uncultured Rhodanobacter sp.
CCATCATTCAGGCCGAGCCGCTGGCGCCGCCTACCCCCGCCCGCCCGCGCAAGCCCGATTGGCTGCGCGTGAAGCTGCCCATTGGCCCCGACTACGCCGCCGTGCGCAAGCTCGTGGACGAGCACAAGCTGCACACCATCTGCGAATCAGGCAACTGCCCCAACATGGGCGAGTGCTGGGGCGCGGGCACGGCCACGTTCATGATACTCGGCAACGTGTGCACGCGCTCGTGCTCGTTTTGCGCCGTGGCCACCGGCCGCCCCACTGAGCTGGACCTCGACGAGCCGCGCCGCGTGGCCGAAGCCATCAGCCTCATGAAAGTGAAGCACGCCGTAATTACCAGCGTGAACCGCGATGAGCTGAAGGACCGCGGGGCCAGCGTGTGGCGCGATACGGTGGTTTTTACCAAGGAGCTGAGCCCCGAAACGACCATCGAAACGCTGATACCGGACGTGAAAGCCAACTGGGCCGCGCTCGACGTGATGATTTCGGGCGGCCAGGAAGTGATTTCGCACAACATGGAAACCGTGGGCAGCCTCTACCGCCTCGTGCGCCCGCAGGGCAAATACGACCGCAGCCTCGAGCAAATCCGGCGCACCAAGCTGGCCGGGCACCGCACTAAGTCGGGCATCATGCTGGGCCTGGGCGAAAAAACCGACGAAGTGCACCAGGCAATGGACGACCTCGTGGCCAATGGCCTCGACATCCTGACCCTAGGTCAATATCTCCAACCCACCAAGCGCCACCTCGAAGTGGCCGAATTTATCCACCCCGACACCTTTGCCGCCTACAAAGAGGAAGGCCTGCGCCGCGGCCTCAAGTACGTGGAAAGCGGCCCGCTGGTGCGCAGCAGCTACCACGCCGAGCGCCACGTGAACGTGCCGATTTAGTCGATTCGTCAGCTTTTAAATTTGAATGCCATGTCAGTCCGCGAACAAGTGCATGCCCTCGCCGAGCAGCTTCCTGAGGAGGCTACTTGGGAAGATGTGGCCTACGAAATCTACGTGCGTCAATCAATTGAGCAAGGTTTGGCTGACGTAATTGCTGGCCGAACCATTCCGGCCTCAGAGGTTAACGATTATTTACGGCAGCGCATAGAACAGCAACGTGCGGGTTCATTGGAGTAACAAGGCCCTCACGCAATTGGCTGACATTGTAGATGGTTTACGCCAGTACTCGGCTCAAGCTGCGGAGCGTATAGAAGATGAACTTATCGCAGCCTCCCTGCGACTCGGTGATTTTCCTCAGCTTGGCCGTGTAGTGCCCGAAGGTAATTATGTGGCGGTGAGGGAGTTATTTGTAGGAAAATATCGATTGGTATACGTTGCAGGAGATTTTCAAGTAGATATTATTTCAGTTCTTCACCAAGTGCAAAGTCGATAAAATACAAAAAGCCCCGTCAACCTGACGGGGCTTTTTACTGAAAAACAGGGGGGTAGGACCGCTTAGCGGATGGCCTGGCGGCGCTGGTTGGGGTTATCCATGGGTGGATAGTTGCTCAGCACGCTGTTGACGATGCGGTAGGTTTCGGCTTCCGAGATGCTGTTCTGGTCAAGCTGCGCCTGGCCGGTGCCGCGCCACGCCAGCTCTTTGCGGCGGGCGTCCACGATGTCGATGACGACCGTGCCGGCCTTATAGTTGTAGGCCCGGCCGCCACCGTAGGGGTAGCCCCCAAAACCGCCGTAGCCATAGCCGCCATACCCGTAGCCGTAGGGGCTATACGGATAGCCGCCGGCCACCTGCTGCTTGTTCTCCACGCGCACGCTGTAGGCCACGTACACGTCGGGCTCACCGCTGGCTGGCATGAGGCCTTTGGTAGCCAGGTCTTTGGCCACGGCGTCGCGGATGCGCTGGTCCGTAAATGACTCGTAGCCGCGGGCGGGGCCGCCTTCGGTGTCGCTGGCTTGCTTGGGGTACCAGGCCCAGGTGTGGTAGTTGCGAAAATTGACGGCGTGGTCAAAATCGCTGGATACGCCGACGTTGGCCGACGTGGCGCAGGAGACGAGCCCGAAGGCCAGCGCCAGGCCCGTGACCGCGAAGGCAGCCGGGCGGGCAAGAAGATGAGTGATGCGGTTCATAAGGCTAAAAATTAACGAGATAGTCCACGGATGCGGGGGTGCTGACTTAACGCTAGCAGCCCAGGCAATGTTCCAAAAGAAGTAGGCAAGCCGACTGGTTCGCTTGGCCAATCGCCCAGTACGCCAAACGCCCGGCCGAGTCGCTTGCGCGTGCTCCACCGGGCGTTTTTTTTGGGGTAGCGCGGACTTTCAGTCCG
>CAZZWL010000074.1:2285-16422 GCA_964657755.1 uncultured Rhodanobacter sp.
AGTCGCACTACGCACACGCGGACTGAAAGTCCGCGCTACATCGCCTTAATACGACGGGCCTTTATCGGCGGGCACCAGCTGCTCCACCTCATCGGCGTATTCCTCGAGCGGCGTGCACGAGCAGATGAGGTTGCGGTCGCCGTAGGCCGAGTCGATGCGGCTCACGGTGGGCCAGAACTTGGCGTTGCGCACGTAGGGTAGGGGGTACACGGCCTGCTCGCGCGAGTAGGGGCGCGTCCAGTCGTGCACGAGCACCGTGGCGGCGGTGTGGGGCGCGTGCTTCAGCACGTTGTCCTTGGCATCGGCGCGGCCTTCTTCCACCTCGGTAATCTCTTTGCGGATGGCAATCATGGCCTCGCAGAAGCGGTCCAGCTCCTCCTTGCTTTCGCTTTCGGTGGGCTCAATCATGAGCGTGCCGGCCACCGGGAAGCTCACCGTGGGCGCGTGGAAGCCGTAGTCCATCAGGCGCTTGGCAATATCCTCAACCTCGATACCGGCCTTTTTGAAGTGGCGGCAGTCCAGAATCATCTCGTGGGCGCAACGGCCTTGCGCGCCGGTGTAGAGTACCGGGTAGTGCGCCTCCAGACGGGCCTTGATGTAGTTGGCGTTCAGAATAGCCAGCTCCGTGGCGCGGGTAATGCCGTCGCCGCCCATCATCGAGATGTAGGCGTAGCTGATGGGCAAAATGCTGGCCGAGCCCCACGGTGCCGCCGATACGGCGCCGCTCGTGCGGCCCTCCACCGGCACCACCACGTGGCCGGGCAGGTAGGGCTCCAGGTCGGCTACTACGCCGATGGGCCCTACCCCTGGTCCGCCGCCGCCGTGCGGAATGCAGAAGGTTTTGTGTAGGTTGAGGTGGCATACGTCGGCCCCGATGGCGGCCGGCGAGGTCAGGCCCACTTGGGCATTCATGTTGGCGCCGTCCATATACACCCGGCCGCCGGCCTGGTGAATAAGCTCGCAGATGTCGATAATCGTCTCCTCGTACACGCCGTGGGTCGAGGGGTAGGTCACCATGAGGCAGCTCAGGCGGTCGGCGTGCTGCGCGATTTTAGCGCGCAGGTCGTCCATATCCACGTTGCCGTCGTCGGTACTTTTCACCACCACTACTGTCATGCCAGCCATCACGGCCGAGGCGGGGTTGGTGCCGTGGGCCGACGCCGGAATGAGCGCCACCGTGCGGTGGTTGTCACCCCGGCTCAGGTGGTAGCCCCGGATGGCCAGCAGGCCGGCGTACTCGCCCTGCGCGCCCGAGTTGGGCTGCAGGCTCACGGCCGCGAAGCCGGTCACCTCGCACAGCCAGGCTTGCAGGTCCTTGATAATCTGCTGGTAGCCCAGCGTTTGGTCGGCCGGGGCGAAGGGATGCAGCTGGCCGATTTCGGGCCAGGTCACCGGTATCATCTCGGCCGTGGCATTCAGCTTCATGGTGCACGAACCCAGCGGAATCATGCTATGCGCGAGGCTCAAGTCCTTGTTTTCGAGCTGCTTCATGTAGCGCAGCAGCTCGTGCTCGGCGTGGTGCGTGTTGAAGACGGGGTGCGTGAGGTACTCGCTGGTGCGCTGCAGGCTGTCGGGCCAGGTCAGCGTGAGGTCGGCTTCGGCGGTGGGGGCGGCGGTAGTGGCTACTTCCTTGCCCAGCACTTTGGCAAAAATGTCCACAATGTCGCGCACGTCGTCGATTTCCACGTTCTGGTGCAGGCTGATGCCCACCAGCGTCTCCTCGTAGTAGCGGAAGTTGATGCCGGCGTTTTCAGCCTCGGCCTTGATGGCCTGCTGCATCTCGTGGCTTTCGAGGCGCAGGCTCAGCGTGTCGAAGTAGTGGCTGTTGAGCTGCTCCACGCCCAGCGCCTTCAGCTCAGCTTCCAGAATTTGGGCGAAAAGGTGCGTGTTTACCGCAAACTGCCGGATGCCTTTCGGGCCGTGGTACACGGCAAACATGCCGGCCAGCACGCTCAGCAGCACCTGCGCGGTGCAGATATTTGAGGTCGCTTTTTCGCGGCGAATGTGCTGCTCGCGGGTTTGCAGCGCCATGCGGTAAGCTTTGTTGCCGGCCGCGTCCACGCTCTGGCCAATAATGCGGCCGGGAATGACGCGCTTAAACTGGTCCTTGCACGAGAAAAAGCCCGCGTGCGGCCCGCCGAAGCCCATCGGCACGCCGAAGCGCTGCGACGAGCCCACGACTACATCGGCGCCCAGCTCGCCGGGCGAGGTGAGCAGCGTGAGGGCCAGCAGGTCGGCCGCCATCACCACGAACAGGCTGTTAGCCTGCGCTTTCGCGATAAATTCCTGGTAGTCAAAAATCGTCCCGTTGGCGCCGGGGTATTGCACCATCACGCCAAAAAAGGCCTCGTCGGCGAGGTCGGCCATGCGGTGGTCGCCAATTACCAGCTCAATGCCCAGCGGCGTGGCGCGGGTGCGCAGCACGTCGATGGTCTGGGGCAGCACCTGCTCCGACACGAAGAACTTGGTGGCGTTTTTCTTCTTGGTTTGCGAGTGCAGCATGTGCAGCGCCTCGGCGGCGGCGGTGGCCTCGTCGAGCAGGCTGGCATTGGCGATGGGCAGGCCGGTGAGGTCAATTATCAGGGTCTGATAATTGATAAGCGCTTCGAGGCGGCCCTGGGCGATTTCGGCCTGGTAGGGCGTGTAGGCGGTGTACCAGCCGGGGTTTTCCAGGATGTTGCGCTGGATAACGGGGGGTAGGGTGGTATCGTGGTAGCCCAGCCCGATGTAGCTCTTATACACCTTGTTCTGGCCGGCAATCTGCTTGAAGCGCTTCAAAAACTGGCGCTCGCTGAGGGCCGGCGGCAGGGCCAGCGCCTGGGGCAGGCGAATGGCGGCGGGTACCGTTTCGGCGATGAGCTGGGCCATGTTCTCGGCCCCGATGGCGTGCAGCATGGCTTGCTGGCTGGCCTGGTCGGGGGCGTTGTGGCGGGTTTCAAACACGTCGGCGGGCTTGAATTTAAACGACATACACGGGGGCTGGAATAGGGGAGAAGGAGGCGACTTTTTCCTTAACAAAGGTACGGCCCGTTTGGTCGGGGGTAGGGCGTAGTTTTGGGGCATCACTACCAGTTGTCATTGTGAGCGTAGCGCTCGCAATGACAAACTATTCTATGCCCTTTCCCACCCTCCTGGGCCTGCTACGCGAAGGCCGCACCCCACCCGACCGCCGCGTGGCCCTCACGCCCAAAAAATGCGTCGAGCTGCAAGACACCTACCCCGGCCTGCGGGTGCGGGTTCAGCCCAGCCCGCACCGTGCCTTCGCCGACCAGGAATACCGCGACCTGGGCCTGGAGGTGAATGACGACCTGGCGCCTTGCGACGTGCTGCTGGGCGTGAAGGAAGTGCCCGCGGGCGAGCTGCTGCCCGGCAAAACTTACCTGTTTTTTTCGCACACCATTAAGCAGCAGCCCGCCAACCGCGAGCTGCTGCAAACCATTCTGCGAAAGGATATTACCCTTATCGACTACGAATTGCTGACCAACGCGGCCGGTGAGCGCGTGGTGGCGTTTGGGCACTGGGCGGGCATCGTGGGCGCCTACAATGGGCTGCTCACCTACGGCCGCAAGCACGGGCTGTTTACCCTGAAGCCGGCCTGGCAGTGCGTGGATATGGAGGATATGGAGGAGGAGTTTTTCAAAGTGAAGCGCCTACCCCCCATCAAGCTGGCCGTGACGGGCTCGGGCCGCGTGGCGCAGGGCGCGCTGGAAGTGCTGGGCCGCATGGGCATCCGGCGGGTGAGCGTGTACGATTACCTCTACCTCAATTTCAACGAGCCCGTGTATACGCAGCTGCGCAGCTCGGACTACAACCGCCGCCGCGACGGCCGGGTGTGGGACACGGCCAACTTTCACCGCGAGCCGGCGGCCTACGAATCAACTTTCGGCAAGTACGTGCCCGTGACCGACCTGCTCATTGCCTGCGCCTACTGGGACCCCGCCGCCCCGCGCCTATTCACGGAGATCGATACGCAGCGCGCTGACTTTAAGATAGATACTATCGCCGACGTGACCTGCGACGTGAATGGCTCCATTCCGCTCACCCGGCGCAGCACCACTATCGAGGAGCCCGCCTTTGACTACAACCCCGCCACCGGCGCGCTGCAAGCGGCCTATTCGCAACCTGGCACCATCACCGTAATGGCCGTGGACAACCTGCCCTGCGAGCTGCCGCGCAACGCCAGCCGCGACTTCAGCCGGCAGCTGCTCGACCAGGTGCTACCCCCCCTCATGGCCGGCGACCCGGCCGGCGTGCTGGCGCGGGCCACCATTGCGCAGGGCGGGCAGCTACGGCCGCGCTTCACGTACCTGGCCGGCTACGTAGCGTAGGGCTTAGGGCCGGCTGCCGGTATTGCCGGCCATCGCTGGGGCTTTGGGGGCCGCGTCGGGGAGCAGCAGGACCACGCCCGCAGGGGTAATTTTCTTAAGTACGTTGTTGCCGGTGTCCGTCACGTAGACCACGCCGCTCTGGTCAATGGCGAGGCCCAGAGGGTAGTTGAAGCCGCTCGCTACCGTGGTCACGCTGCCCGTAGGGTCGATGCGCTGCACCCGGTTGTTGTAGGTATCGGCCACGTACACGGCCCCGTTGGCCCCCACCGCTAGGCCGTGGGGCTTGTTAAACTCGCTGCCTACCACTGGTGATAATTCCCCGCGAGCATCGATTTTAAGAAGGCTATCATGCGCCGTATCAGCCAGGTAGATGGTACCATCGGGAGCCAATGCCACGCCGCTGGGCTTGTGCAGGCCAGTGGCCAGGGGGGTTAGGTGGCCGCCGGGGCTCAGCCTGAAGACCTTGCCGCTGCCCGGCTCGTAGCCCGCGTCGGCAATGTAGAGCGCGCCGTCGGGGCCCAGCGCCAGGCCGCACGGATACACTAGGCCCCGGCTGACTACTTGCGACACTTCGCCACCGAGCCCAATGCGCACCACGCTGTGGTTGCCAGCATCGGCCACGTAGACCGTGCCATTGGGGGCCAGCGCTACCCCCGTGGGGTACACCAGGCTGCCCACGCCCAGCCGCGTCACCTGGCCGGCCGGGCTTATTTTTTTCAGAATGGTGCTGTCGGTATCCACCACGTACACCGTGCCGTCGGGCGCCACGGCCACGCCATCGGGGTAGCCAAACTTCTCGCCCGGCCGCTGGCCGTGCGGAGCCCGCGCGGCCGGGTTGGCCCCTGAAGCGTTCCAAATGCTAGAGTGGCAGCAGCTAGTAACGTGTTGGCGAGTAACATAGGAGCGTGATAGAGTGGGCAAGATACAGCCTGAGGACGAGCTTTGGTTCCTATTGGTTATTGGTTTTGTTATAAAAAAGTTGTTAAAGTGGCTCCATTGAATCATTAAGCCGGGTTTTGACTGGATTTAGCAAATATTTTTTGGCGGCGCCTACCCACCTTTGTGCCTATGAACCTGAGCGCCCGCGCTACCACCCCCGAGCTGATGGACGACCTGTCGCTCGCCACCGCTGAGCTGCGCCAAAACCTCGACGAGCTGGAAACCATCAACACCTGGCTCGGCGGCTACCGGCCGGTGCTGGCGGCGCTGGCCCGGCTGCGGCCCCGCTTCCCGGCCGGCCGCCCCCTGCGCCTGGTCGACCTCGGCAGCGGCGGCGGCGACACCCTGCGCCACGTGGCGCGTTGGGCCCGGCGGCAGGGGGTAGGGGCCGACTTGGTGGGCATCGACGCCAACGCCTTTATGCTCGACTACGCCCGCGCCAAAAGCCCAGCCTACCCCGAAATCACCTACCAGCAAGTCGATATCTTCAGCCCCGAGTTTGCGGCCCAGCCCTACGACGTGCTCACGGCCAGCCTCTTCTGCCACCACTTCACCGATGCCGAGCTGGTGGACCTGCTGCGCCGCTGGCACCAGCAGGCCGCCGTGGCCGTCGTCATCAACGACCTGCACCGCCACCCGCTGGCCTACTACAGCATCAAGCTGCTGACGCGGCTATTCGGCGGCTCACGCCTGGTGCAGCACGACGCGCCGCTCTCCGTGGCCCGCGCCTTTTCGCGCCGCGACTGGCAGCGGCTGCTGGCTCAAGCGGGTATTATGAAGTATGAGTTGCGCTGGTGCTGGGCCTTTCGCTGGCAGGTGATAATTTCGTTGGAAACGGAAAGCTTACCTGACGGTTCAACTGGAATCTCACCATGAATCTACAGACTTGACAGGAGCTAAGCAATCCTTAAAAAATTTCTTAACATAATGCTGCATCTCGGACAAACCTCGGAAAAATAGTAATTTTTCTGCCCCTCAAGAAGCGTTAATATTATTGTGCTTTTCTACTAATCAATACCTACCCCTATTGCTCCAGTGATTGATTTTTAACATCACTTGAAAAAGAGTTGCCCATTTTGGACAGATGCATGGCCTGGAAATCTGAAGCTTACGAACACTATGGCAGAGGTTGAATCAAAAGTTGCACGACTCGCCGCTAGCTGTTGCTGCTCTAACCTTCTGGTTACTTCTGCTGGGTGTTTATATAGAATAGTATCTCCACCGCATAAATCCACATTGAGCGCAACTGGCACCGGATAGCCCGTTAGAAAGTAGCAAGGGTAGTTGTTCAGCGTCTGTCCTGTAATGATGATACTAGTATAGTTTTTCTTCCGATTATTAACCCAAATGACAAACAAACTATTCGTTGTGTCATGACTAGCTATAAAGCTGTCTAATTTGCTTTTGATTAGTGAATTATTGATGGTAATAGGCATTGGCATTGGGCGAGTATTAACAGCGCTCGGCTTCTGCCTAGGCTCGCATTGGCTCACCAGTATTAACAAGCTGCTTAATACCAGCATATTCTTATAAGGCATATAATATTGCTGGTTAAGTTATTCTAATAGGTCTTTCTTCGTCAGGTTTCTTTAACCGTGCATGGAGAGCAGTGAAAATCTATTTTACGTGTTGCAAACGACCATTTACAACACGTAAACCCCTACCCGCACATAATCTCCAACAGCATGGCCTCCATCGTCAGGCCCGGCCCGAAGGCGCAGCTGAGTACCGGCGCCCCATTATCAGCAGGCGTGGCGGCGGCCAGCAATTCGCGCAGCACGAAGAGCACCGTGGCCGACGACATGTTGCCGTAGTCGCGCAGCACCTGGTAGGCGTAGCGGTTGTCGTCGCGGCTCAGGTCGAGGGCTTTCTCAATGGCTTCCAGAATCTTGCGGCCGCCGGGGTGCAGCGCAAAGTGGCGGATATCCTCGCGGCGCACGGGCAGGTCCTGCAGCAGGTCGGCGGTGAGCTGCCCGATACCGCGCTCAATCAGCGCCGGCACGTAGCCCGAGAGCGTCATCTCAAAGCCGAAGTCGCCGATGTGCCAAGCCATATCCTGCACGCCCTCGGACGCCAGGCCGCAGTGAAAGGCTTGCAGCGCCAGGCAGGGGACAGCGCCCGGCAGCGGCTGCCCCAGCACCAGGCAGGCCGCCGCCCCGTCGCTAAACAGCGCGTTGCTCACCAAGTGGTCAGGGTCGTGGCTTTTCTGAAAGTGCAGGGTGCACAGCTCCACGCTCACCACCAGCACCCGGGCGGCGGGGTGGGCCAGGCAAATGTCGTTGGCCAGGCGCAGCGCGTTCACGGCCGCGTAGCAGCCCATAAAATTGACGCACGTGCGGCGCACGGAGGGGGGTAGGCCCAGCGCCGCCACCAGCTCAATATCGAGCCCCGGCGCGTACATGCCCGTGCAGCTCACCGTGATGAGGTGCGTGAGGCTAGTAGTTTCAACGCCAGGGGCTTGGCGCAGCGAGTCGTGCACCGCCGCTAGGGCCAGGGGCAGGGCCTCGCGCCGGTAGGCGGCCATGCGCTGGCCCACGCTCGGAAACGGCTCCAGGCCCGGCGTGTTCGGGAAAAAATCGTAGGCGCCGTTCTCGCGGCCGTAGTCGGCCAGCACCGAGTAGCGGTGCTCGATGCCCGACACCCGATAGAGGGCCCGCAGCTTGCGCGTGCCCCCTTCATCCAGCTCCAGCGCCGCCGCCATAAAACCGGCAATAGTAGGCTGAGCAAGGCGATGCGGGGGGGTAGCGGTGCCGATGGCACCCAGGTAACTGGGCATTGGGGGAAGATTAGAAGAGTAAGTTTACGCACCATCGCCGCGTGGGCGGGGCGTATGTCAAAAAAAGAGCCAACCAGGCACGGTCGCTGGTCTGCCTTGCCCCACATACGAAGGCGCGGCCCGGTTGGCGGGCGCTGCCGCGCTTATGAGGGGGTAGGCGGCGGGTTTTACCCAAATTCAGCGCCGTGCGTCTGCCGCATCAGGGCGCGCACGGCGGCCGGCCAGTGGCGCAGCCCCCCCACTACCAGCTCGCTCAGCACGGGCCCGCCAAACAGTCCCTGCACCGCCCGGCCCACCCGCAGCCGGGCCCCAAACTGCCGCTGCCAGGCGCGGGCATAAGCGGCTTCGAGGGCCGGCCGCGCCAGCTCGCCGCGCAAAAAGCGGTCGGCCAGCGGCGCGGCCAGCGCCGCCCCGTGGATGGCCATCGCCATGCCGTTGCCACACAGCGGCGTGATGAGGCCGGCCGCGTCGCCCACCATCAGCAGGTGCTGCTCCACGGGCTGCTTGGGGGCAAAGGAAATCTCGTTGATAACTTCAGGCTGCGCGTAGAGCCGCTCACTATTACT
Organism: uncultured Rhodanobacter sp.; assembly: GCA_964657755.1. GTDB lineage: Bacteria > Bacteroidota > Bacteroidia > Cytophagales > Hymenobacteraceae > Hymenobacter. The sequence goes on from CAZZWL010000074.1 coordinate 10,895, forward strand.
CAGAATAGCAGCGATTAAGGGATTGCGGGCCAGCACCTCGCCTTCCAGCGCGGCAATGCTGCCGCCCGCCGCCTTCAGGTTGGCGCGCGTGGTGAGGTAGCAAAAGCACAGCTTATCGTCCTCAATGGCCGAAATGCCCGCGTAGCCATCCCGAAAATTGTGCAGCTCAATCACATCGCGCGCAAAGCCAGGCAGGCGCAGGTGGTGCTTCACGCCAAGATAGGGCGAGCGCTGGCCGAAAAATGGCCGTCCCAGCTGCCGGTCCAGGGCGCTGCGCTTGCCGTAGGTGCCCAGCACCAGGCGCGCCGTGAGCTGGCGGCCGTCGGCCAGGGCCACGCGGTGCTGGTCGGCGGCGGCATCGAAGGCAACGTCGGCCACGGTAGCAAAAACAAACTCAACCCCCTGCGCCACCGCGCGTTGATACAAAAAATCGTCGAGCTGGTAGCGGCTCACCCCGAAGCCGCCCAGGTCGAGCGCGCTGGCCAGCGTGCGCCCGGCCGGCGACGATAGCCCGAACCGCCGGATGGCCGCCGGCGCCAGCGCTGCCGGGTCGGCCCCCAGCCGCCGCAGGTAGGGCAGCACCTCGTTGCTCACGTACTCGCCACACACGCGGTGGAAGGGGTAGCGCCGCCGCTCCACTACTACTACCCGGTGCCCGCGCCCGGCCAGGTCGAGCGCCGCGGCCAAGCCCGCCAAGCCTCCGCCCAGGACCAGCACGGGGGTAGCAATATCGTCAGTAAGAGAATTATTCAATAAAATCACGCATTTTCCGCTAAAAAAACCGGTATCAGACTAATTATAGGTAGCGTAATCAGCGCTTGTCCTTACTTTTGCGAAACCAAAACACAAGTTAGTCGTTAACTTTCATCCCACCCGGCTACTGTGTTCTGGATGACAGGATTATGAAACAACCCTTACTCGCTGTTTTTCTTTGGCTAGCCAGCCTCGGCTTGGCATTTGGTAGCGCGCCGGCAGTGCCGCCGATTGCCGCCGCCGGCCTGCACCAAACCATCGCCCGCCCAACCCTGGACGAGCACACGCTGGTGGTATATCCTAATCCGAGCACGGGTATCGTTCACCTCACCATCAGTGGCCTCGAAGGCCGCAAGGTGGAGGTCACGGTCATCAACGTTATCGGGACCATCATGTACCGAGAAACCCTGACGGAACTCAACGAGCGCTTTACCAAGACACTGGATTTGAGTCGTTTCGCTAATGGCTTATATTACGTTAAGCTCGAAGCCGACAATGCCAGCCAGCTTTGCAAGCTCGTTATTCGCTAGCAGCCCGCAACCATATTGTTTAGTAACAGTTTAGCCACAAAAAAAGCAGCCGCACGGCTGCTTTTTTTGTGGCTAAAAGCCAACTGTATTCAACTAGCGGGCCGGTACCAGCTCGGGGCTCACCATGTTGCGCACTTTGCGCGCGGTGTCAAGAGCAAGCAGGGCCGTGGCCAGAACTAAGGCAAAAAATACGTACCACATAACAGGGAAAGACAAAGGTGAAAAGGCAAATGACTATTCGCTAGGCATCATGCAGCTTTTAACCGATACGAAGGGGGTAGGGTTACAGTAAAATTCGGGCATTTTCAGGGTAGTTGCAGATGTCCGCTCTGGATAAGGCGGTAGAGAGTGGAGCGGCCCACGCGCAGGCGGCTGGCGGCGGCTACCACGTCGCCGTTGAAGGCCGTGAGGCTGGTTTGCATAATGGCCAGCGTTTGCTCGCGCAGCGACGGAAAAACCAGCGCCGTAGCGTCGGTTGCGCGGGTAGTAGGTGGCGTCGGCTCCTTTTGCGGCACTATCCGCAGGGGAATATCAGCCGCTTCAATCTGCTTGCCATCGGCCAGCACGGAAGCCAGCTCCACCATCGCTTTCAGCTCGCGCACATTGCCCGGAAACGCGTACTCCAGCAGGCGCCGGTTGGCTTCCGCGCTCAAGGACCGCGGCGGCAGTTGGTTGAGCTTGCTGAAGTCGCGGATAAACGAGTTGGCCAGTAGCAGGATATCGTCGCCCCGGCTACGCAGCGGCGGCAGCTCGATGGGTAAGCCCAGCAGCCGGTAGTAGAGGTCCTCGCGGAAGCGGCCGGCCTGCACCTCGGCCGCCAGGTTGCGGTGCGTAGCCACCACCAGGCGCACGTCAAACACCACGGGCTGGCCGCCGCCCACGCGCGTCACGGCGCGCTCTTGCAGCACGCGCAGCAGCTTGGCTTGCAGCGTTAGCTCCAGGTCCGCAATCTCATCCAGAAACAGGGTGCCGCCGTTGGCCTCCTCAAAGCGGCCAATGCGCCGCGCCGCCGCGCCCGTGAACGCGCCTTTTTCGTGGCCAAACAGCTCGCTCTCCAGCAGCTCGCGCGGAATGGCGGCCATATTGATGGCCACGAACGGCTGCCGGGCCCGCGCCGACTGCGCGTGAATGGCTTGCGCGACCAACTCCTTGCCCGTGCCCGTCTCCCCGCTGACCGACACCGTGATGGTAGTGCGCGCAGCTTTGGCAATCAACTCCTGCACCTGCCGCATACTGGCGTGCATGCCGAGCAGCTGCCCGGCCGAGGCCGGGGCCGGGGGCTCGGCCGCTACCACGGGGGTAGGGGGCGCCTGTTGCCGGGCCCGCGCCAGCGAATGCCAGATTAAATCAATGCTACCCGTGTCCTTCACAAAATAGCCGGTAATACCCTGGGTGAGCAGCTCGGCTTCGACCCGGCTATCGGCCTCGCCCGCCAGCACGTAGCAGCGAGCGGCCGGCAGGCGCTCGTGCAGCTTGCGCACGATGCGCTGGGGCAAGCCTTCCGGGCCATCGCCATCCAGGATAAGCGCGTTGGGTGCGGCCGTGGCGGCTGGGCGGTAAGCCAGCGCTTGCGCCACCGTGGTAAAGCGCCGGACCAGGTGGTCAGGATTCAGGCTGAGGCGGTGGCACAGCCGGGTAATATAATGGCTATCGGGGGCGATAAGCCAGATATGGTAAAGGTCAGTTTTTGTCATCATAGAAGTAGCGAAAGCGTAGGAGAGCGGACACGGCGAATAATAGGCTAATAAGTAAGAGGATGTTTAAACAATGAATTATTGGTAAAATTATAAAAATGACGCTCTAGCTAAAAATTGATAAACATGTAAAATTTCTACTTAAAAATTATGCTTATGCTAAATACGTACTACAAAGGTCGCCCGGATTTGTCTTTTTATTGGAATTTTCCTTTTGTTTTGAGAATAATAGTATAAGTTGAATTAAACTAAATAATTGAAAGACAGAATAATAAAAAAATGGCAAATCAATTGTGTTAAGGGGTGCATGCTCAATCTCTATTCTCTAGTGTCATGCGGTTTCTTGAAATAACAAAATTTGTGCGCCAAGTTTGGAGGGGAGAAAATAATATGGGCATCCTGGTGCTGCTGCTAAGCTTGCTGCTACTGGCCGCCAACGCCCGTGCCGAAGTGTTTCGCTCCACTGGTGGGCCCATTAGCTCTTCACCTGCTGCTACCTGCAACGCGCTGAGCGTGTGCAGTGGGGTTTCGACCAGCGTTACGACGCCCGCTGGCAGCGCGACGATAAATGCGGCGGTGTACTTGCCGGTTTCCAGCACGGCCAAGCTGCGGTTTCAGCTCAACGGTACTGGGCGGGCCGGCTACCGGGCGGGCGTGCTGCTCTCGGCCGATGCGGCGTCGCTCAGCCTCAATACGCTAAATAATATTACTATTCGGACGTACAACAGCGCGCTTTCGACCACGACGCCGCAGGAGTCGAGGATAGTGACGGGTAGCGCCCTGCAGGCGCAGTTGCTGGCGGGCCAGGGTAGCCCCGCGCAGGTGGAGTTTATTGCGGCCGCCGACTTTGACCAGGTAGAAGTGGAGTTTAGCTCCGTAGCGAAGCTGGGCTCAACGGTAAATGTGTACTACGCATATGGGGCCGCGCCTGACCCCGCTGCCCAAATAATGGGTTTCACCTCTAATTCGAATTCGGCTACGTCCGGCCAGTATAGCGTGTCGGGCTGCAGCGATAAGGTGAGCAACCCTGCCAACGCGGTAGATAACAACCAGAACAACTACGCCACCTTCAGCAGCCTGGCTTCGGTGAACTGCAATCCCCAACTGCAGGTGAGTCTCACCGGTACGGCCCCCGGTACTTACAAGGCAGGCTTTGTTATTGGCAAGGATAATACCCTGCTGGACGCCAGCGTGCTGGGTAGCATGAAGCTGCGGACGTACCTGAACGGTGTGTTGCAGGAAACAGCCGCCGGGAACACGTTGCTCGGCCTAAGCGTGCTGCCCGATAGCAAGTCGCTGGTGAGCTTCCAGGCCACGAAGCCATTCGACGCGGTGTCCATTGAGCGGACCGACGCCGTGGCCGCGCTCGACAACCTGCAGCTGTACTATGGGGTAGGGGTGGCCTCCACCACGCCGCCGCAGGTTACCTCCGACTTCACCGATGGCAAGCCGCACTACACTACGTCGACTAGCGGTATTTGCATCGCTTGCAGCGTCAGCAACCCCACCAATGCCACCACCGACCCCAATACCAAAGCCACGATAAATGTGGGGGTAGGCGTGGCGAGCTGGGTTAATATGACCCTCGACATGAACGGGACCGGCAGCGCGGGCAACCGGGCCGGGATGGTTATCGGCAACAGCAGTCTGCTCGACGTAGCGGCCCTCAGCCGCATGACCCTGATTACGTATGACGCGGCGGGTAAAGTTCTCGAAACGGCCACCGGCTCCTCGCTGCTGCAAGCAAATCTGCTGCCTGATGGCCGCCAGACTATCAGCTTCAACACGACCCAGAACTTCGCCAAAGTAGGTATTCAGATTACCGGCCTGGCTTCGGCAGTAAGCAACACCGATATCTACTACGCCTTTACCGACAACACAAACGGTCTGCTTACCATCGTGCCTCCTAGCGGGCCGCTGCCCGTGGTGCTGACCAGCTTTGGCGTGCGCCGCCTGGCGGGCACCGGCGCGGCCCAAATCAGCTGGGCCACGGCCACTGAGCAGAACAGCGCCAGCTTCAGCGTAGAGCGCTCGGCCAATCCGGCCGAAGGCTTCGTGGCCATTGGGCAGGTAGCGGCGGCTGGCACCAGCACCGCAAACCGGAGCTACACCCTGCAAGACCCCGCCGCCGCTACCCAGGCCGGCACCTTGTACTACCGTCTGCGCCAGGTCGATGTTGATGGCCACGCTACCCTCTCGGCGGTGGCCGTGCTGGCGGCCGCGCCTACCCAGGCCGGCTTTACCCTCTACCCCAACCCGGCCCCGGCCACGGCCCAGGAAGTGACGCTGGGCACGAGCACGGCCCTGGCCGCAGGCTACACGGTGAGCCTGTATTCGGGCGTGGGCCAGCTGCTAAGCAGCAGCGTGGTAGATGGCGCGGCTGGCACGGCTGCCCTCACCATCCGCACGGCCGGGCTGGCCGCGGGCCTCTACCACGTGGTGCTGCGCGATGGCGCCGGCCACCCGGTATCGTCGCAGCGCCTGGTGGTAGCCGGGCACTAGGTACCCCGATTCGCCTCACTCTTTTTTTCTGCAAACGGCACGCGCAAAC
>CAZZWL010000074.1:16432-27199 GCA_964657755.1 uncultured Rhodanobacter sp.
CCCGTGGCTCTGGCAGCCACGGGGCGTTTGCGCGTGCGGGCCTATCCCCTGGCTAGTCGGCCAGCTCGACCCAGGCGGGGCAGTGGTCGGAGTGCACCACGTCGGGCCAGAGGCCGGCTCCGCGCAGCCGGGGCAGTAGGGCCTGGTCGAGCAGCAGGTGGTCGAGGCGCCAGCCCACGTTGCGCGCCCGCGAGCCGGCCCGGTAGCTCCACCACGAGTAGTGGTGCGGCGCCTCGGGGTGCAGCTGCCGAAACGAGTCGAGGTAGCCATCGGCCAGCAGGTCGCCGAACCACTGGCGCTCCTCGGGGGTGTAGCCGGGGCTATTTTGGTTGGCTTTGGGGTTGTGCAAGTCGATGGCCGTCTGGCAGCAATTAAAATCACCCCCAATGAGGAGCGGCGACACGGTCGCATCGAGCCGCAGCCCCGCCACGTAGGTCCGAAACCAGTGCAGCCACGCCACCTTAAAAGCCTGGCGCACCGGCCCGCTGGTGCCCGAAGGCATATAGGTGTTCAGCACCGACACGTGCTCAAAATCCAGGCGCAGCACGCGCCCCTCGTCGTCATACAGCGGCTCACCGCAACCCGTCACCACGGCCCTGGGCTTGGTCAGGCTGAAGGTGGCCACGCCGCTGTAGCCCGGCTTGCGGGCCGGGTGCAGGTAGGCGTGGTAGCCCAGCGCGGCCAGGCCGCTCACGTCGAGGGGGGTAGTGCCGGCCTTTATTTCCTGCACGCACAGCACGTCGGGCCGGGTGGTGGCCACCCAGTCGAGCAGCCCCTTGCCCAGCGCCGACCGTAGCCCATTGAGGTTATAGGAAACGATTTTCATGGAGCCAGCAAGTTCTCAGTCCAGGTCGTCAAAATATTCCAGGATGTGCCATTTTAGCATCCGCTCCTGCTCCTTGAGGTTGGCGAAAGGCACGGGCGCCACGAGCTGGTAGTGCGGCCAGCCTTCCTCATCCACGCGCTCCAGCGCGTAGTGGCCGCTGAGGCTGAAGAGCTTGCAGGTGGCGATGTGCATCAGGTCCTGCTTCTGCTCCTTGGTGAAGGCCGCCACGCCCTGCCCCAGCTCCTGCACCCCAATGAGCAGCAGCAGCGCGTTGAGGTCGGGCCGCCGGCCAAAGCGCTCCTCCATAGCGGCCAGCAGCACCTCCCAGCGCTCGTTGAACTCGGCTTCGCTCTCGCCAGCGCCAGCGGGGGGGGTAGGGCTGCTAGTGGGCATGGGGCGGGTGGGTAGCGGCCGGGAGCGAGCCGGGACCAGCTAGCGCGGCTTCGGCGCGCAGCACTTCCCAATATTCCACGGCCCGGCGGAAGTGCGGAATCACGATGCTGCCCCCAATAAGGTTGGCAATGGAAAACACCTCGAATACTTCCTCGTCGGTGAGGCCTTCTTCGTGGCACTTGCCGAGGTGGTACTTCACGCAGTCGTCGCAGCGCAGCACCAGCGAGCAGGCCAAGCCCAGCATCTCCTTGGTTTTGACATCGAGCGCGCCGGCGGCGTAGGTATTGGTATCGAGGTTGAAGAAGCGCTTGATAACCTTGTTATCGTAGGCCAGCACGCGCTCGTTCATGCGCTGGCGGTAGTCATTAAAATCGGTGGTGAGAGACACGGATAAAATATAAAGGTGAGTAAATGAAGCAAAATCTGCTTAGCACACTGCCCGGCAGTATCTTGAGCAGCCGCAGGGCCTGCCCAACTGCAAAGGACGGGGGTAGGCGCGCTTCGGCCCACTGGCCCGGCCAGCTATGCTCAACCCCCGACTGCCCAAAAAGATGCTTCGCCCCCTCCTGGCCGACTTGCTGGCCCTGTTCTTCCCCCGGCCTTGCCTGGCCTGCCGCGCGCCCCTGGTGGCTGGCGAGGCGCATCTGTGCACTTCCTGCCGCACCGAGCTGCCATACACCGATTATCACTTGCTGCTGCCCGCGCACAATCCGCTGGCCCGGCGCTTTTGGGGCAAGCTGCCCGTGCAGCACACGCTTAGCTACCTGCGCTTTCAGCGCCACGGCCGGGTGCAGCAGCTATTGCACCAGCTCAAGTACCAGGGGCAGGCGGGGGTAGGGCGGGCGCTGGGCCAGCTCTACGGCGCCGAGCTGGCCGCCGCTGGCCTGGGCCCCGAGTTTGAGCTCATCGTGCCGGTGCCGCTGCACCGCCGCAAGCTGGCCCGCCGCGGCTACAACCAGGCCGACGCTTTTGCCACCGGTTTGGCCGCCGCCCTACCCTGCCCCAGCGCGGCCCACGCCCTGCGCCGCACCGAGCACACAGCTTCCCAAACGCGCAAGGGCCGCACCGAGCGCTGGCAAAACGTGGCCACGGTATTTGAGGTGGCTGACCCGGCCGCCGTAGCTGGCCGCCACATCTTGCTGGTCGATGACGTGCTGACCACCGGCGCCACCCTCGAAGCCTGCGGCGTGGCCCTGCTCGCCGCCGGGGCCCGCGCCGTGAGCATCGCCACCATCGCCTGCTAGACCACTGATTAGCACGGATTTTACCGGATTTCACGGATTTTGTAGACGGTGTGCTTAGGCCATAAGCAAGCTGATTGTAACGACACAATTAAGTTGGATAGGCCAAAAAAAGGAAGGCTGCCCGTTTGGGCAGCCTTCCTAATCGTCCACAAAATCCGTGAAATCCGGTAAAATCCGTGCTAATCAGTGGTCCTATTTGTTCGAGCCAGCGTTAATCATCGCGCAGCGGAAACCGATGGTCGAGGTAGCCGAATCTTCGGCCATGAAGCGGCGCGTACCCGGCGAGAGGTAGTAGGCCACATCGCGCCACGAGCCGCCTTTGTACACGCGCACGTGGTCGTCGACCAGGCTCTGGTAGCCTTTCTTGTCGTAGCCAGCTGCCGCGTCACCCACGCCATTGCGGCGGAAGGGGTTGAGGTCTTCCACATCCTGGAACGAGAGCGGGCGGTACACGTCCTGCACCCACTCGTTCACGTTGCCGGCCATGTTATAAAGGCCGTAGTCGTTGGGGGGGTAGGCGTAGATGTACTCCGTAATCATGGCGCCGTCGTTCAGGCTGCCCGCAATGCCAGCGTAGTCGCCCCGACCCCGCTTGAAGTTAGCCAGGAACTGGCCTTGACCTTTACCGTACGGGTTGCGGGTCGAGCGGCCATCCCAGGGGTAAATACGCTTCTCTTCCTGGTTTTCGTTGCCCACTTCCTGGGTGCCCACCAGCGCTTGCGCGGCGTATTCCCACTCGGCTTCGGTAGGCAGGCGGTAGTTGGGCAGCGAGTTGCCGTTTTCGATGGAAGGGGCTCCTTTGCCGTTGGCCAAAGCACCCGCTCCACCGCCTTCGGCCGCGCCGCTGGCGGCCGCATCACCCTTCTTGTTCTTTTTGCTAAACAGGCCACCTTTCTTGGTTTCGCCCCCGCCGCCTTTGGCCAGGTTTTCGTTCACCTTGGCCGTGCGCCACGCGCAGTAGCTATCCGCCTGCAGCCAGTTCACGCCCACTACCGGGAAGTAGCGGAAACCAGGATAGCGCAGGTAGTAGGTCACGTACGGGTCGTTGAACGACAGGTCGCGCGCCCACACCGTAGTGTCGGGCAAAGCCGCCTTGTATTTCTCCTCCGACGAGTCTTTGCGCAGAAAGTGCAGGTATTCAAGCCAGTGAATGTTGGCCACTTCCGCTTCGTCCATGTAGAACGAGGCGATAGTCACCGTGCGCTCCATGTTGTCGTGGTTGTTGGTCACGTCTTCCTCCTGCGAGCCCAGCACCGTGCGGCCCCCTTCAATGTAGACAAGGCCCGGCCCGGTGGGGATTTTCTTGAAGTCCGACACTTTCATGCCCTCGTCAGTATTATAGGCAATACCCGTCGTGGAGGATGCCTTGCCAGGGTTGGTAGCGGTAGGGGCCCCCTTGTGGCAGCTGGCCAGGGCCAGGCTACTAGCCGCAAGCAAGCTCAAATAGTTAGTGAATCTCATAACGAAAAAAAGATGTGTCTAAAGGGCTAATAAATTAAGAGGAAGCATTTGGTTGCAATATTACGCACAATCAGAAGTCGGGGCAAGGGGCTTTTGGATAATTCCGCCTTTTCAGTCGGCGAAAGGCGCTTTCCAGCTTATCAAACGCACGAAGGGTCAAAGTTATTTCGTGCGCCCCCCCCAAGTCGCTGGCTAATTGGCTCACGCCCACGTCGTAGCTGTAGCCAATTCGCAGGTCGCCCACCGCCACGCCCGCCACCACGGCCACCACGTGCTGGGTACCCAGGTTGGGGCTGGCCAGGTTACGGTAGAGGGCGCCCACCGTCACGGGGTCAAGGATAAAATACGCGCCCGCCTCCGAGCGCTGCGAGCCACCCTGCCGGGTGTAGCCCACGGTAGGTACGAGGCTGATTTCGCGCACTTCCCCCTGGCCCGAGCCGGCGGGCTGCTGCAAAAAAAGCTTGTAGCCCGCGTTCACGGCCACCCGTAGGGGTAGGCCGGCCTGTGTACTGAATCCCAAGTCGGGACGGTTCAAATTATGGCCCGACACACTCAGCCAGGCCTGCTCGGCATACAGCACGCCGCCTACCCCCACCGTGAGGTAGTTAACGGGCGGAAACCCCGCCAGGCTCTCGGCGGTGGCCCCCACGTAGCTGCCATCGGCGCTGTACTGGTCGCCGAAGGTGAGGTTGTCGTAGCCCACGCGCTGGCGGCCGTAGCCCACCTGCGCCCCGCCGCTCAGGGCCAGGGTGCGCGTGAGGCGGGTGTGGTAGGCATATTGCGCCGTGGCTCCCAGCCGGGTATAGCCCACGGTGCCGGTGCGGTCCTGGTTGATAAGAATGCCAATGGCGTGGTGCAAACCGGGTTTCGGCAGCCGCCAGCCCGCTGCCAGCTGCACCGTCTGAAACGAGCCCGCCAGCTGCGGAAACTGGTCGCGGTAGCTGAGCGTGGCGCTATAATCGTCCACCAGGCCGGTCCAGGCGGGGTTGTCGGCCTGGCGATTGGCGAAGGCTTGCGAAAAGTACACGTCCTGCCCCCGTGCCGTGCCGGCGGCCAGCAAACCCAGCCCCGCCAGCCAGGGCCGGGCACTCAGCAAAAAGCGGGGGGGTAGGGGCATGGAGCGAGGTAATACGAAGTGCGCGTTATTGGTTGCCGAGCCAGCTGGCAACCAATAACGTGCGTCCGACACCCAAATTTACTTCTTCGTAATGGTAAATTCCACCCGGCGGTTGAAGCGGCGGGTTTCTTCCTGGTCGTTGCTGGAAATGGGCTGGGTGCCACCAAAGCCTTGCGTGGTCAGTCGCTTGGCATCTATCCCTTTGCTAACCAAGTACTTCTTCACCTCGTTTACCCGGTCTTCGCTCAGCTTCAGGTTCAGGGCGGGGTCACCCTGGTTGTCGGTGTGGCCGCCGATAAGAATTTCCACGGTGGGGTAGTCGCGCAGGATGCGCACCAAGCGCAGCAGCTCGGGGAAGGAGCTGGGCTGCAGCACGTACTTGCTCTGCGGGAAGAAGATATTGTTGAGACGCACCTTCTGGCCCACCTTGAAGGGCACCATAAACAGGTCCTGCTGCTTCTCCGAGTACTTATCGGAGGTCGTGGCGTCGAGGCTGGCGTTCTCGGCAATGTAGTCGGGCGACTCGGCGCGGTAGCCGTACTGCACGCCGGCGGGCAGCACAATCGTGTAGGAGCCATCGATGGGCGAGCTTTCCGTGACGCCGATTTCCTCACCCGTAATCAGGTTTTCGTAGTGAATAATGGCCCGGATGGGCTTCTTGGTCACCGCATCCAGCACCTTGCCCTGCACCAGCGTCACTACTTCGGGCTTGAAAGCCGGCGCCAGCGCAATGCGAAAAATATCTTTCGAGCCATCGGTGCCGTTGCGCGCCGACACCAAGTAGGCGTTGTCGCCGGCCGCCGAAAGCGTGTAATACGCGTCGAAATCGGGCGAGTTCACCACCGGGCCCAGGTTGCGCGGGGCACTCCACTTGGTCCAAGTGTCATCAAGACGCTTCGAATAAAAAATATCACTTTTCCCATAGCCGCCGTGCCCGTCCGAAGCGAAATACAGCGTCTTGTCGTCGGCCGCCAGGAAGGGCGCGAAGTCGGCGCCGGGCGTGTTAATGGTAGGCCCGAGGCTAATAGGTTTAGCCCACTTGGTGGGGCGCTTGGGGTCGGGCTGCTCACCCACCGGAATGGGCTTGGGGAAGCTCACGAAGATGTCTTGGCCACCCTGGCCATCGGCGCGGTCCACGGCCATTAGCAGGGCTTTACCCGAGGTGGCGAGGTAGCCGTCCACGTGCTCGGGGTCGCGGTTCACGAAGTTGTCAATCTCTACTTTCTGCGGCACGCTCCAGCCGCCCGGCGAGCGCCGGCTCGTGCTAAAGCCCTTGGGCTCCATAAACCCATCGACGTACACGCCGGTGAGCAGCGCCACCTGGCCATTGGCCGACACCGAGGCCAGGCCGTTGGGGTCCTCGGGGCCGTTGGGCGGCGAGCCCAGGTTTTTGGCCAGGCTCCAGGTCTGGTTTTTGCCGCTGGTCAGCTTCGAATACCAGATATCCTGCGGGTCGCGGGTGCCCCCCACGTTGTTGGGGTGAAACTGGCGGGCAAAAAACATGGTGCGGCCATCGGGCGAAATTACCGGGTGGGTGTCCACGTACTTGCTGTTGATGTTGGGCCCCAGGTTCTTCAGGGTCGAGTCCATCTGCACGGTTTCGACGTCCGTCTTGGCCGGATTCTTAAAGTCCTGCTTCACAATCTGCACCACCACGTTGGCAATGCCGATAGCGTCAATCTGGTTCGGGCCGTCCACCTTCGAGGCGTTCATCGTCACGCGGGCGCCGATGGTGCGGTATTTCTCGGGCTTAAACTTCACTTGCAACGTGCGAAAAGCCACCGGCAGCGGGCCAGGGTTGGCGTTGGCATACACCTGGTGCCGCTCGCCCTTGATGTCAATCAGCTCAATTTTGGTGATGGCGCCGGGGTTAACGTTCTCGATAACGGTGACTTGCTGGGCGATAATCGACTTGGCAAAGCGCACCTCGATAAACTCGTTGGCGCCGTCCTTGCCCGGCGTCCAGGCCTCGTTGTTGGCCTCGCCCAGCGGCTGCGAGTTGGGCTCGCCCAAGGCTTTTTCGGGCGAAAAAGCTTCCTTGCCCTTGGCTTTGGCAGAGGAAACGTCCTCCACCTTGCTGGCCCAAAGCACGGTTTGGGCCTGGGCCGCCGGAGCAGCCGCCAAAATTGCCGCCGCTGCCGGCATAAAAAATAGCGCCGTGTACAAATTCATAGCGTGGAAGTAGATAAGTCGGGGTAAAGCACCGGGGAATAACAAAAAAATACCAAGTCTATAATAATCCGCGTATTACAACTACGAACCTAACACTAAATTGCCAAAACGCCGGCCGGGCGCATCTTTGTGCCATGTCCTACCCCCCCGATTCGCCCCCAACCTATGACTACCTGCTGGTGGGCGGCGGGGCGGCGGGCCTCAGCCTGGCCTATTATCTGGCCCAGGAGCCCCGCCTGGCCGATAAGCGGGTGCTGCTCATCGAGCCCGAGCCCAAAGACCAGAACGACCGCACTTGGTCGTACTGGGCCGACGAGCCCTCGCCGTTCGACGAGCTGGCCGCCGGCGAATGGCACAACATCGCCTTCCGCAGTCCGGGTTTTGTACGGGTGCTCAACTTGGGAAAGTACCGCTACCGCACGGTGCGCGGCCTCGATTTTTACCAGTTCGTGCACCGGGCGCTGGCGGCACGGCCGGCGCAGTTCAAGGTGCTGCGGGGCCGGGTCACATCGCTCGAAAATACGGGGGTAGGGGTGCGCGCCCGCACTGAGGCCGGGCAGGAACTCACCGCGCGGTTTGCCTTCGACAGCCGGCCGCCGGCCATCGTGCCCAATCCGGCTAAGCACCGCTACCTGCTCCAGCATTTTCTGGGGTGGGAAATCGAGACGAACCGCGACGTGTTCGACCCCGCCGTGGTCGAGTTTATGGACTTTCGGGGTGAGCAGCAGCGCGAAGCGCGGTTCATATACGTGCTGCCCTTCGGCCCGCGCCGGGCGCTGGTTGAGTACACGCTGTTTTCGCCTACGATGCTGCCCAAAAGTGAGTACGAGGCAAACCTGCTTGATTACCTGCACAATACGCTGAAGCTCGCGCCGGCCGACTACCGCATCACGGCCACCGAGGTGGGCGCCATTCCCATGACCGACCACCCGCTGCCGACGGGGGTAGGGGCGCACATTGTTAACCTGGGCACGCGCGCCGGGCGGGCCAAGCCCAGCACCGGTTACGCGTTTCGGCGCATTCAGGCGCAGTCGGCGCGGCTGGTGGCGGCGCTGGCGGCCACCGGCCTACCCCCCCGCGACCCCACGGGTGACCGCTGGCAGTTCCGGCTCTTCGACACGCTGCTGCTCGACATTATGCAGCGCCGGGGCGAAACGACCCGCGACATCTTCCGGCAGTTGTTCGAGCGCAATCCCGTCGAGCGCATCTTCCGCTTTCTGGACGAAACGACCAGCTGGGCCGACAACCTGCGCGTGATGAATTCGGTGGCGCCGGGGCCATTTATGCGCTCCATCGGGCACGTGCTGCGCGGCCGGCCGGGGCCGCGCTAGCTGCCGCACCCGCCGCACCCGCCCCCACCGCAGCCCGAGCCTCCCCCGCAGCCCGAGCCGCCGTCGCTGCTGCCATCGGTGGGTGGCGTGAGGTTGGTAGCCAGCTTGCCTAGCCCCAGCGAATGCAGGCTGCTAAGACCCAGCACCGCGACGGCCAGAATAACGACGGTTGGCCCGTCGGCCAGACCTCGTTGCCGGGCCAGTCGCTGTTCGGTTTCGCGGAGCAGGTAGGCCCCGCGGCCAGTAGCCCACGCCGAATAATAGTAGGAAGCTCCAGCGGCAATGCCTAAACCCAGCAAGGACAGGGCTAACAATCCTACGGGCCGGTCGCGGTGAATCCCTACCAGCAACTTAATGAAACCGAATAGGCCCAAGCCTAGTGCGGTGAATAAGGGCAAGTTATTCAGGGCACGGCGCTCGGCGGGCGGCAGCAGCAGGCCCGCTTGGAGCAGCTCCGCATCGAGGGCCAGTAAGGCCGGGTTGGTGGGCCGCAGCCCCAACTGCCGGGCATCGGCCAGCGAGGAGCCGGTGGTGGCCAGCCCAGCCCAGATGCTACGCTCGTAGGCATTGGTAGGGGCGGGCTGGTCGCTGCGCACCACTTTATCGGGCGTCGGAAACAAGATGCGGCCTTCGTAGGCCAGCGCGGCCAGGGCGCTATCCGCTATGCAGCGGCCCCGCTGCGCAAGCCGGGCCAGCGCATAGGTGCTGGGTGGCGCGCCGCAAAAGGCCTCGCCTACCCCCCGGCCCCGGTGCCGCAGCCACCAGGCCAGGGGCACGAGCGTGCCGCAAAGCCCCCAAAACAAACCCAAAAACTCCGCGCCATACCAATTAAAAGGATTGAGCGGTGTGCGGGCGGTGCAGCCCGCCAGCACCAGTAGGCCCACCAAGGCGAGCCCGGCCAAGCGGATGGAAGAAACTCGTGGCAGCTGCCACTGGGGTAGCTGGGGCTTGGGTAGCAGCCACTTTCCCCGCAGGTTTACCCGCCGAAAGTAGGGGGCTTCGCCAAAGCGCACGGCTGCCGCTGGCCAAATGTCGGCTGGCGCATCTTCGCCAAACGCCGCCTTGTAGGAGCGTAGGGTGGCTGCGTACCAATCCTGAAACTTGTGGCCCTCGGCCGGGCCACCCTGTGTGGGGCCGTGGTGCAAGGCAAAGCCCAGCACCCGCCCACACAGCTCATCCCAGTAGGAGCGGGTATACACCAAGTGTAAGTGCCAGGCTTGGTCTACTTCATCGGACGGCGTGACGGGATGGCCGCAGGTGGCCGCCAGGTACACAAATTTTTTGTATTCCAGCACCACGCGCTGGGCAAAGGCTGGCGGCCAGCCATTATCGCGGGCCAGGCGGCGGGAAAACGACAGCGCCGCCGCACCGTCGAGGTCGAGCGCAACGAGCTTTTTCCAAAGCTCGGCTTGAGTGGCGCGGAGCGGGGTAGCAGCCATGCAGAAGCGCGCCTCAAACCAAGTGGCTTGCGCCGCGCCACCAAGTTACTGCCCGCGAGGATTTCGCTCTAAAAATTCGCGCTCCGCCCGCACCGCTTCCGCACTGATTGGCACCAGCTCGGGCCGGGGCCGCGACAGATTGAGCAGGCAGCCCGGCAGGTCGAGTAGGCTATCCAGGTCGTGCGTGCTGCACAGGATGGTGCGCCCTTCGGTTGCTACCCAATCACTTAGCAAGGAAAAAATGCGCCGCCGGTGATACACGTCGAGCTGCTGCGTGGGCTCGTCGAGCAAATACAGCGGCGCGTCTTGCAGGCTGAGCTGGGCCAGCCATACCAGCTGCTGCTCGCCGCCCGACAGCTGCCGAAAATCCTGGCCGGCCAGGTGCGCGGCGCCCACGGCCGCCAGCGCCGCGTCGGCGCGGGCGTAGTCGGCGGGGCCGTAGGTGCTAAACAGTCCGTGGTGGCGATAGCGGCCCATCACCACCAGCTCGCGGGTGGGGAGGGCAAAGTCGAGGATACCGCGCTGCGGCAGGTAGCCCAGGCGGCGGGCCAGGGCCGGGCCGCGCAGCGTGCGCAGCTCCTCGGGGCCGCCCAGCCGCACCGAGCCCAAGTAGGGCAGCTGCCCCGTGAGCACCCGAAACAGCGTGGTTTTGCCCGCTCCGTTGTGCCCCAGCACCGCCACGAAGGCCGGCGTGGGGGGTAGGGCCAACGAAAAGTCACGGAGCAACACCCGATTGGGGTACCCCGCGACTAAGTTTTCAATGAGCAGTGAGCAATGAGCAGTG
>CAZZWL010000075.1:0-26549 GCA_964657755.1 uncultured Rhodanobacter sp.
AACGACAATAACGAATATGAGGTGTGGGACGCGCGCGCGCTTCGCGGGGTTCGGGGGGGGTAGGGGCGCTGGCCTCAGGGGCAGCCCCGGCGGGGCGGTCGCCGCGCTCCTTGCGCTTGCGCTTGCCGCGCTTGCTGCCAGCTTTTATCTGGTCGTCGAGGCGGTCGAGCTCACCTTCCATCAGGGTCGAGACGGCGGGCGCCACTTCGGCTTCCTGGCGGGGGGGTAGCAGGGTGTCGGGCTTCTCGCCTTTCTTGTTCAGCTCCAGCACTTCGCGCACGCGCTCGGCGCTCACCATCACCCAGTTATTATCGCCCCGAAAGGCAAACCACATGCGCTTGCGGAAAATGTCGGTTTTCTGCAAAAACGCCTCGCCCTGGGCCAGCTGCAAGGGCCGCTGCACCTGCGGAATGTCCTTGAGGGCGTCGAGGTAGGCATCGAGCTCGTAGTTGAGGCAGCACTTGAGGCGGCCGCACTGGCCGGCCAGCTTCTGAGGGTTGAGGCTAAGATTCTGGTAGCGGGCGGCGGTGGTGCTCACGGCCTTAAAGTCGGTGAGCCAGGTGGAGCAGCACAGCTCGCGGCCGCACACGCCGATGCCGCCGATGCGGCCGGCTTCTTGGCGCAGCGATATCTGGCGCATCTCCACGCGCACCCGAAACTCGTCGGCCAGCCGCCGAATCAGCTCCCGAAAATCGACCCGGTCCTCGGCCGAGTAGTAGAACAGCGCCCGCGTGCGGTCGGCCTGGTACTCCACGTCGGAGAGCTTCATTTTGAGGCGCAGCTCATCCACCACGGCGCGGGCCCGAAACATGGTGCCGTTTTCGAGGTCGCGCACGGCCTGCCAGCGCTCCTCATCGTCGGGGGTAGCCACGCGCAGAATGGGCCGGATGTCGCGCGAGTCGGTGGGCACTTTTTTCTTGCGCATTTGCAGGCGCACCAGCTCGCCCTTGAGGCTCACGTGGCCCAGGTGCCAGCCCGAGCCGGCGGCCTCCACCACCACGGCGTCGCCCGTGACGAGGGGTAGGCGCTTGTCGTTGCGAAAGAACTCTTTACGGCCGCCTTTAAAACGAATTTCAACGCAGTCAAACCCGCGAAAATCACTGGGCATATCGACGTCGGCGAGCCAGTCGAAAACGTTAAGCCGGGTGCAGCCGCCCGAGGAGCAGCCGCCTTTGGAGCCGCAGCCGCCTACCTTGCTGGTAGAGCAGCCGCCGCCGGATGAGCAAGAGGCACAAGCCATAATCTATAGGAAAGGCGGCCGCACCGGGCCGCACGAAAGTGGGAATCTAGCAAAGATAACCATTTCGTGAAGCGGAAATGGTTGGCTGGAAAGAGTTGCTGGAAACGCTCCGTAACCGTCATTCCCAGCCGCCTATTTAGCAAGGCAAATGGTCTGGTTGCCGCCCTCGGCTACCAGACCCAGCCATTGGCCCTCGCCGCAACCCCGAAACCGGGCCTTGGCGGACGGGCCATTCAGGGTACTCCAACCCTTAACGATACCGGAGAAAGTGACAGCAAAGCCCTCGGGAGTGGTGCGGCAAGCAAGCGAATTGAAGTAGTCCCTCACGCGTAAGACGCGTCTGGTGTCGGCTGCAATGCTGGATATGCTGAGCCGGACCGCCCCTACCCCCATCAGCGGCGCTCTGGTGGCCCGTAGCGCCGGCGGTATAAGCAGTCGCAAACTATTCATTTCAGCAAAGCCGAATCCAAATTGAGAAGGTCTTTGATTAAGCAGTGCTGGTGGCTGGGTACAGCCTCACTTACCAAATAGCATCCTGCGAAGGCAGATTCTGAGTCCCCCGGCAGAGAGGTTTCGAATTACCCACGGCGCCCCTAGTAGTCAAGTCACTATCATTGCCTGGCATTGGTCTGTTAGGCGCCCTAAATAAGGTGTAAAATTTTGGCATTTGTAATTTAACCAGTTGCTGATTCAAAAAACGTAAGCATATTTGGGCACAGTTTCATGCTCATTTCATCCTTTTCCAAACCAAACCAATGTTGAAATTTACCTCTTTGCTGGCCCTGGGGGCCAGCGCCGCCCTCGCCCTCTCGGGCTGCCAGAAAGCGCAGGATGCGGCCCAGCCCGCCACCATTACCCCCGACGTGACCGCGCAGGTGAAAGCCCTGGGCTTCGGCACCAGCGACCTCAAAGCCGTGGATGGCGGCTACGTGGTGGAGGGCGACATCTTCCTGACGCCCGACCTGCTGGCCAGCGCCACCGACTACAAAATGCTGCGCGTGGGCGCCGATGAGCAGTACCGCACCACCAACCTCGTGACCCGCCTGCCCCGCACACTCACCGTGAGCCTGTCGAGTCAGTTTGGCTCGGCCTACGTGTCCGCCATTGATGAGGCCATCCGGCGCTACAACGCCGCCAACTTGCAGCTCAAGTTTACCCGCATCACCTCGGGCACGGCCGACCTGCCCGTGAAGTACTCTTCAAACTTGGGCGCGGGCGTGCTGGGGCAGTCGGGCGGCTTTCCCTCGGGGGGCAACCCCGCGCCGGGCTTCACGCTGGTGCCGAATGTAATTAACAGCTCGAATGTCAACTACATCGCCACTATCATGGCGCACGAGATGGGCCACTGCATCGGCTTCCGCCACACCGACTATATGAACCGCGCCTACAGCTGCGGCGGCAGCGCCTCGAACGAGGGCGCCAGCAACGTGGGTGCCGTTCTCATCCCCGGCACGCCTTCGGCCCCCGACCCCAACTCCTGGATGCTGGCCTGCGTGGGCAACGGCGTAAACCGGCCGTTTAACACCAACGACGTAACGGCCCTCAACTACCTGTACTAGAGCCTACTAACTAGCCGTAAAAAGCCCCCGGTCTGCCTGGCAGGCCGGGGGCTTTTGGCTGGGCGCTACTGCACCAGCACCACGCGGCGGGTGCGAGCGGGCCCGCCGCCAGCGGTGGGGGTAGCCCGCAGCAGGTACACGCCCGGCCGCAGGCCCGCGGTATCGAACAGATTAAGCGCGCCATCGACCAGCGCCGTGCGCACGGGGCGGCCCAGGGCATCGTAGAGGTCCAGCTGCAGCGGCACGCCCGGCTCGCCGGCCACTTGCATGGCTTGCCCTAACCCCACCGGCACCGGGAAGACCAGCAGCTCGCCCCGGCGCACCAGCTGCACGGCCACGGTGTCGCTGGCAAACGCTTGGCCGGCTATGGTTTGGCCCAGCACGCGGTATTGATTGAGACCCGACGCGGCGGTTGGGTCAGTGAATAGCGTAGTGAGCTGGGTAACGGGGCGCAGGGTTTGAATCGTAACGAAGCCGGCCGGCCCCAGGCGCTGGAGCTGAATGCTTTGCAGGCGATACAGCGTGCCCAGCGCCAGTGCCAGCCGCACCGTGTCGGTGATGGGCGGGCTGGGCAAAAACGTGCGGAGGTAGCAGCGCACGCCGGCCTGGTCGGCGTTGGCGGTGGCGCCGCGCTCGGCGGCCCTACCCCCCAGCACCGGCGCCACCGCGAAGTATGGCCCGGCACCAAGGGCAGCCGGCACCCGCAGCAGCGTGTCGGCCACGAGCCGAAACGGCTCAAGGGCCGTGGCACCCAGGCGGTAGACCTGGTACTGCGCAGCGCCGGGCGTGGCCGGCCAGGTGAGCAGCGTTTCGTCGGGGCACACGTAGCCCACGCGCACCGGCAGCGGCCGGGCCAGCGCGAAGGTATCGGACACGTAGGCCTGGCTGCCCACCACGCAGCGCACCTGCGCCAGGGTCGTCGTATCGGGAGGTATCCAGGTGGCAGTTTGCTGCGTCACGTCTACGCCAGCCGCGATAAGGCGCCAGGTGGCGCGGCCCACCGGCCGGTACTCCAGTTGGGCCAGGGCCGCAGGGCCAGCGTAGCGCCAGCGCAGCAGCGCCGCCTGGGCGGGCCGCACATCGCGCAAGGTGCTCGGCACCAGCCACTCAAAGCCGGGAGCCACTGCTTCATAGGCCAGGCTAAAAGCCTGCGGCCCGTTGGGCACCGCGTAGCCGCGCACCCGCACCTGGTAGGTGCCGGCGGCCGGCAGGTCGAGGGTT
The DNA here is from genome assembly GCA_964657755.1 of uncultured Rhodanobacter sp. Lineage (GTDB taxonomy): Bacteria > Bacteroidota > Bacteroidia > Cytophagales > Hymenobacteraceae > Hymenobacter. Next base: position 4,021 of record CAZZWL010000075.1, read on the forward strand.
ACCTGCTCCACGTTGTTGCGGTGGTCGGGGCGGCGGCGGGCGGGCAGAGCCAGCGAATCGAGGTGGGGGTAGGCACTCAGCGTCCAAGGCAGCCAACGGGTGCCAGCGGGGTCCAGCACGTCGAGGTCGAGGTCGTTGACGAGGGCCTGCGCGGCATTGGCGGCGGCTTCAGGGTCGGCCCAGGTCAGGGTAATTCTGAACTGCCGGGTGCCGGCGGGCACATTCAGCGCTATCACTTGCTCCTGGCCCTGGGCCAAGCTACCAGCCCAAAAACGTCCTTCCAGCACCGTGCGCACCGCCCCGAGGGCATCGAGTTGCCCAAAGCCCGCCACAAAATCGACCTGGGGCCGGCCCACGTCATGGGCACTATTGATAAGGGCGGCGCGCACCAGCGCGGCGGGGGGTAGGGCGCCGCCCTGGCCGTCGCGGTAGGCCTGCTGCACCAGCAGCGCCGCCCCCGACGCCAGCGCCGAGGCATCGGACGAGCCGGCGTCGCCGTAGGCCACCACCTCGGGTTTCACGCGGCCATCGTAGGCCGGCCCGCGCGAGCTGAGCGGTGCCACCTGGCCCAGCGCGTCGGTGGCGCCCACGCTCAGCGAGTTTTTCGACATCTTAAACTGCCCCGTGAGGTTGGCAACGCCCGCCAGGCCCTGGTAGGCCCCGCTGGCACTGGCCGACGTGCCCGAATTACCCGCCGAAAACACGTGTAGCAGCGTGGGCAACTGCCGCGCCTGCTGGTCGTAGCCCTGCGCTTCGAGGCCGTAATAGTTCTCAATCCCCGTACCATACGAGTGGTTTTGCACGCTCACGCCGTACCTGGTCAGGTCGGAGTTGGCATCGGGCAGTAGGTTGGCGTAGGACGAGGACGCAATGCTCGCCTGCCGCGCCGCGCCCTCGCCGGCCGGCCCCGAGTTGCCGCCGCCCGCGATGAGCGTGGCCATGATACTGGCGTGCACCGACTCGATAACCGTGCCGGCCGGCGTATTCAGCAGCCGCCCCCGAAAGTCCAGGTCAGTCGGGTCGAGCGGGTTTTCCTTGATGCTCACCGCCAGGCCCTGGCCCGTGAGCGCGGGGTAGCGCCGCTGCACGGCCCGCAGGTTGTTCACCGTGAGGTCGGCGCCGTTGAGCAGGCGCTCGTCGTGGGCCGGGCGGTCGGGCAGGTCCACAAACTCGACCAGGGGCGAAGTCGCCAGCGCAGCCAGCTGCTTGGTAGTCACTGCCTTTATCGTTACCAGCGCGGGCTGCCCCGGCACGCCGGCCAGCTGCGCGCCGGGCAATGCCTGGGCGGCCCACTGGCGAAACGCCACCGCATCCACTACCCGCACCCGCACGGCCGCCCGCCCCATCCCCTGCCCTACCCCCGGCGCCAGCTTCGATGCCACCGCCGCCACCTGCGCCCGGGCCGGTGCAGCGGCCAGCAGCCCGGCTAGTAGCCAGAGTGGTCGGCCAACGTATTTTTTCAGCATATTTCTACGGTAAGCGAACTGGCGGGCCCTACCCCCGCTCTGGCCAACAAGGTAAGCAGGGGCCCGAAAAGCCCGGCTGCTGCGTAAGCAACCGGGCTTTTTGGGACTGATTAGCTGCCCGTTATTCGCCGGGCCGGAGCACTACCTTCAGGCAGTTATCCTTTTTATGGCGGAAGATGTCGTAGCCGTGCGCCGCCTGCGAGAGGGGTAGGCGGTGCGAAATAATATCATCCAGCACCACCTCGCCCTTAATAATATGCTGGAGCAGCTTGTCGATGTGCTTATGCGCCGGCGCCTGGCCACCCACCAGCTTAATGCCTTTATCAAAAAACTGGCCCACCGGGAAGTTGTCGTTGGTGGTAGCATACACGCCCAACACCGACACCACGCCGCCGCGCCGCACGGCGCTCATGCAGGTTTCGATAACTTTGGGCGAGCCCTTTTCGAGGTTGATAACAGCCTTGGCGCGGTCGAGCAGGTTGCGGTCGGGCTCAAAGCCCACGCAATCGACGCACACGTCGGCCCCGCGGCCCTCGCTCATATCCCGAATTTGCGCCACCACTTGGTCGTGGCTCTCCCACAAAATGGTTTCGCAGCGGGTCGTTTCCTTGGCTTTATCGAGGCGATATTTTTGCGTATCAACAATCACCACGCGGGCCGCGCCGCGCAGCCAGGCGCTCTTAGCCGCCATAATACCCACCGGCCCGGCGCCGAAAATGGCGATAAACTCGCCGCCCTTCACCTCAGCCCAGTCGATGCCCGAGTAGCCGGTCGGAAAAATATCCGTCAGAAACAATACCTGTTCATCAGTCAGAAAATCAGGCACTTTGCGCGGACCAAAGTCGGCGTAGGGCACGCGCACGAATTCGGCCTGCCCGCCGTCGTAGCCGCCGTAGAGGTCGGTGTAGCCGAAGAGCGCGCCACCTTTCTGGGTCAGCAGGCCGCCCTCGGGGCCATAGTGGTCGGGGTTAGAGTTTTCGCAGTGGCCGGGCAGCTCGTGGTTGCAAAAGAAGCAATGGCCGCAGGCAATCGGGAAGGGCACCACCACGCGGTCGCCGCGCTTGAGGTTGCCCACGCCCTTGCCCACTTCCTCTACAATGCCCATAAACTCGTGCCCGAGCACCATCGGCTTGGTCGGCAGCGAGCCGTTGTAGATGTGCAGGTCGGAGCCGCAAATGGCCGTGCTCGTGACGCGGATGATGGCATCGCGCGAGTCCTTCAACGTAGGGTCGTCTACGGTGTCGACACTCACATTGCGAGGGCCGTGAAACATTAGGGCTTTCATGGCGAAGGAAGGAGAAATGGTGGAAAAGGTCCTATCTCCTAACGGCCACCCGGCAGCCTGGTTGCGCGCTGCGTCACCTTTTCGCTCGTTGCAACTTCGTTACGGGCAACGATTTAAGCACTAGTATTGCGTTGGCAAGCTGCGCCTTATACACCCAAGAAACATTCAGCACCAAGCCTTCAACCTGTCATTACAACTGGTAAATGCGCAGCCCCTGGGTCGTGACGAAGTAGGCCGACTGGTCGCCCAGCAGCACTTGGCGCACGGTCGTTGCATCGAGGTCGGGGGGTAGGGCCTGAGTGCGCTCGGTCAGGTTGTAGAGGTTAAAAAAGTGCAGCTGCCCCTGGGCCAGGTACACCAGCTCATCGCCCCGGAACGTGATGAAATCCAGGCCCGTAAAGGGCAGCTTCTTGCGGTAGTTACCGAGGTTATCAAACACGAAAATGCCGCTGGTGTAGTCCACCAGATACACGTTGTTTTGATACTGGCGCAGGAAGCGAAAGTCGGGCCGGCTGCGCCCGATGATGAGGTCGAGCGGCGTGCTTTGCGTCACGCGCAGGGCCTGGGGGTCAAACTCGCGCAGCGCCAGGGCGCTCTCATCGAGCAGCCACAGCAGGCCATCGGGGGCCAGCGTGGCGGTGCGCACCGTCCCGTCGATATAGTCGGCCAGCCTGATTTCGCTCAGCGGCGCCAAAAAGCGGTCGAGCAGCAGCACCTGCTGCCGGTCGTCGTAAAAAACCAGCAGGCTGTTCTGGTTCCAGGCCTCAATGACGGCAATGTGGCCGGGCTGGGCCGGCGAGTAGGTATTGAGGGGCTGGCCCTCGCGGGTTAGTTGGCGCAGGTTGTTGTCGCGGTCGGCCAAGTAGAGCGTGCCGCGCCGGTCGAGCGAAGCCGCGCCCAGGCTGGGCAGCGCCAGGGTTTTGGTGAGTTGCCAGGTGCCGGCGGCCGGCGTGGGCGCCGCGGGGCTTAGGGCCTTATCGGGGGGGGTAGGGGCTGTTTCGACCGGAGCCACGCGGGCGGCGGGCGCCACCGAGGCCGCGCTGGGCACGGTTTGCGCGCCGGCAAATACTGAATTAAAAATTAAAAATGACAAATTAAACATGGTGAAAAGTTGGGTTTTAAGCTTTTTCACCATGTTTAATTTGTCACTTTTAATTTTTAATTCCCCCATTGAACTCCCGCAGTACCAGCTCATTGCCATCATAAACGCCGTAGGAACAATAATTGACCCATTCGCCGAGGTTGACGTAGCGGCTACCGGGGCCCACCGCCACGTCGAGCGGCAAGTGGCGATGACCAAATACGTAGTAGTCGTGGTGCTGGCGTTTTTCTACCTCGCGGCAGTATACGAGCAGCCACTCGTCTTCGCCGAAATACCGGGCGTCGGCCGCCCCGTTTTGCAGGCGCGAGTGGCGGCTCCAGTTGCTGGCCAAGCCAATACCCAAGTTGGGGTGCAGCCGGGCAAAGAGCCACTGCGTAAAGCGCGCGCCAAAAACGGGTTTCAGCAGGCGCTTGTAGGCCAAGTCGCCGGGACCCAGCCCGTCGCCGTGGCCCATGTAAAACAGCTTATCGCCCATGCGCTGCGACACCGGCTCGCGCAAAATCGGGATGCCCATTTCCTGGGTGAAGTAGCCAAACATCCACATGTCGTGGTTGCCGGTGAAGAGTGTGATGGGCAGGCCGCCGTCGGTCAGCTCGGCCAGCTTGCCCTGCAACCGGCTAAACCCGCGCGGAATAGCGTGCTTATACTCAAACCAAAAGTCGAACACGTCGCCCAGCAGGTAGATGGCCGCCGCATCTTTGGCGGCCTCGTCGAGCCAGCGCACGATGCGGCGCTCGCGCTCGCGCGAGGTGGCCGCATCGGGCGCCGAGGTGAAAGTCGGAAGCAAAATATACGCGCTGGCCGGGGGCCAGCGCCAGCGGCGGCAGCTCAGGCAGCAGTTTCGGCGTCATCTTCTACTAAAAACAAACTAAGGCGCCGCGGACCGTGCGCCCCCAGCACCAGGGTTTTCTCAATGTCGGCGGTGCGGCTGGGGCCCGTCGTGAGCGACAGCATGGAAGGTAATTTATCGCCGTAGCGCGCCTGCATTCCGCGTAGCGCGTCGCCAATTTCGGCCACTACCTGGCTCGGCCGGGCCAGCACCAAGTGCTGGTCGGGGTAGATGCTGAGCCGCCGCCCGCTGGCCGTAGCCGGCGCTACTACCAGGCTGCCCGTGCGGGCCACCAGCGCCTCACACGAAGTCATTCCGACGGCGGCCTGCGCCCGAAAATCAGCCTCCGTAGGCTGAAAAAGCACTTCAGCTTGGGTTAATAATGTCTGAAGCGCGGGCTCCCACACATAGAACTGCTGGCCGGGGGGTAGGCGCTCGGCTAGCCAGCTGCGCAACGTGGCGCCCAACTGCGGTAAACTTTCGCAGTAAAAAAACTCCCCCCCGATGCGCTGAAAATTCTCCGCGAATACTACGGCCAGGTCGGCCACGGGCAGCGGCGGGTGCACGGGGGCGGTCCAGTCGGGCGCGGGGGGTAGGGGCGCCGGGCCGGCCGCCAAAGCCGTACGAATGCGGGCCAACAGAATATCGCGCGAGGAAGACATGGGCACAAAGGTAGGCGACACAAAAAAGGCCAGCCTTGCGGCTGGCCTTTCGGTAGGATGCTAGCGGAGCTACACCGTTTCGGCTTCGGGCAAGCCGGGCAGGTGCAGGGCTGGCAGGTCGCCTTCCAGCGGCACCTCGGGGTGCTCGGCGTGGCGCTCGCTGGCGGTTTCCGAGCGGTCGGTGCCAGCCATGTGCGCCTGGTAGTTGGTCTGGCCCCCGTAGGGGCGCTTGCCCACCAGGCGCTCCAGGTCATCTTGCAGCAGCACTTCCTTTTCCAGCAGCTCTTTGGCGATAACCTCCAACTCGTGGCGGCGCTCGGTCAGCAGCTCCTTGGTGCGGATGTAGGCCTGCTCAATAATGTTACGCACCTCTTCGTCAATCATTTGCGAAGTCGCTTCCGAATAAGGTTTCGAGAAGCCGTACTCATTCTGGCCTTTCGAGTCGTAGAACGATACGTTGCCGAGCTTGCTGTTCATGCCATACATCGTCACGATGGAATAGGCCATTTTGGTAATGCGCTCGAGGTCGCTCAGCGCGCCAGTCGAGATTTTACCAAATACCAGCTCTTCAGCGGCGCGGCCACCCAGAGCCATGCACATTTCATCAATTAGCTGCTCCGTGTTATACAGAAACTGCTCTTTGGGCAGGTACTGCGCGTAGCCCAAAGCGGCTACCCCGCGCGGCACGATAGATACCTTCACCAGCGGGTCGGTGTGCTCCAGGAACCAGCCAACGATAGCGTGGCCGGCTTCGTGGTAAGCCACAATGCGCTTCTCGCCGGGGCTGATTATTTTGTTCTTCTTCTCCAGGCCACCGATTACGCGGTCAATCGCATCGGTAAAGTCTTGATTGGTAATGAATTTTTTGTCGCGCCGGGCCGCGATGAGGGCCGCCTCGTTGCAGACGTTCGCAATCTCCGCGCCGGCAAAGCCCGGCGTTTGGGCCGATAGCTTCCGGGCATCCACGTCGGGGCCGAGGGTCAGCGGTTTCAGGTGCACCGTAAAAATCTCGGTGCGGCCGTTGATATCGGGCTTGTCGATGCTAATCTGACGGTCGAAGCGGCCGGGGCGCAGCAGCGCTGAGTCCAGCGTATCGGGCCGGTTGGTGGCAGCCAGAATGATAACGCCCGAGTCGGTGCCGAAACCATCCATCTCCACCAGCAGCGAGTTCAGGGTATTCTCGCGCTCGTCGTTGCCACCGGGCATGGCACCCTTGCTACGCGAGCGGCCCACGGCGTCAATCTCGTCAATAAAGATGATGCAGGGCGCTTTAGCCTTGGCTTGTTTGAACAGGTCGCGTACGCGGGCCGCGCCTACCCCCACAAACATCTCCACGAAGTCGGAGCCCGACAGCGAGAAGAACGGCACGTCAGCTTCGCCGGCTACTGCTTTGGCCAATAGGGTTTTGCCAGTACCGGGAGGGCCCACCAGCAGCGCGCCCTTAGGGATTTTACCACCCAGGATGGTGAACTTGCTAGGGTTCTTGAGGAACTCCACAATCTCCTGCACCTCTTCCTTGGCTTCTTCCAGGCCAGCTACGTCCTTAAACGTAATTTTCACCTTATCACCGCCTTCGAAGAGGGCGGCGCGGCTCTTGCCGATGTTGAAAATCTGGCCACCAGGCCCCCCCGCGCTGCTCATGCGGCGCATGAGAAACACGAACAGAATGATGCTGGCAATGATAAGCCCGTAGCCGCTGATGAAATCAACAAGCCCCATGCGCTCTACCGGCTCCATGCGAATGCGCTGGTCGGCGGGCTTCTGGGCTTGAAGCTTATCCAATTGCTCTTGGAAAAACTTGGCATCAAAGACCGGAAAGTAGTACTGCGCCTCGTGGTCACCAGTAGCGAAGGGACCCCGGCGAGCAGCTAAATCGCGCTGAAACTCGGGTTTCTGCAGTGCCTGAGGGGTTAATCCTACCTCCACTTGCTGCTTATTGACCACGAGCGTAATATCGCGGACATCGCCAGCGGCCAGCATTTGCTCGAAGCGCTGCTGGTTAATTTTAACGGCTGAATTATAGCTCGTAAAATAGAACATGCCGGTGAATAGCACCAGCAGCCCCGCCATCACCCAGAGCTGCACTCCCGGCCGGGGCGTGGGGGTAGGCAGCGTCGGCTTGCGGCGTTTAGTGGGCGTCGTATCAGACATAATAAAAATTACTTGAGTTGTACTAAGTCAAAAGCAACCGCGCCGGGCCGGCAAGGTTGGAAGCATACTACCCGCAGACGCGGCCGACGACCGGATGCTTTAACGTTGCACCACGTCGGCAGTATCTTCGATGTACGTAATTTCGGCATCGCCCCACAGCTCTTCCAGCGCGTAGAACTGCCGGCGGTCACGCAAAAACACGTGCACGACGACATCCACGTAATCCAACAGAATCCACTCGCGATTGGTGCGGCCTTCGCTCTGCCAGGGGGCCTGGCCCGTCACTTTTTCTACTTCTTCTTCCACCGAGCGAGCCAGGGCATCGAGCTGAGTGTCGGACGAGGCCGAGCAGATGATAAAATAATCGGCCACCGCGTTTTTCAGCTCTTTCAAGTTGAGGACGACGATGTCCATTCCTTTGCGGTCTTGGAGGCCACGTACGGCTACGTCTGCCAATGTGTCCGAATCCTGCCGGACCTGAATGCTCTTCATAGAGTAAGTTTGCGTGGTTTACCTAGCTAATATACGACTGCTAACCTGCGTGGTCATCAGCCCTAATACCTTATTCACGGGCCGGCAGCTCATCTGGCTGCCCGCCTGCCCTTCTACTAACTCGGAAGCGCAGCAACTGTTGCGCGAAAACCGGGCCAGTGAAGGCTGCACCGTCATAACGGACGACCAGTTTGCCGGCCGTGGCCAACGTGGCAACCAGTGGCAGGCCGCGCCGGGCGAAAACCTAACGCTATCCGTGGTGTGGATGCCCACTTTCCTCGACGCGGGCCAGCAGTTTTTGCTGAGCCAGGCCGTGGCGCTGGGCGTCTATGACTGGGCCACCGCGCTGCTGCAACCCGCCGACAAGCTGCGCCTGAAGTGGCCCAACGACCTGTACTTCGGCACCCAGAAATTTGGCGGCATCCTCATCGAAAACAGCCTGAGCGGGGCAAAGATTCAGTCCAGCGTCGTGGGCATTGGCCTGAACGTGAACCAGCGGCACTTCGCCCTACCCACCGCTACCTCGCTGGGCGCCCTCACGGGCCGCTATTTTCAGCGCGAGGTGCTGGCCGCCCGCCTGCTGGAGTGCCTGGAGCGCCGCTATCTGCAGCTGCGCGCCGGCCAGGTGGGCGAGCTGCGCCGGGCCTACCTGGCGGCCCTCTACCGCTACCAGGAGTGGCACGAGTATGAGGTGGCCGGCCGGCGCGTGCGCGGCCAGATAGTGGGCGTGGAGCCCGACGGCCGCCTGGCCGTGGAGATAGCCGGGGCGGTGCAGCGCTTTGTCTTGCAAGAGATTAAGTACGTGCAGTAGTCAAAGTCAGTAGCGCGAGCTTTCCGGTTCGTGCGCGAGCGCCGCGAGCATTATCGTTCGCGCCGCCCGGTCCTGCCTACTCGCTGCGCTCGCGCACGAACTGGAAAGTTCGCGCTACATTCGCTCCATGCGCCACCGCCCGCTTTTTCGCATCGCCCTTGGGCTGGCCGTGCTGCTGGGGCTCGCCTTTTTGGCCGACCGCCGCTGGCCCCTACCCCCCCCGCCGCAGTTCTCGCCGCTGGTGCTGGCCCAGGATGGCAGCGTGCTGCACGCCTACCTCAATCCCACCCAAAAGTGGCGGATGAAAACGGAGCTGCCCGAGATTACGCCGGCGCTGCAAGCGGCCATTATCGCCAAGGAAGACCGGTATTTTCGTTATCATTGGGGAGTGAACCCGGTGGCGATAGTGCAGGCGACGGGGCGCAACCTGCTGGGCCACGGCCGCACCACGGGCGCCAGCACCATTACCATGCAGGTGGCGCGGCTACTGGAGCCTAAAGAAAGGACTTTTGGCAATAAACTGCTCGAGATGCTGCGCGCGGTGCAGCTGGAGGCCCATTTGAGCAAGGCGGAGATTCTGCAGCTGTATCTCAACCTAGTGCCCTACGGCTCCAATATTGAGGGCGTGAAGTCGGCGGCACTGCTGTACTTTCAGCAGCCGCCCGACTATTTATCGCTGGCCCAGACCGTGACGCTGGCCATTATTCCGAACCGGCCGGCCGGGCTGGTGCTGGGCCGCGACAACGCGCAGATTGTGCGGGAGCGCAACCGCTGGCTGCGGTATTTTCAGCGCCAACGGCTCTTTCCGGCCCAGGATATTGCCGATGCGCTGCTGGAGCCGCTCGACGCCCGGCGCCACCCGGCCCCTACCCTCGCCCCGCACCTGGCCCGGCGGCTGGTGCAGGCACAGCCGGGCGTGGCGCTCATCCATAGCACGTTGCGGCCCGCCACCCAGGCTAAGGCGGAGGCGTTGGCCCGCAACTACGTGCGGCGGCTGGCCACGCTGGGCATTTTGCAGGCTGCCGTGCTGGTGGTGAACAACCGGACCCACGCCGTGGAGGCTTACGTGGGCTCCGTTGATTTTCAGGATAACAGCGCCTTGGGCCAGGTCGATGGCGTGCGGGCGGTGCGCTCGCCGGGCTCCACGCTCAAGCCGCTGCTCTACGGCCTGGCTTTCGACCGCGGCCTGCTCACGCCCAAAACCGTGCTGCCCGACGTGCCGACCAACTTCCAGGGCTTCCGGCCCGAAAACTTCGACAAGCACTGCCAGGGCGAGGTGACGATGGAGCGGGCCCTCACCTACTCGCTCAACATTCCGGCGGTGCGGGTGCTGGCCGAGGTGGGCGTGGAGAAGCTCACCGGCACGCTGCGACGAGCGGGCTTCCGGCAAGTGGCGCGCGACGCGCCCCGCCTGGGCCTGAGCACCATACTCGGCGGCTGCGGCGCCACGCTGGAAGAGCTGACGGGGCTTTACTGCGCGCTGGCGAACGGCGGGCGGTGGGCGCCGCTTATGCTCACCTCACGGGTAGCCCCACCCCCTCCCCTGCGGGAGAGGGGGGCCAGCCATAGACAGACTTTAGTGGGAAGTATTAGTCGTCCGGCTCCCCTCCCCAGCAGGGGAGGGGTAGGGGGTGGGGCTGCTCTTCTTTCCCCCGCCGCCGCCTACCTGCTCACCGACATTCTGGCCCAGCGCACCCGGCCCGACCTGCCCGTGGATGCCGCCGCGGGGCGCCACCTGCCGCGCATTGCCTGGAAAACCGGCACCAGCTACGGCCGCCGCGACGCCTGGAGCCTGGGCTACAACCGCCAGTACACCATCGGGGTATGGGTAGGGAATTTTAGCGGCCAGGGCAGCCCGGCGCTGACGGGGGCCGACGTGGCCTCGCCGCTGCTGTTTGATTTGTTTAACGCGTTGGCCTACAACGGCGCGGGCGACTGGTTTGCCCCGCCGGCCAGCCTCGATTTTCGGCTGGTGTGCGCCGAAACGGGCCTGGTGCCCGGCGACAACTGCCCCACCCAGCTCCTGGACTACTACCTGCCCGGCGTGTCGGGCGGGCAGCGCTGCCAGCACCAGCAGCAGGTGCTGACCTCGGCCGATGGCCGCTACAGCTACTGCCGCGCCTGCGCGCCGGCCAGCGGCTACCGCCGCGCGCTATTCCCGAATGTGCGGCCCGAGGTGCTGGCCTTTCGCGAAAGCCAGGGGCTGCCCACGCGCCGCCTACCCCCCCACAACCCGGCGTGCCGCCTCGTGCGCGGCGCCGAGGCGGCCGGCACTACCGGGCCGGAAGCCGCGCCGCTGCTGGCCATCACCTCGCCCGCTGCCCACGCCGAATACGTGCTCAACGCCGCCGAAAAGCCGCAATTGCTGCTCAGCTGCGCGGCGGCCGGCGAAGTGCGCCAGGTGTACTGGTACGTGAACGACCGGTTTTTGCGCGCCGCGCCGGCCACGGCACGGGTGTTTTTTCGGCCCCAGCCGGGCGAAGTCAAAATCTCCTGTGCCGACGACCACGGCCGCACCGTGGACGTGCGCGTGCTGGTGCGCGAGCTGTGAGCGGGCCGCCCTACCCCCCGCGCACCAGCCCAAGCCGCCGGCCGGCCCGCGCCCGCCCACCCTACCCCCTACTTCATGGTCATCAGGGCGGCCATCGTCTCCATGCCATCCCAGAGGTTACCCAGCCGGATATTCTCGTTTTCGGCGTGCTGGTTGTTGTCGTAATTCGCCACGGGCACGGTGAGAGTAGTGGCGCCCAGCTCCTGCTTAAACACGTAGAGCGGCAGGCTGCCACCCGAGGTAGGCAGCAGCACTACCGGCTGGCTCACAGTAGTTTGCACGGCCTGCACCACGCTGCGGGCCAGCGGCAAATCCATTGCCGTGCGCTGGGCGTTGTAGCCGGTGGCGGGCGTCACGCGCACGAGGCGGGGGTAGCGCGCCCGCTCGGCGTCGGTGGGCTCGGCGTGGGTCACGAAGAAACCCTGGTGCTCGATGTGGCGCACCACCTTGGCAATCTGGCGCTGGTAGTCGTTGCCCAGCACCAGGCGCAGGTCCAGCACCGCGTCGGCGGTAGTCGGGATGACGTTGGCGGCCTGCGGGCCCACGTTGGCGCTGCGCATGCCGTTGATATTCAGCGAAGGTTGATTAATGAGCTCGACCAGCGACTGCCCGGCGCCGTCGGGTTGGGCAAAGCCCAGCTCGCGCCGGATATCGTCGTCGATGTTGGGAATCCGCTTCAGCGCGGCCTGCTCGGTAGCGGTGAGCGGCACCACGTCGTCGTAGAAGCCGGCGATGGTGACGCGGCCGGTGCTGTCCTTAATCGAGCCCAGCAGGCGGGCCAGGCTCATGGCCGGGTTGGGGGCCCAGTTGCCGTAGTGGCCGCTGTGCAGTGGGCGCCGGGGGCCGTACACGGTCAGGGCCACGTTCACGTCGCCCCGCGCCCCAAACACCACCTGCTTGCGGCCCGACTGGTGCACCGGCCCGTCGCAGATTATCCAGAGGTCCGATTTCAGGAGGTCGCGGTGCTGAGCCAGCAGCTCGGCCAGGTGCGGCGAGCCAGCTTCTTCCTCGCCTTCGAAGAAAAATTTCAAATTGGCCGTGGGCCGGCCGCCGCTCTGGGCCAGCGCCTGGTAGCCCGCGATAATGGCCATCACGCCCGCCTTGTCGTCGGAGCTGCCGCGGGCGTAAATCCGCCAGTCGGGACTGATGGCCGTGCCCGGCGCGAGGGGGGGTAGCAGCTGCCCGCCGCTGGCCAGCGAGCCGCTCGCCAGCGTGGGCTGAAAGGGGCTGAGGCCCGGCGCCCACTGCGCGGGGTTCACCGGCTGGCCGTCGTAGTGCGCATAAAACACGAGGGTGCGCGTGGCACCGGGCACCCGCACCTCGCCGTACACGGCGGGCGGCACACCGGGCGTGGTGGCCGGCAGCAGCCGCACCTGCCCGATGCCGCGCTGGCGCATCAGCTCCGCGATGGTGGCGGCGGTGCGGCGCAGCCCGGCCGTATCGGCCGCCACGTTGGGGATGGCGAGCAGCCGCGCGTAGTCGGCCAGCAGCTCGTGCTCGTGGCGCTGGCGGTACTGCCGCACCTTGGTAAGCACGGTGGCGGGCGGCGCGGCGGCCAGCAGCGCGGCGGCCGCCAGCGGCAGCAGGCTCGTGAGCAGGTACAGTTTCTTCATGCCCCAAGTAAGGCCCGAAATGAGCAGAAACGGTTTTAGTGGCTGGGCGAGGCGTATTCTCTACCCCTTTCGCCCAGGCTGGGCCGGGGGCGGCTGCAAGAATCGCCGGGCACCCGGCGGAGCGGAGCAACAGGCAACGCAGCAGGTGAATGACGCTCGTAGCGAGCAGAGCCGGCCGCGTGGGGTAGCGGCCTGGTTCGTCGTTGACGGAAGCGCGGGCGGCCTACCCCGCCACTTTCCCGCGCGCACTTGTTGCGGCGCCGAAAATTAGTCTTGGTGAAAAACCCGCGCCAGCGGCGTCACCACCGGCGAGTTGTCGGGGTTAGTTTCCATCAAATCAGCCATGTAGGCCCACCAGCGGGCCATCACGGCCAGGCCAGGCAGGTCATCGGCGGTGTGGCCGGCCACCCGCTTCTGCACCCCAAACAGCCGCCCGCTGCTCACATCCAGAAAGATGGAGTAGTCGCGAATGCCGGCCGCGTGCAGGGCGTTGGTCAGCTCGGGCCAGATTTCGTCGTGGCGGCGCTGATATTCGGCCGCCGCGCCGGGCAGCAGCTGCATAGTGAAAGCGATTTCTTCCATTGCCTGGCAGGCTGATAGTATTTACAGTCCCCGAATATAATAAGATATTTTCAGGCTTGGAATCAGGGGGGGGCACGGGCTAGTTGAACCGGACGGATTACTGCCGCCGGCCCCGAACCTACTGTATTTTTCGGTAGGGCGGCCCTTACCCCCTTATTTCAGCCGCTAAACTACCGAAACACCCGAGCCCCGGCGTACTAACGCCGGGGCTCGGGTGGCAGCAAACCTGCACTTAGTTACTTGCCCACGGTTAGGTATTCTTCGCCGTCCAGCACGGGGGTCATATCCTTGGATTCTTCCTCAGTAAAGAGCCGCGAGCGAATCAAAAACCGCACGCCCAGCGGAATTTCCAGCGAGAAGCTGGCGCCCCGGCCCTTCGTCACGTCGATGGTGAGCTGGGTGTGCTGCCAGTACTCAAACTGGCTGGCGCTCATGAAGAAGTCGCAGCCGTGAATCTGGCCCAGCCACACGTCGCTGCCGCCCACCCGAAATTCGCCCTTCTCGAAGCACATCGGCGACGAGCCGTCGCAGCAGCCGCCACTTTGGTGAAACATGAGCGGGCCGTGCTCGTCGCGGAGCAGGTCGATGGTGGCTTCGGCGGCCTGGGTGGCCAATACGCGGGGGGTAGGCATGGGTGGAGATGAAGTTGAGGGCAGTTCGGCAAGTAGCTAGCTTGCGTATTTTAATGATTTTCAAGTAATAGCTCGCCTATTGCCCGTGCGGGTAAATCGTGGCCGCTCCTGGAATTTGCCAAAAGCGCCACCACAATTTTATCGTCTGGGTAGAGTAGCAGATAGCCACTGCCACCGGCCACCAAGCCGTCGTGCCAGTATACGCGGTGGCCGTGAGTAGTGGTATTTACGTGCCAGCCTATTCCGTAATGAGTAGGAAGGCCAGCGCGTGTAGCTTGCGAAGTAAAGAGTAAACGAGTAAACTTTGCCTTAAATAAGGCATTTGCTAACAAGCTATTACCATACAGTACCAAATCCTCAGCCGTCGATAGAATTCCCCCACTCGGATACTTGCTACTCACATCATCGTAGGGAATCAGTTTGCCATTATTTTGGTAAAATTTGCTCCGGTCAGGCATCAGGCTATCCGCCCGGTCGCCATAAGTATGCGTCATGCCCAAGGGTAGCCATATAGCATGCTGCATATAGGGCAAGTAAGCCTGGCCCGTTATGCCTTCGATAACCGCGCCAAGCACATTCCAGCCGTAGGAGGAATAGTGGTACTGAGTGCCCGGCTCAAATAGTAACGGGTCTTGCTGAAATACAGCCAGCGCCTGCGTAGCGGTTTGGTAGTGCTCCGTGCGGTTGGCGTCGTGCGGGTCGTTTAGGTCGTAATGGCGAATACCTGCTAGGTGGCCAGCCAGTTGCCGGGACGTTATGGGGTAGGGCTTGCGTGGAAAAGTAGGCACGTAGCGCTGAACCGGCTCATCCAAATCGAGCTGCTTTTCTGCTACTAGCTTTAACAAAGCCGCCGAAGTCAGTGCCTTTGAGATACTACCCACCCGAAACTGGGTTGTGGTAGTAACTGGTAGTTGCTTCGCTACATCTGCGTACCCAAAGCCTTGTGACAGAATATTTTGTCCGTTTACACTTACTGCAACCTGCATCCCTGGAATACCCTTCTGCTGCTGAAATACTTGCAGGAGCCGAACCGCCTGGCAGGGCCCATCGCAGTCAGTTCCTGGGGGCAGCACGCCCGGCACCTGGCAAAAGCCGGCCGCCGGGCAAGCAACCAAGCTAAGGAAGATGCCACAAAGCCTCCCTACTACTAGCAACTGGAGCAACGCATTTTTTCCCCACCTGCCCGCCGCCCTAAGCCAGTAAAGTATCCCTATCATGCTATTGGTTCGAATTAAATTCGCCAATAAGATAGGGATACTTCACTGTGCTTGTCATGAGCACGAGTTAAACCTAATAAGCTCGGGCTTTTTAAGCACTAAGGCCTAAAAAAAGCCCAGCTTCTGCTGGCTATAAGAAATCAGCATATTCTTGGTCTGGCGGTAGTGGCTCAGCATCATCTTGTGGTTTTCGCGACCGAAGCCCGAAGCCTTGTAACCGCCGAAGGGCGCGCCGGCGGGGTAGTCGTGGTAGCAGTTGACCCACACGCGGCCGGCCTGAATGGCGCGCGGCATTTGGTATAGCTCGTGGGCATCGCGGCTCCAGAGGCCGGCCCCGAGGCCGTAGAGCGTGTCGTTGGCGATGGCCAGGGCTTCTTCGTTGTCCTTGAAGGTGGTAACGGACAGCACCGGGCCGAATATTTCTTCCTGGAAAATCCGCATCTTGTTGTGGCCCCGGAAGATGGTGGGCTGAATGTAGTAGCCCTCAGCCAGCGCGCCGTCTTCCTGGTGGTAGGCCTCGCCGCCCACCAGCACTTCGGCCCCTTCGGCTTTGCCGATTTCGAGGTAGCTCAGGATTTTTTCGAACTGGTCGTTTGAGGCCTGGGCGCCCATCATGGTGTCAGTGTCCATCGGGTTGCCGAGCTTGATGGCCTTCACGCGGGCAATGACGCGGGCAATAAACTCGTCGTAGATGTCCTCGTGCACCAGCAGGCGCGAGGGGCAAGTGCAGATTTCGCCCTGGTTGAGCGCAAACATCACGGCCCCTTCAATACACTTGTCGAGGAAGTCATCGTCGTGGTCCATTACGCTCTTGCAGAAGATGTTGGGGGACTTACCCCCTAGCTCCATCGTGACGGGGATGATGTTTTCGGCGGCATATTGCAGGATGAGGCGGCCGGTGGTGGTTTCGCCCGTAAACGATACTTTCTGCACGCGCTTGTTGCTGGCCAGGGGCTTGCCGGCTTCGAGGCCGAAGCCGTTGACCACGTTGATTACGCCGGCGGGTACCACGTCCTGCAGCAGTTCCATGAGCACCATGATGCTGGCGGGCGTCTGCTCGGCGGGCTTCATCACCACGCAGCAGCCGGCCGCGATGGCCGGGGCCAGCTTCCAGGTAGCCATCAGCAGCGGGAAGTTCCAGGGAATAATCTGGCCGATTACGCCCAGCGGCTCCTGAATAACCAGCGACAACGTGTTCTCGTTCAGCTCGGTAGCCGAGCCTTCCTCGGCCCGAATAACGCCCGCGAAGTAACGAAAGTGGTCGATGCAGAGCGGCAGGTCGGCCGCCATTGTCTCCCGGATGGCCTTGCCGTTTTCGACCGTTTCGACGGCCGCCAGCATGGCCAGGTTTTGTTCCATGATGTCGGCAATCTTGAGTAGCACGCCGCTGCGGGTGGCCGCCGAGGCCTTGCTCCAGGATTTAAACGCTTCGTGGGCCGCATCAAGCGCCAGCTCGATGTCTTCCTTGGTGCTGCGGGCTACTTTGCAAAAAGCCTTGCCATCGATGGGCGACGGATTATCAAAATATTGACCCTTCACCGGGGCTACCCATTTGCCACCAATGAAGTTGTCGTAGTGCGACTTAAACTTGGGGCGAGCCACTACGGTAGTGGCTTTTTCGAGTACTTCAGACATGGTTGAGTGGGAATTTTAAGAGATTGGGGAACAGAACAAAGGTGGCTCCCTACCCTACCCCGGCAGGTATGGTATTGTCGCAAAAAATGACGAAATTGCCGCAACTTGCGTTAGTAAGTCATTACTCACCCTTTTGATAGTTATGAATTAAAAGTTATGAGTTGCAGAAGGCCGCCCTTACCTCTTCCGACTCATAACTCATAACTTTTAACTCATAACTCTACACCATGCCCCACGTTCATTTGCCCGCTGCCGTTCCGCCGCTTGCCCTGGACCGGCTGCATTCGCTGGTTGAAAACCGCACGGTTTTCGCCCTCGACGGCTTCGAGCTGAACATATTTGAGACGCACCAAGCGGCCTTGCGCGTGCCGCTGCGGCTCGATGGGCTGGCGCTCACCACGATGCTGCGGGGCAAGAAAGTGATGCACCTGCCCGACCGCCCGGCCTTCGACTACCTGCCCGGCGAAACGGTGGTGGTGGGCGAGGACGAGCTGATGGAAATTGACTTCCCGGAGGCGTGCCTGGGCCAGCCCACGCAGTGCCTGGCGGTGGCCATCGCGCCCGATACTATTCGGCAAACCGTTGACTTACTGAACGAACGTTACCCCCGCGCGGAGGCCCACACGCCCTGGGCCGTGGCCGGCCCCGAGTTTGCGCACCTCACCAACACGCCCGAGCTGACGGGCACCCTGGAGCGCCTGGTGGCCGTGTCGCGCACCACCGATGCAGCTAAGGATGTGCTGGCCGGCTTCACTTTGCAAGAGCTGCTGGTGCGCCTGATGCAGACCCAGGCCCGCGCGCTCATTTTTCAGGATTATGCCCGGCACCTCACTACCCACCGCTTCGCGGCCGTGGTGCACTACATCAAGGAGCATCTGGCCGAAAACCTGTCGGTGGACAAGCTCAGCGCGCTGGCGTGCATGAGCAAGGCCACGTTTTTCCGCGTGTTTAAGCGCGAGTTTGGGCTGACGCCGGTCGAGTACATCGTGCGCGAGCGGCTGGCTGAGGCCAAGCGCCTGCTGCGCCAGCCGCTGGCCAGCGTGGCCGAGGTGTGCCTGCGGGCGGGCTTTAATAACCTGTCGTATTTCCAGGCGCTGTTCAAAAAGCACGAGGGCATGACGCCCGGCGCGTATAAGAAGCAGCTGGCATGACGGGAAGCTTTGCATGGATTGAGCATAATTAACTGAAAACGAACGTCATGCTTCGGCAAGCTCAGCATGACGTTCGTTTTCAGTTAATTATGCATCCCCTACCCCCCAGCGTAGCGGATAGCTGTCACTTCCACTTCCTCCACCTGCGGGCCCAGGTGCAGGGACACTTTCTGGCCTAGTTGGGCGCCCTGCACGGCCCGCGCGATGGGCGCCACGAAACCAATTTTGCCCAGGGTAATGTCGGCCTCATCGACGCCCACGATAGTAAAGGTGCGCTCGAAGCCGGCCCTACCCCCCCGCACCGTGCGCAACGTGACGGTGGCGCCGAAGCGCACTTCGCCCAGCGGCTGGGTGGCGGGGTCCACCACGCGGGCGCTGGCCAGGCGCTCGGCCAGCAGCGCCTGGCGGCCGTTGAGCAGCGACAGACGGTGGGTGCGGTCGGTGTCGTTGGTGTGGTCGGCTTCGGCGGCGGGGCGGGTGGTTTCGAGGGCGGTCAGCTCGGTGCGCAGCTGGTCCAGGCCGCTGGGCGTCACGTAGTTGGGGGTTCCGGGTGGCAGCGCGGCGCGCGGCGGCACGATGGGCGGCGTTTGGGCATCGTCCTCTTTTACAAATCCTCGGCTCATGATGGGCAAACGCAGGCCGGGCGGGCGAGTTGCGAAGCTGAAGCATAACCCTGGCGGGCGGTTCGGAGTTAACCCACGCTATTTCGCCGCTACCGCTACCCCGATTCGTTCGCGCTATCCTAATGTCTGAGTTACTTGCCGCGCCGGTTATCCCTACCCCTCCCGTTCGCCGCCTCGATGCCGCCCTGGTCTGGCTCATGGCCCTCACCTGCGGGCTGGTAGTGGCCAATATCTACTACAATCAGCCGCTGCTGGCCGCCATCGGCCGCACCTTCGGCATCCCCGATAGCCAGGCTACGCTGGCCGCCACTGCCACCCAAATCGGCTACACGCTGGGGATGCTGCTGGTGGTGCCGCTGGGCGATATGCTGGAGCGCAAGCGCCTGATGCTCTGGATGCTGGTGGGCGCGGCCGTATGCCTGGGCGGCGCGGCGCTGGCCCCCACGTTTGCGCTGCTGGCCGTGGCGAGCGTGCTCATCGGCATCTGCTCGGCGGTGCCACAATTGCTGCTGCCGATGGCCGCGCACCTGGCGCCCGAGGCCGACCGCGGCCGCATCGTGGGCCGCATCATGAGCGGCTTGCTCATTGGCATTCTGCTCTCGCGCACGGTGAGCGGCTACGTGAGCGCGCACCTGGGCTGGCGCATGGTGTTTGGCGGCGCGGCGGGCATCATGCTGGCGCTGGTGGCACTGCTGGCCTGGCGCCTGCCCCAGGACCGGCCCACCTTCACGGGCACCTACGCTTCGCTCATGAAATCGCTGGCCACGCTGGTGCGCGAGCTGCCGCCGCTGCGGCGCTCGGCGCTGGTGGGCGCCAGCGTATTCGCGGCGTTCAGCGTGTTTTGGACTACCCTCGTGTTCTACCTCGAAAGCCCGGCTTATAACTACGGCAGCGAGGTAGCGGGCTTTTTTGGGCTGGTGGGGGCCGTGGGCGCGCTGGCCGCGCCGCTAGCCGGCAGCATGGCCGACAAGCGCGGGCCGCGCTATGCCATCACGGCGGGCTTGGTGCTAGCGCTGGCTTCGTACCTGGTGCTGGGGGTAGGCGGCGGCTATTTGGCCGGGCTGGTGCTAGGCGTTATCCTGCTCGACGTGGGCGTGCAATCGGCCCACATCTCCAATCAGACGCTCGTGTTTTCGCTGCGCCCCGAGGCCCGCAGCCGCCTCAACACGGTGTACATGACGGGCTATTTCACGGGCGGCTCCATCGGCTCGGTGGTCGGCGGCCTGGCCTGGACGCATTTCGGCTGGCCCGGCGTGTGCGCCGTGGGCGGCGCGTTTGTGGCGTTGGCGCTGGCGATTCACCGGAGCTATGGGCGGTAGCTAGTTGACTGAATTACCGCAGAAGCTACGTCTAATCACTTCACAAACAACCAGCTATAATATTCCTTATCTTCTTCCTTTTCCTTAAAATAAACCTCATGTTGCATGAGGCGACTAAGAGAAGAGACATACAGCGAAGCTCTTAGCGTTTCGTCAAACACTGAAAAATGAGTAGGATATAGATAGAATGAAGGAGGCGTATCGCTAAGACTCTCTTCCAGCTTATTGGGGTGTAGCGTGTCTACATCAACCGGACTGTCTGATGCAGCTAAGGGAATAGCTAGCAATACTTTGTACTTGCTCCTATCAACCATATCCCGAAGACACGATAGCAAGAAGAGGCTGGCCTCCACCCAGCGTCCGGGCTTCTGAAACTGCTCGTCAAGTACGTCAATGTGCAAATCATTGTACTTTTCCCAAAGTCTATTTTCAATGGTTTGCTCCACCCATTCAGTGAGCGGTTTAATGTACCGCTCCCTATTTAGCTGGCTTTTGTTTTTCATGGAAAAGCCTAGTTTTACTGGTTCTCCAACCTCCCCAAGCAAGTTTGCAAACTCACCCGCCAGTGTGGTATAGCCACGCCCAACTCCTTCTTTACCTTACTCTTATCCATCACGGAGTAGGCGGGGCGGGTGGCTTTGGTGGGGTATTCGGCGGTGCGGATGGGTAGGGTTTTCACCACCGTGCCGCTCAGCTCGAAGATGGCCGTGGCGAAGTCGTACCACGAGGTCACGCCCTCGTTGCTGTAGTGGTAGATACCGTATGCAGTGCTCTGGCTCGCAATGATGTGCAGGATGCAGCCGGCCAGGTCGATGGCGTAGGTGGGCGTACCGAGCTGGTCCCAGATAATCTTCAGCTCGTCGCGCTCGCGGCCCAGCTTGAGCATGGTTTTCACGAAGTTGCCCGCAAACTCGGAGTACAGCCAGCTGGTGCGCAGGATGAAATACTGGCTGGTAAGCGCCGGAATTACCTGCTCGCCCTCCAGCTTGGTGAGGCCGTAGACGCTGATGGGCGCGGCCTCGTCGGTCTCGACCAGCGGCTGGTTGCCGGTGCCAGCAAACACGAAATCGGTCGAAATCTGGATGAGCACGGTGCCAAACTCGCCGCAGAGCCGGGCCAGGTTTTCGACACCGTCGCGGTTCACTCGGCGGGCCAGGTCCAGCTCATCCTCGGCCTTGTCCACGGCCGTGTAGGCGGCGCAGTTGATGGCATAGGCGGGCTTATGCTGCTCAAACAAGCCACGCAGGCCCGCCGGATTCAGGATATTAGCTTGGTCTTCGGGCGGAAAAACCAGCCCGGTCATGTTTTGCTCCTTGGCCACGTGCGCCAGGCACTGCCCCAATTGGCCCGAGGCCCCAAAAACCAGCGTAGTCTTCATCAAAATCCGTTGAGCGATTGTGTTCAGGCCGCAAGTTAGGGCTGCTCACCCCACTCCCTACCCCTCTCCCGAAGGGGTGGGGTGAGCGGGCGCTTGTTCTTTATCGGCTCGAAGCGACGCTCGCGGGGCTGCTTTTCGCTCAGGTATTTCCAGTAGCGCTTGGGCATTTGGCGCTGGTGCAGCTTGATGTTCTTGCGCTCGGGGATGTTGACGTGGTCGAAATACGCCTGCCACAGGATTTTAAATAGTGGCTCGCGCTCGTCGAGCACCGTGGCCGATACCTCGCCGGGGCGGGGGGTAGGGCTGGCCGTTTCGAACTCCACGATGGTCGTTTGGCGCAGGTCGTAGTGCAGGCCGTAGCGGCGCTTCTTGTCAAAAATCAGCCAGCGCTGGTCGGCGTAGCGCTTAGTAAAGTGGCTGGCGATGAGCGGCAGCACGTCAAAATCGGGCTCGATGGTGGCGTGAAACAAGCCATCCTGCGCCTTCTCAAAACGCACGAACGCCTCCATGCGGTGCTTCTCGCGAAAGAGCTGCTGGGCCAGGCGCTGCATCCGGCGCACGGTGGCGTCGGCGTAGTTATCGGAGATGTCGCGGCCGGCGCGCAGGGCCATATCGGCGTAGCGAAAAATGAGCAGCTCGCGCTCGGGGTCTTCGCTCAGGAAAACGTGGTAGAGCCGCGCCCGCGCCGGCTCGGGCATGAAGCGTAGCAGGCCGTCCCAGGTGCGGCTGGCCAGCGTTTCGTCGGTATCGATGGCCACGGCTTGGGTGAATAAGCCGCCCTGCGCCGCGCCCGCGGGCTGAATGCTATTGGGCGCCGACTTGCGGTCGTATACCCGGAACAGCACCGTGAGCAGGCCCTCAAACGAGCCGTCGTAGGTGTAGTCGGCGGGCGGATTGCGCAGTTCGGGCGCGGGTGGGCGGGCGGCCACCGGGCCCACGCCAGTGCTGGCGCTGGGGCGGCGCAGGGGGGTAGGGACACTCACGCGGCAGTACCGAAAACGTGAAAATTCATGCTAGCTGTACTCTCGCG
>CAZZWL010000076.1:0-13948 GCA_964657755.1 uncultured Rhodanobacter sp.
CAGCTTCTTGAGGCCGAAGGCCACGCCGCTGGCCAGCAGCAACGAGGCCCCGCCATCGATGGGCACTTGGGTAGGGGTAATGGGGGTAGGGCCGCCCGAGCCAGGGTCACCGGTCTGGGCCAGGGCGGGGGTAGCGGCTCCCAGCAGGCACACCGCCACGGTGGCCACGACGCTGGCAATGGTATATTTTTTCATCGAAGAAGATGCTTGAAAATGAGAGGAGTAAAGCGGCCGGGCTACACCCCAGGCTCCGCGTGGGATGCCTGGGGTGCGTTGCCCGGTCGGTTTATTAGTTGGCAACTACTACGCGCTTCACCACCTGGTTGTCGCCTGACTTCAACTGGAGCGTGTACACGCCCGCCGTGAGGTACGACACGTCAAACTGGGCCGTAGCGCCGGCGGCGGTCATCGGCAGCGTCTGCTTGGTCACCACCTGGCCGAGCTGGTTGAAGAGCGTGGCGCTGACCGAGCCGTGGCCCAGGTCGGCGGGCACTACCAGCGTGAAGCTGCCGTGGGCCGGGTTCGGGAACAGCTGCACCTGCTGGGCCAAGGCCGCGGGGGTAGCCGCCAGTGGAGTAGCCGGCCCAAACGACAGCACGAAGCGGCCCGGCAGGGCCGTGGTGCTGGCCGTGAAGCTATACAGCGGCTGCTTGCTCAGGTCAATGCGGGCGCCGGTCTGGTTATCAAGCAGGTACACCTGGGTGCTGGCGTCGAAGTTGAGCAGGTCCAGGGCGTTCAGGCTGTAAGTGCCGGTGGCGGGCACCTGCACGTTCAGGGGCACGGTAGTGGTGCCCGTGAGCGGCGCCAGGCCATTCACCGACAGCTCGTTGGCCGTGATGAGGCTGCCCACGCTCAGGCCCGAGGAGTTGGGCAGCTTGTAGGCGTCGAAGTACGAGTCGAAGTCCGCCGTGGCGCCCTTCTCAAAGTACACGTAGGCCTCGTCGATGAGCGGCGTGCTGCCTTGCAGGCGCAGGCGCACCTGGGGCCGGTTATCGGCCGTGGTGCGGTTGAAGCTCGGCGTGGTGGCAAACGTGGTCACGCGGGCGGCGTCGGTCAGGGCCACGCTGCCGGGCGTGCC
The DNA here is from genome assembly GCA_964657755.1 of uncultured Rhodanobacter sp. Taxonomy (GTDB): domain Bacteria; phylum Bacteroidota; class Bacteroidia; order Cytophagales; family Hymenobacteraceae; genus Hymenobacter. The sequence continues at coordinate 1,079 of CAZZWL010000076.1, forward strand.
GGGGGTAGCTACCCGCATAAAGAAGCCCTGCATGGCGGCCACTTGCGGGCTGCCACCTATGCCGTTCACGTAGCTGCGGTAAGAGCCCACATACTGGCCGCTGCTTTGGTACACATACACCGCATTGAACATGTTGGTGAGCGTGATGCCCGCCGTCTGGCTAAAGTCCAGGGGCGCGGGGTAGGGGTTGCCCAGCAGCTGCCAGCCGCTCTGCGTCTGGGTGCCGCGGGCCAGGTTGCCGATGCTCACCGGGCCGGTGTTAAGCGTGCCCATGAGGTCGGCCGTCGAGCTGGCCGCGATGTTCAGGTCGTAGCCCACCAGCGGCGTCATGGTGGTGCCAGCGCTGGCGGGCACGAAGAAGCCCAGGTCAAAGTCCTGCGAGCCCGCGCTGCCGCTGGTCGTCACGCGGCTCTGGTCATAGCCAAACACGTTGGGGAAGGGGGTAGTAGCCTTCGGCATCGCGGCGGTGTTGTAGGCCGTGTTGAAAATTGGCGAGAAACCCGCAGTAGTCGTGAGGTCGCCCAGCGTGGTGCTCACCATCGGGGAGCTGTAGTGGCGGTAGCCCGCCCCCGCGTTGAAGGTGGGGTCGATGGCGCGCTGCATGGTGGCCGGGCCCGTTACCGAGCCAGCCGTGTTCACTACCAAAGCAGTGCCGTTTTTCGGGGTCGAGAGCAGCGTCAGCATTTGGCTGGTGCTGGTGGTCAGGTTACCGTTGGTCAGGGCTAGCACTTGCGTCACGCCTACCCCCCCGTTATTCACGGTGAGGCCGGCGGCGTTGTTCACGGTGAGGTTGCGCACCATGCTAGGCAGGCCCGCGCCGGTGGTCTGGGCCTCCGAGCCGTTGTATTCGTAGCTGGCGTCGGCGGCGTAGCTGCGCGTGCCAGTCAGCTGAATCGCGCCCGTCGCGCCCGTAGTCGCAATGCCATCGGGGCTGCAAACGCGCAGCGTAGCGCCCGCCTGCAACACGAAGCTGCCGGGGCCGGTCACGGCCTGGCAGTTGGTGGCCAGCACGCCGCGGGTGCTCAGCACGCCGCCGGTTTGCACGGTCAGGGTACCATTCACCACGATGGGGCCGTTGAATGAAGCCGCGCCAGTGCTGGTGATGGTCACGTTGTTATACGTGCCGGCTTCAACGGGCATGGCCGTGCTCACCGTCAGGTCCGGGATAACTACCACGTTGGTCGGGCCGCTGGCCGAGCCAGTGCCTATCCAGGGCGTTTGCAGGAACGGGAACGCGGCGCGGATGGTGGTGTCATTCTTCTCTACTCCCGTCGTGAAGGTCAGCACGTTGCCGAGCTGCGGCGTCACGGGGTTGGCGGCCGAGGGGCCAAAGTCGTCGTACCACAGGCCAATAGCGGCGAGCACCACGCCGCCCACGGCCTTCAGCTCAATCTGGTCCACGGCATCCTCCAGGCGGCGGCCGTTGGGGAAGCCGTCCATGTTGGGAATGTTTTGCAGCGCGGGGGTCGTGTTGTAGCGCGCGTCGGTGAGGCCCAGCACGGCGGCTTGCAGCAAGCCCTGGTTGCTGAAGTCAGCCGACGTGCGGGGGGTAGGGGGCACGGCCATATTCAGGCGCAGCATGTCGCCCACCGCCGGCAAGAAGTTGTTGATGAACGGCTTGCCCGCCGCCAGCGGGTTGCCATTCTTGCCCGTAGCCAGCTGGTAAGGGGCCGCGTTGGGCACGCCGGTGTGGAAAATGGGCTTGATATCGACCGAGCGCGGCTGGCCGGGGCCAGGCAGCAGGTAGTCGGCATAAGGCCCTCCGAGCACCGTGCCGGCCACGGCACTGCTGCCTTTGAGCCCGTACAGGCCATCGGCGCCGTTGCGGAAGTCGAAGCCCTGCGACGGAAAGCCCGTGCGGCCATACAGCGACTTGCTCTGGATGCGCAGGGCCATAATATTCGGAATGGCCTCGCCGTAATACGTCTGGCCGGCGGGCTTGGGAGCCGCGCCGTTCATGGGGTTGTTGTCGGCCATGTACAGGGCCAGCTCGGGGTTTTGGAGGTAGTTGCTGGTCATGGCCGACTCGTTGTAGGGCGAGCGGGCGTTCCAGGCGTCTTTATCCCCGATGGGGCTGATAACCTCGTTGGTTAGCGGCATGCCCAGGCGCGATACCTGCACCCAGGTGCCGCTAGAGCCCTGGCCCGTGGTCGAGGAAAAAGTCTGCATCTGCGGGCGGCTGGCCGAAGCCCACACCCCAATCACGAAGTCGGAGTCAAGAATGTTGGCCGCGGCCGACACGGCTTTGCCGTCCTTTTGCAGGGTGGCAATCGGAATGCTCATCGTAATCGAGTGGCAGTTCTTGCGCGCCAGGCCATCGGTGGCGTTGGTGGGCCGAATGTTAGCCAAGTCGAAAATGGCCCCCAGGTCGGCGAAGAACGGGTCGTCGGCCGGGCCGCACAGCATTTTTTCGCCCGTCGAAGCCGTCGTGATGGCACTCTCGCGCACGTCGTTCTCGTAATTGGCCTTGGCCAGGCCCGCGCCGCCGTTAATAGAGCGCGGCCCGATGTTGTTGGCCGGCACTACCCCGTTGGTCACGATGTCCGTGAACGTCATGCCCCCGTCCGTGCTTTTCGAGCAGGTGTAGGTGGTTTTCAGGTTTTGCGCGCCCAGCCGGATATTGAAAAACGTGGTCGGGTCGCCGTTGGTGCGCGTGAAGACGAAGCGGTACGTGATGTCGTCGGTCGTGGTCGTAGTCTTGTTCTTGACGTGAATCTCGTAGCGCACATTCTCCCCGAAAGTCGAGTAGTTGGGCCCGCCCTGCGGCAGCTCAAACGGAATGTAGTTGGCCACGATGGTCACCTTGGTGGCGTCGTTGGGGTCCACAAAGGCGTAGAGGTCGGTGTTGTCGGCCACCGGGTCATCGGCAATCAGCGGGGCCTCGCGGTGCGAGGACGCCTCCAGGGGCGTGTAGCGGGTCTGGCTCCAAAAGGAGAGGCCGACCGCCGCTGCCGCGATGGCGGGCAGCGCGACATAGGTACGTAAACGTTGGGGAGTCATTATAGTAGACAATAGCAACAGTGAGACAATGAGTTAGCGACGGATGCGGAAGCCCTGCCACGGGGTCTGCACGTAGGGGAAAGACGCGCGGAAAGTCGTGTCGTTTTTCTCGACGCCCGCCGTGAAATTCAGCACGCCTTTCAGCTGCGGCGTCACCGGCGAGGCGCTGGTGGGCGTGTAGTCGTCGTACCACAGGCCGATGGCCGCCAGCACGGCGCCACTCACGGCCTGCAACTCAATCTTCACTACTTCATCTTCGAGGCGGCGGCCGTTGGGGAAGCCGTCCATGTTGGGAATATTCTGCAGGGCCGCGCTCTTGTTGTAGCGTGGGTCGGTGAGGCCCAGCACCGCCGCGGCTATCAGGCCCTGGTTGCTGAAGTCAGCCGAATTGCGGGGGGTAGGGGGCACGGCCATGTTCAGGCGCAGCATGTCGCCCACCACCGGCAGGAAATTGCTGATGAACGGCTTGCCCGCCGCCAGCGGGTTACCCGCCTTGCCGGTGGCTAGCTGGTAGGGTGCCTGGTTGGGCACGCCGGTGTGGAAAATGGGCTTGATATCGACCGAGCGCGGCTGGCCGGGGCCGGGCAGCAGGTAGTCGGCGTAGGGGCCGGCCAGGGCCGTGCCCGCCAGCACCGCGTTGCCCTTGAGCCCGTATAGGCCATTGGCGCCGTCGCGGAAGTCAAAACCCGAGGCCCCGCCGATGCCGCCCGCCAGCGACTTGCTCTGGATGCGCAGCGCGCTTAGCGCGGGCACGGCCTCGCCGTAATACGTTTGGCCGGCGGGCTTGGCCGCCGCGCCGTTCATGGGGGTGTTATCGGCCATATACAGGCCCAGCTCGGGGTTCTGGAGGTAGCCATCGGTAGCGGAAGCTTCGCTGCCGGGCACGGCGCGGTTCCAGGCGTCCTTGGCCCCGATGGGGTTGATGGCCTCATTGAGCAGCGGCATCCCCAGGCGCGATACCTGCGTGTAGGTGCCGTTGTCGGTAGTGGCGCCGCCCGTGGTGCTGAGCGTGCGCATAGTGGGGCGGCTGGCTGAGGCCCACACCCCAATCACGAAGTCGGGGTCCAGGATGTTGGCGGCTGCCGATACGGCTTTGCCGTCTTTTTGCAGGCTCGCAATCGGCACGCTCAGCGCAATCGAGTGTATGTTGTACTTAGCCAGGCCATCGCGGCTGCCCTTGTTCACGCGCAGGCCCGCCAGGTCAAAAATGGCCCCCAGGTCCACGAAAAACGGGTCGTCCGACGAGCCGCAGAATACCTGCTCGCCGCCCGCGCCCGTGGCCGTCGTCACCGCGCCCTGCCGGTAGGCGGTGTACGAGGCCTGGTTGAGGCCCACCGCCGTGTTGATGGAGCGCGGCCCGATGTTGTAGGCCGGCACCACGCCATTGGTCACGATGTTCGTGAAGGTGGCGCCCCCATCCGTGCTCTTGGCGCAGGTGTAGGTAGTTTTTAGGTTTTGCGCGCCCAGCCGCACGTTAAAAAACGTGCTTGGGTCGCCGTTGGTCCGCGTAAAAGTGAAGCGATAGGTAATATCGTCGGCGTTCGAAGTGGTCTTGTTCTTGACGTGAATCTCGTAGCGGATATTTTCCCCAAACGTGTTGTAGTTGGGGCCGCCCTGCGGTAGCTGAAACGGAATGTAGTCGGCAATGAGCACGACACGCGTCGCGTCGTTGGGGTCCACGAAGGCGTAAACGTCGGTGTTGTCGGCCAGCGGGTCGTCGGCAATGAGGGGGGCTTCGCGGTGGCTACTGGCCTCCAGGGGCGTGTAGCGCGTCGCACTCCAGACGGAGAGCGCTGTAACGGCCACGGCCGCCACCAACCACTGCGATGGTTTGGTTAACAGGTGTTTCATGAGGAAATGAAAAAGGGGAAAGGGGGGAATAGGAAAAAATGCGCAATAGGCTGCCAGTTAGTAGTTCGTAGAAAAACTCCAACGCGCAGCCAGCCCAGTAAAAAATGCTGGATTACCAAGAAATAGCTATAAAGGAAGAGGCTCTACTACCAGCCTAAAAGAGCAGGAGTGAGCTTCAGGGTCAGTGAAGGGGGCAGCCCAACCAGCATGGCGTGGGGGCTGCCAAAGGCACCGACAATAAAAAAGAGAGTGGAAAACTAGACCAAATAGTGGGGTTTTAGAAATAGCAGGTACGGCAGCCAAGAAACTACTCCGCTTGAAAAGGCTACGCCTGCTGGTACAGGTACGGAAATTAGCGGGCGTCGGACTTATAAAAAGGAACTTTTTTTAATTAAATTACAATATCCCCCAATGGCTGGTATTTCAGTGGGTTATCAAAGTAGATTGCGGCGCTATTTGGGGAGGGTAGGCCGCCGCTGGCCGTGGTGCCGCCGCCTTTTTAACCTGCCCGAATTACTGCCTAATCTGGCGCCCCTACCCCTGCTCGCAGCAGCAAAAGCCGGTCCTCGCCCCGAATAGGGATACAGAGTAGAAATCCCCAGCCAGGCAAAAAGCTCCTTGCGAAAACCATTCTGGCTGAACCCCATCAAGCCGCCGGGCCGCCGGGCTACAACTCCACCACCTCGCCCGCGCCGAAGTAATAGATAAGCCCGCGCACGTCGGTGTACCCCAGCTCGCGAAACAGCCGGGCGTAGTCGCGCAGCCGACTGCGGTGGCCGTCCTGCGGCGGCGGCAGCTTAAAGTCGAGCAAGGTCACCGTCTGCTCGGCGCGGCTGGTGCCGGGGCCAAACACGATGCGGTCGGGCTTGTAGGCACGCTGCGTGTGGCCCCCAATCAGGATTTCGCGCTCCGTTTCCACTGCCAGGCCCTCGGCAAAGTAGGGCGCCAGGCGCGGGTCGGCCAGCAGCTGGGCTAAGCCGGCTTCCAGCGCGGGCCGTTCCTGCTGATTGATAACCCCTTCGGCCACCAGCTGGCGCAGCGTGCGGCCCAGGTCGCGGGCCGACAGCAGGCGGCGCAGCGCGTAGTGCAGCTTGCGGTTTAGCTCGCCCAGCTTTTCCTGCTCATCAAAGTCAAACACCGTAGTTGCGTGGCGGCGCAGCTGCAAGCGCTCGGGCCAGGCCGTGGACGTGAGGTTGGTAAGCGCGAAGTTGGGCGCGGCAGCCGGGCGGCTGGTGGCGGCCTTGGCCGGCGCGCCCTGGCTGAGCACGAAGCTCGTGGCCTCGGGCTGCCAGCGGCCCTGCTGGCGCAGGTAGCCGGCCAGCAGGTCGGCCACGTCGCGGGCCGGGCCCTGCTCGGCGGCGGGCAGGGGGGTAGGGCTAAGCGGCAACTCGCCAGTCGTTTTCCTGGCCTCGGCGGGCGCCTTGCTCAGGATATAAAGCCGGTGCCGGGGCCGCGTAAAGGCCACGTACAGCGTGTTGAGGCCGTCGAGCAGCGTCTTTTCCCGCTCCTCGGCATCCTGGTCGGCCAGCGGCGTGTAGGTCAGCATCGTTTTGTTGAGGCGCACCACGGCCACGTCGGGCAATTCGGGCATTGGCTTATCAGCGGCTTCGAGGTGGCCCCAGAGCAGCTCGCCGGGCATGGGCACCAGCGCCCAGTCGGCAAACGGCACGATGACCACGCCGTACGCCAGGCCCTTGGCCTTGTGCACCGTCGTGATGGTAATGGCATCGGCCCCGCCCGGCGCGTTGATGCTGAGCGTGCCCTTGCGCTCGTCCCAGTGCGTCAAAAAATTGCCCAGGTTATTGCCGTATTTCAGACTGAATTCCAGGGTCAAATCCAGAAACCGAAACAGGTAGTCGCTCTCCGCATTGGCCCCCAGCAGGCCAAACACGCCGATGAGCTTTTCGGTCAGCTCGTATAGGCCCAGGTTGCCGGTGCTCTTTTCGGCCACATCAAAGCCCAGCGCGCGCAGCTCGTCAAAAAAAGGCTGGCTGCTTTCCTTGGCATTGGCTACGTCGGCCAGGTGGCGCGCCCGCGCCGGGGTGGGGGGTAGGCGGCGCACCACCTTATCCACGAGCAGCAGCGCCTCGGCCCGCGCTAGTGTGTCGTGGCCCTGGTGCAGCACCCGCATGATAGCCACCAGCAGGTTCACCACCTCCGCAAACTGCAGGGCCAGCGAGTCGGCCGAAATAATCGGAAAGCCGCGCTCTTTCAAGAACTTAGCCAGCAGCCGGCTCTGGCGGCGGGTGCGGCACAGCAGGGCCACGTCGCGCAGGTGGTAGCCATCGGCTAGGACCTGCTCCACCAGCTGCAAAGTCAGGTAGCAGGTGCTTTCGGGGTAGTCGAGCACGGCGTCGGGCAGGTAGCCGGGCAGCGGTTCCTCGAGGTACTGGCCGGGGGTAGGGGCGTAGCGCCGGGCCGGCGCGTCGTCTTTGGTAAAGAGCAGTTCGACGTGGCCCGCGCCTTCGCCGCCCGGCAGGGGGGTAGCAGCTGCGCCCGGCACCTGCTGCCGAAACCCCGGCTCAAAAATCCCCTGCACCACCGCGTGCTCCCCGCTGCGCTCCCGCACGTAGCTGAAAAACTCGTTGTTGAAGCCCACAATGGCCGGCTCGCTGCGGTAGTTGACGGCCAGCGCGTGGGGTTCTAAGTTTTGCTGCAAGGTTTGGTAGCGCTCATCGAGCAGCCGGCGCATGTTGGCATCGCGCGCCCGCGCGGCCAGCGCGCCCGTGTCGCCTTGGTACAGGCGCAGAATCTGCTCCAGCTCGCCGCCGCGCCAGCGGTAAATGGCCTGCTTGGCATCACCTACGGCCAGCGACAGGCCGCCGTTGCCCACCGCGTTTTCTACGAGGGGTAGGAGGTTGTTCCACTGCAAAACTGACGTATCCTGAAACTCGTCAATCAGCAAGTGCCGGTATTTCTCGCCCATTCGCTCATAAATAAACGGCACCGGCTCGGTGAGCACGATGGCCGCAATGCGGCGGTTAAATTCCGAAATCAGCACCACGTTGCGCTCGCGGCTGATTTCCTCCACCAGCTTGTTCAGTTCGCTCAGCAGCGAAGCGTGAAATAAAAACGGCTGCACCGCGCCCAGCAGCACGTAGCCCGGCAGGTGCTGCTCGCGCAGCGCCAGCAGCTCGCCAAAGGCGTCTGCCAGCGCCGGCTGCGCCGCCTCAATGGCGGGCACCAGGCCGGCTTTTTTGCCCTTCTCACTCCACCATTTGCCGCTCTCAATCGTCTTGCGCGCCGTGGCCGTCGGAAACAGCGCGTCCTTGTCGGGCGGGCTCAGCCAGCGCTCCCACTTCGTGAAGTGCCCGTAGATGCCGCCGCTGCCGCTGGCCAGGTGCTCGGCCTCGATACCGGCCGCCGCCAGCACGGCCAGCGCCTGCTCGGTCTGGGTCTGCACGGCCTCCTCGGCCGCCCGCTGCCGGGCCTGAATATCCTGGTCGAGCGCCCGAAAATCGGCCATCGTTTTCTGGCCCAGCTGCGCCACCGCCTCGTGCACGCTCTCATTAAACAGCGCCCGGCCGAAGTCCAGCAGCTCGTCGGGCAGCTTATTCCAGTTGCGGCCCTGCTCGGCTTGGCCCAGCGCGTAGTCGGCCAGCGTCTGGCTCAGCAGCTTGCTATCGGCGTCGCGGTTCACCTTGTCAATCAGCGCCGCCACCGCCGAGCGCAGCACGCTGTCCGTGTCCAGCTCCACCTCAAACGTAGCGGGCAGCCCCAGCTCCCGCGTAAACGCCGTCACGATGCGCTGCACAAACGAGTCAATCGTGCTCACCCCAAAATCGGCGTAGTGGTACAGCACCAGCCGGAACGTGGCCTGTGCCCGCAGCCGCACCTCGCGCTGCCACTCGGCCGGCGTGCGCAGGCTCTTGGGCAGCTGCCCTTCCTGCGCCAGCTCGGCCGCCACCTCTACTAATAAGGTATCGGCCCTACCCCCCGCATCCTGCGCGAAGCGCCGCAGCGCGCCCACAATGCGCTCCTTCATCTCGCCCGCCGCGTCGTTGGTGAAGGTGATGGCTAGAATACTCTTGAAATAATCGGGCTTATAAATACGCTCGCCCGTGGGGTCGGCCGGCTGCGGATAGCCCAGCGCCAGCTTCAGGTATTCTTTCGTTAATTGGTACGTCTTGCCGGAGCCGGCCGAGGCGGAATAGATGCGGAAGGGGGCTGGCATTAATTACTTTGAACAAACATAAAAACTTTCCCAATGTCTTGCCTCGGCGTTCTATTTTCAATTGACCAAGCGACCGTAGATTTAATAACTCAGCTGCCTTCTGACGAAGAGAGAGTTGACTATGTTAAGGAAGTCATTGAAGAAGACTACTTTGATAACAAATATCAGTGGGTCGCTGAATTAGGCAAATCATGGGATGCGTTACATCGAAGTCTGACGGATGGAAAAATAGATTGGGACAATGGAAAATTCCCGCTTAATCACGTGATTTTTGGTGGTGAAGTCTTAAGTGATGGCGACTATATTATCGCTCTAAAAACAAAAGAACAAGTAGCCGTAATAGCGCAGGCTATTAGCCAAGTCACGGAAGAGAAACTGCGTGAGGGATACTTCTTAATAGAACCCGAAGATTATGATGGCTCCTTATCAGAGGAGGACTTTAACGATACTTGGCAGTGGTTTGAAGCCAGCAAAGATTTTTGGCAACAAGCGGCAAATGAGAATCGAAGTGTATTATTTACTGTTGACCAATAGGCATTAACAACTCCGCCCATTCCCCCGGCACCCTTACCGGCCGGCCACTGCTCGCATCCAGCAGCACCCACTGCGTTTCGGCGGCGCACAGCAGCTGCCCATCGGCCACGCGCTCGATGCGGGTGAGGCGCTTCGAGCTGGCGCCCTTCACGTCGGCCACCCAGGTGCTGGCGCGCAGCTCGTCGCCAGCGTAGGCCGAGCGCAGGTAGCGCACGCGGTGCTCCTGCACCACCCACACCTGGGGGGGTAGGGCCTCGGTGGGCGGAAAGAAGTGGTGCCAGTGGGCCGCCGCCACGTCCTGCACCCAGCGCACATAGGCCACGTTGTTAGCGTGGCCGAGCTGGTCGATGTCGCTGGCCTCGACGGTAAAGTCGTGAGAATAAGCGTGGGTAGGGGCGGTGGGCGTGTCCATAACTTTTTTTTGCGCGTGGCGAAGTTCGGGAATTTTGTCTATCTTTGGCGCAACTCAAGGCTCTGTGGTGCTGTTCCGGTCCGCTCCGGTGTATTTGCATCTTAGGTCCCCAGCTTGCCGCCGGGTCTTGAAGACACCCAAATATTTTTTTTATTATGCCGACCGGAACGGTAAAATTCTTCAATGAGACCAAAGGCTTTGGTTTCATCAAAAACGACGAGACTGGCCAAGACATCTTTGTGCACGTCACCGACCTCGTAGACGCTAAGTCGCTACAAGAGAAAGACAAGGTTCAGTACGAAGAAGCCCAAGGCCGCAAAGGCCCGAACGCGGTAAAAGTGTCGCTGCTCTAAGCAAACCCACTTTTCGTGCTACCCAAAGAGCGCCTTCCCCCGCGGGAAGGCGCTCTTTTCGGTTAGCTGAGAAGCCGCGCCGTCCGTCCGCATGATAATGATTTTAACGGTACAGCTAGCTATTTTCAAATAAAATCCGTACCTTTGCACCCGCATTTGAGAACGGTCCCATTGAGTGGCCGGGGTGGCCCAGGTTAAGTAATTGGCTGCCGAGTAGTTTCCCGTTTTATCGGTCGTATTTTTTCCGCCTTGTCGTTAGTAGGAAGGTTGAGGGGGAAGAAGCGCCGCCGCTGTTGAGCCGGCTGTTTTCAGAGCGTAGTCTCATTCCCCCACAAGCTACCCAGGTTTTGGAAAACCAGGTAGCCCAGCAACCTATTCCGTTCCATCATGGATACCGAACAAGTAGAAACCACCCCCACCAAAATCGTCGACAAAGCTAAAATCCGCTTCGACGAACTCAATCTCTCCGCTGAAGTACAGCGCGCCATCACCGAGATGGGCTACGAGGAAGCTTCGCCCATTCAGTCGGCCGCTATCCCCGTGCTGCTCGCTGGAAAAGACGTTATCGGCCAGGCCCAAACGGGTACCGGCAAAACGGCCGCCTTCGCCATTCCCGCCATCGAAGGTGTGGACGGCGAAAGCCGTGATGTACAAGTAATTGTGCTTTGCCCCACCCGCGAGCTTGCCGTGCAGGTTTCGGGCGAAATCCAGAAGCTGGGTAAGTACAAGAAAGGTCTCGCCGTAGTGCCCATCTACGGTGGCTCGTCGTACGACCGGCAGTTCCGCGCCCTGGAGCGCGGCGTGCAAATCGTAATCGGCACCCCCGGCCGCGTAATGGACCACATCGAGCGCGGCACGCTGAAGCTCGACAAGGCCACCAAAATTATCCTCGATGAAGCCGACGAAATGCTCGACATGGGCTTTCGGGAGGATATCGAGTTTGTACTCAGCAAGATGCCTGAGAACCGCCAGACGGTGTTTTTCTCGGCTACGATGAGTAAGCCGATTATGGACATGACCAAGAAGTACCAGCGCGACCCGCAGGTAGTGAAGGTTAACCACCAGCAGATGACGGTGTCTAACATCGAGCAGAGCTACTTCGAGGTGCGCGGCCCGCAGAAGAAGGACGTTCTGACCCGCGTAATGGACATGTACAACCTGAAATCGACCATTATCTTCGCTAACACGAAGCGTATGGTGGACGAGATTGTAGCCGACCTGCAAGCCAAAGGCTACTTCGCCGACGGCCTGCACGGCGACATGAGCCAGCAGCAGCGCCAGAATACGCTCGATAAATTCCGCAAAAACACGCTCGAAATCCTGGTGGCTACCGACGTAGCTGCCCGCGGTATCGACGTAGACAACGTGGAGGCCGTATTCAACTACGACCTGCCCGCCGACGAAGAGTACTACGTGCACCGCATCGGCCGCACTGGCCGTGCTGGTAAGAATGGCCGCGCCTTCACCTTCGTGAGTGGCCGCGACATCTACAAACTGCGCGATATCATGCGCTTCACCAAGGCCGACATCAAACTGGCCCAAGTGCCGTCGTTTGCTGACGTGTCGGAAGTGAAAACGACCTTGTTCCTCAACCAGATTAAAGAGGTGGTAGAGAAAGGTGGCCTTGACAAATACATCGGCCGCGTGCAGCGCCTGCTCGACCAAAGCGAAGAAATTACTTCGCTTGACATCGCCGCTGCCCTGCTCAAGATGAACATGAAAGAGGACAAACGCAACGAGCAGAGCCTCGATGCCAGCCGGGAGAAAGGCGCTACCCGCGTCGGCTACACGCGCCTGTTCATCAGCATGGGCAAGAAGGACCGTCTACATCCCCGCGATGTAGTGGATTTGATTAGCGAGAGCACCAACCTGCCCGGCAATAAAGTAGGCGACATCGCCCTCTACGACAAGTTCAGCTTCGTGGAAGTGCCGAACGAGTTTGCCGAGGAAATTGTGGGCCAGCTGGGCCGCAGCAGCATCCAGGGCCAGCCGGTTACGTTCAGCATCGCTACCCCGGTGCAGGACGCCGCCGCTAAAGAAGAAGGCACCAACCGCCCCGAGCGCCGCGAAGGTGGCTTCGGCGGTGGTGAGCGGCGCGGCGGCTTCGGCGGCGGCGACCGTCGCGAGGGTGGCCGCCCGCCGTTCGGGGGCGGTAGCCGCGGGGGCAGCAGCTACGGTGGGGGCGAGCGCCGCGAAGGTGGCAGCTCCTACGGTGGTGGTTACAAAGGCGGTGACCGCCGCGAAGGCGGTAGCTCCTACGGTGGTGGCGACCGCGGCGGCAGCCAAGGTGGTGGTTACCAGCGTGGTGGCTACAAAGGTGGCCAAGGCGGTGGCAGCAGCTACGGCGGCGGCTACAAAGGAAAGCGCGACAGCGGCGAATAGACAGCAGATTTAACGAATTCAACGGATTTCGCCAATACACCGCTCTGCGGCTGACTAAGCGTGATGACATTAAAAAAGGCTATTCGTATGAGTAGCCTTTTTTGTTAATAATTTCTCGGACAATAGCCGAGATTCAAATGAACGACACTAAAAAAGGCTACTCG
>CAZZWL010000076.1:13958-26544 GCA_964657755.1 uncultured Rhodanobacter sp.
TTTTAGTGTCGTTTCGCTTAATCAGCCGCAGAGCGGCGTATTGGCGAAATCCGTTGAATTCGTTAAATCTGCGGTCTATTTGGACGAATCGCGCAGGTCACGGATTTCATTGTGGGCAGCTAATACGCCCTGCGACTGCTTTTCGATAATCGACTTCAGGTCGCCGGGGAGGTCCTGAATTTTAGATGCTTCTTCGTATGCCTTCTTAGCAACGTCTTCACCGCGCTCGCACTCAGCGAGGATGGCGTGGTTATCGTGGCCGGTTACGGCAGCTTTCAAGTCAATCCAGGCGTGGTGAATAGCTCCCACTACCGACGAGCCTTCGTTGGTATCGGGATGCAAGTCAAGCTTGAACATCTGGTCCTCAATCTCCGTCACGTAGCCAGCGCGCTGGGCCGAATATTTCTTGAACAGGTCTTTCAGGTGCTGGTCCTTTACGTCGGTCATCGCGTCAGCATAGCCTTTCTGGCCATCTTTAAGAACGGTGATGAGAGCGTTGAGGGCGGTTTGGGTTACTTTGGCTTCCATGATTGGAAAAGGAAATGTAAGTTGGAAAGGTGAGGGAGTTTACTAGCCAACGGCCCGCAGGGTTACAATCAGCAAAGAGATGCCTCAATTTTATTCCTCTCCCAAACTGACATCGCAAGTAGTCAATGCACGGGCTGGCCAGTTTTCGCCAACGCTACCCCTGCTAAAAACCCCGTAGTCCAGGCTGCCTGAAAATTAAAGCCACCCGTAATGCCGTCGATATCAAGTACCTCGCCGGCAAAGTGCAGGCCTGGCACGCGGCGGCTTTCCATCGTAGCCAAGTTGACCTCGCTCAGCGGTATTCCGCCGCAGGTAACGAACTCGTCCTTGTGCGTGGTTTTGCCCTGCACCTGCAACGGGGTGCGCAGCAGCAACTCCAGCAACCGGTTCTGCGCCTTGGCCGGCACCTCATTCCAACGTGCCTCGGCCCCGATGCCCGCTTCGGCTACGAGGGTGCGCCATAGGCGGGTAGGCAGCCCAAACTGCGGGTGCGCCGCTACCTGCTTTTTGCCATTTTCGAGGCGGAAAGTCTGCGTCCAGGCGCGTAGAGTTTCGTCGGTGTAAGTAGGTGCCCAGCTGATGAGGGCCATGCCGTGGTAGCCTAGCTCGTGCAGGCGGCGTGCCCCCCAGGCGGAGAGTTTGAGCACCGCCGGCCCGCTCACGCCCCAGTGCGTAACCAGCAAGGGACCTTCGTATTGCAGCTTTTCGCCGGCCAGCACCACCCGGGCGTGCGGCACGCTCACGCCGGGTAGCTCGCGCAGGGGCGAGGCTGGCACATTAAAGGTGAAGAGCGAGGGTACCGGCTCCGCAATGCTGTGGCCCAGCGCGCGCAACCAGTCGTAGGCCACCGACTTAGGGTTGCCACCGGTGGCTATCAGCAGGCGGCCCACGCGCATTTCGGGGCCAATAGCGGCGCTACCCTCCCCACTGAGCTTCAAGCGAAAGCCACCGTCAGACAAGGGCGTAATCTCCTCAGCAGCGGTGCGCGCCAGCACTCGCACACCAGCCCGGCGCGCGGCGTCTTCGAGTGCGCGCGCAATGGTCTCGCTACTGTCAGTGGTTGGAAACATGCGGCCATCGAGCTCGGTCTTAAGCGCCACGCCGCGCTTAGCAAACCAAGCAACAGTGTCGGCTACACCAAACTGCCGGAAGGCCTCCTTCAATTGCCGGCCGCCGCGGGGGTAGTGTTGCACCAACTGCGCCGCCGACTCGCAGGCGTGCGTCACGTTGCAGCGCCCACCACCCGAAACGCGCACCTTGCTGAGCAGCTTGGGGCTTTTCTCAAGCAAGTATACCGGTTGCTGCGGATTGGCTTCCGCACAGGCGATAGCCCCGAAAAAGCCCGCCGCTCCACCGCCCAGTACCGCTACGGCGGGCAGTGGGGCAACGGAAGGGTTGGGCGCAAACATGTACAAAGATAGCGCGGCCCGCTGCCCTACCCCCGGCTCTAGCAGTGAGGGATAGCGGCGAGCACGTCGTCGTATTGGAAGCTGTAGGGCACCAGGCTACGCACGTGGCTTGAGTCGATAGTTTTGCCACCGCTGCTCTCAACCTGAAAAGTCGGGGAATCCAGGCCTAAATAAGTAGCAGCAGTGGGGTAAAATTCGCGGCGCGCGGGGTGCGATTGCGCACAAACGTTGAATGTATGCCCCCAGATATTTTGGTCAATAATAGTACTGAGTACGCCAACAGCATCAGTAAGGTGCAGCAGATTGGTAGGGGCATCACCCTGCGGCAGATTGCGCCGGCCCGCCAGGAAGCGACCCGGCGGCCGGTCGGGCCCGATGAGGCCGCCCAGCCGCACTACCGTGCTTTGCCATTGCCCATAGCGCGGTACAAAGTGGCCCTCCGTACGCAACACATCCGATGCCGCATCGCGCGTGCTAACGGCATCATTTTCCCGCATCAGCCGGGGCTCATCGGGATAAACACCGCTAGTCGAGACAAATAATACTGATTTGATGCGTGCGGCCGCTACGGCCCGGTGAAGCGGCCGCAGCAGCTGGGGGTAACCCCCAGCTATCGCCGCCCGCGGCGGAATGTTAATAACCAGCGTGTTGGCCGGCCGTAACCACTGCACCAAGTGTGATTCGTCGGAGGCAGTGAAGCTGCTGCCGAGCTGAAGTAGCTGAGACTCTATGCCCGCCGCGGTGAGTACCGGCAGTTGCTCGGGGGTAGTAGTCGTACCCAACACCCGGTAGCCTTGCAGTAATAACTTTTGGGCTAAAGGAAGGCCCAGCCAGCCACATCCTACTACGGCTACCGTAGGATGCCCGGTGACCGAACTTATTGTGGGAGTAGAAGACATAAAAAATTATTCTCGGATGCTAGTTATTCTATGTTGCAAAGCTGCAAGTTGCACACGAATCGCTTAAAGCCGTGCGCTGTGGGCGTTGTTTACCATTTGCAGGTACTTATCTTCGGGGCATTCATCATGCCAGTATTGTGTTGGCCTACCCTTGAAATAAGATGACAAACCCCTTCGCACAACCCATGCTCCGCGATAATGCTTTAGCTGGCAAAACAATTATTGTGACTGGTGGCGGCACAGGCCTGGGTCGTGCTATGACTACATATTTTCTGCAATTAGGGGCTAATGTGACTATTACTAGTCGGAAACTAGCCGTACTAGAGCAAACTGCGGCTGAACTGCGTCAACAAACGGGTGGACGGATTCTGGCGCTGGCCTGCGACGTGCGCAAATATGATGAAGTAGAAGCTATGCTGGCGCGGACTTACGACGAATTTGGCCAAGTAGATGTACTTATCAATAACGCGGCGGGTAACTTTATTAGCCCTACCGAGCGCCTTAGTCACAAAGCCTTCGATGTAATAGTAGATATTGTGTTAAAAGGTTCTTATAATTGTACTTTAGCTGTAGGTAAGCGGTGGATAGCCGACCAGAAACCCGGTACTATTCTCAATATTGTTACAACCTATGCCTCAGTAGGCTCAGCTTTTGTAGTGCCCTCAGCGGCAGCTAAGGCTGGGGTATTGGCTATAACCCGCTCACTGGCAGTAGAGTGGGCTAAGTATGGCATTCGCTCTAATGCCATCGCTCCTGGTCCGTTTCCGACTGAAGGGGCCTGGAGTCGGCTTTTTCCTGAGCCTCTGGCAAGCCAACTTGACCCTGCGGCGAGCGTGCCGTTAAAACGCGTAGGCCAATACCAAGAATTAGCTAATTTGGCCGCCTACCTCGTATCTGATTTTTCGGCGTACGTTAATGGGGAAGTCGTGACCATTGACGGTGGCGAATGGTTAAACGGCGCTGGCGAGTTTAATAAGCTACAAGCGTTGACCCCAACCATGTGGGACCAGATAGAGAAAACTATGCGCCGCTAAAACTGCGTAGCACCGTACTTATTCTTTTGAATCAAGTACAGTTTGCCTACCCTACCATACTATTTGTAATAGTATATATCAAAACCGACGTAGAGAGTGAAACTATTTTGTGCTCTCTACGCCGGCTTTGATATAAAATCAAGAGCTTTCGTAACTTTCGATAACTCACTAAAGTTTATAACCCTTGTAGCTTTTAGTGAATTCAGCGGCAGCAATTGGTTGATTAGGGATAACGTTTAGAAAAGTATATTTTTCATAAAGTCCCCGGTCATCATATACGGTAACTGATAGAGGTAAATAAGTTCTTGAATTAATTACCAAAATAGTGCGTCGTCCGTATGCATTCGGTACTTGCAAAATCTGTCCTTCTGCCAGGTTACTATCAACATCTAATTTATTGCGTTCCAGAATACGATATTCACCGCAGCCAAAATGATTGGCGACTGAAGCAATTGTTTCATTGCGCCCGACTGTATAGTTAATGTAACGAAACTGCGGGTAATCAGACCGTAAAATGTGAGCTGGTAGCCCCTGTGCAACCGTGTCACCAGCATATCGAAAAGAGCGCGTGAAGACAGTCTCTTTTTGCCCATTAGTATTACCCAACAAGTCGGCGATAGTCCCAAAACCAGCTTGCAGCACAGTATGGTGCTGCCCTTTGTGCATTAGTGACCCGTTCGGATTGAGGCTGAGTGTTATATATGGGAAAGAGCCCGGATAAACCCATGCCTCATTGCCATTCTGATTAGCGACATACAATACTTCGACGTTCTTCTGATTTTTAATATAGACCATCAGGGGGCTGAAGTTTAATTTCATAAGCGTGTGGCCGGGTACGTAGCTGTGACCAATACGTTCTTCCGCATCGACAACGCAACGGAGCGTTTTTAACGATTGAATGTTCGTTGATAAACGGGTAGCTAGTTGCTGACTAGTAATAGGCTCATTAGGCGTATGCATACCAGAAGAGCCAGTTAACACTGAATTTGCCAGGCAAGCACTGGAAAATAAGAAAGAACGTAAAAGCACAATGCAGAATAAATTAATTGTGAATGATAATAACCTGAAAAATTACTTAAAAAATAGACAAAATCGTTAATTTAGTATTAAAAGCAAACTGTTACCTCAAAGCAGTACATTTATCTTACTTCAATAAATTTACTTTGGTAATTGTAACTTTAAAAAGTTGTTCAAATTTGTTGTCCTTGCTTTCTTTACTTGCTAATTTACTGGTAGTTTCATTTAGAACAGTCATTATCTTAAATGGCTGGCCTAAAAGATTGGTGGCACGATTGATAAATAAGTTGAAAATAGCGTTTTTCAAAATCTGAGGTCTACGTTGAGTAAGAGTTACCTTAAAAGTAAGAAGCGCGACCAAACACCTTAATACGATTACGTGTCAAGCTTTGTTTTCTGCCTCAGGTATAACCTAGAGGATACTAAGTTACCTTTCAAATAGTGGGGTAGTACCTCCCACCCAGTCTTTGTTTTTATTGAAGTCAACACCAATCATTTCGCCGCGGCTTAGTCGGGCTAAGCCTGCTAGCAGTGTAGGTTCCGATTCACTATGGGGCCAGATATAAAGCAGGCGAATCTCACATTTGACTAATCCGTCTGGTGCTTGGACAACAGGTTCATAAATAACTTTACGTTGTAGTAAGTAATTCTCCTTATCGGAAATTTCTTCTAAATCCTTTTGCGTTATATGTAATCTTACGCCGGCGCCCGCAAAAGAGAATAGGGGTTTTAAGACATAGTTTTCTAAATCAATAGGATATTCTTTCAAGTCCCGCAGGTAATAACTAGGGGGTGCAAACTCGCTTTTAATTAATGGTAGCGTGTACTTACTAATGCGAAAAAACCAGTTAGGGTGACCTACCCAAGTTACATCTACTTCATCGATGAGATTAAATTGGGGATGTAAATCGGGATAACGCGCCAACTCATCAAAAATAATACGATTATAAATCCGCTTTATCTGAATTTCGCGCCCATCCTTTC
This sequence comes from uncultured Rhodanobacter sp., assembly GCA_964657755.1. Taxonomy (GTDB): domain Bacteria; phylum Bacteroidota; class Bacteroidia; order Cytophagales; family Hymenobacteraceae; genus Hymenobacter. The sequence goes on from CAZZWL010000076.1 coordinate 19,830, forward strand.
GATAGAATAGTTGGCGGTTCCTTTTTATTACGTCGGGTAGTGATACAGCCTCAATATCCCAGAACTTTTTTGTCAGGGCGAAGTCAATGCGGGTTTTTTGCTGCTCAGGAAATAATTCTAGCAGAATGACATTCTCCGGATTTTCGTCACCAACGAGTAAGTTCTTGAGTTTAGCTAAGTAAGCTTCTTCATTAGCAACGCCTAGGAATGGTGAAAATGATTTATCAATTGGAAAATGTTGCTCAAAAATTCTCGGCAAATAAGCCTGAAAAGCATATAGTGATGGAAAACCTTGCATCTCGATAAGTTGCGGCTCTAGTTCGCCTTTTTTATCGCGGCAGATAGCAAAATCGAACGTTAAAAACTCGGCATTTTTATCTTCATTAGGTACACGCTGACCAACCGGAATAGCACCGTCGGTTAATTTTTTGAAATCCGGTTTTTGCAAGACATTGATAATGTCCTGCCCTGCTTTTATTAATTTATTACGCAATCCAGCCGGCACAAAAACCGGCGTTTCAGCTACTCTGAAATCTAATTGATTAGGGAGTTGTTGGCTGATATCAGCGAGCATTTCCTGGTAGCGCGCCGGAGTAAAAGCGGCATTAAACAACTGGCGAGGCGCAGAAATCATGAGAATAAATGGTAAAGAAATGGCGCGAATCTGCTTGATTCGCGCCAATTAAATGAATTAAATAAAGGGCTGACTGCTATTCAGCAAGTGCAGGCTCCCGTAACATTGCTATTGCCTGCCGTAGAAAAGTCGGTACAATAACCGACTCTGTTAATTCAATGGTGGTAGGGTCTGCCAGCAGGCGAACCATCTCATGGTATTTGTCTTCTCCGTAAGCGGTAATTACTTGTTGCTTACGCTCATCAGTTAACATATAGCGCAACATGCCTTCCCCGTCGGCTTCAGGATGGAATTGAGTTCCTAAAATCTCCTTGGAAAACCGCAGTGCCATCACTGCGCGTGCAAGAGGAATGTGTGGGCGTTCTTTTTCTAAACACAATACCTTTATGCCCAGCTCTTGTAGCCTCCCGGTGTGCAGCTTGGTAAGCTGATAATCCCGCGAATCGACTGCGAAAAATGGTTCTGGTAATTGCGCAAAAACTGGGTCCGCTTGACCCGTGGTTGTCAAATGAACGGGTAGTACGCCGAATGAAGTGGATTTACGCTTGCTTACTTCTCCTAAACCCAAATGGCGGCTGACAAGCTGGAACGAATGGCAAATAAGTAGCAAATGCTTCTTACGTTCCTGGAAATGATTGTGAGCAAACAGTGCATCAATAAAGTCAAAATAAAGCGACTCCCATGATTCGGAGGAGGGTAGGGGACTACCGGGACCACCACTAGAAATATAAATATCATATTCTAACCCAGGTAGCTCATTATTGGCCCGGACGTTGAACACATCAACCAAGAAGTCTACTTGGTTATGCTGGCTGGCCCTGCGTAGCAGCTGCTTAATACAACGCATTCCCTCATTAGGGAAATTATTGTACATATCTAGTATAGCTATTTTTAGTTTACTCATAACAGAAGGGTAATAAGTTGGCTAATAATTTTTGAAAAATGTTTTATGCTCTTGGATACTTTCTTGTAATAAGCCTTATAATCCCTGCATAGTTTCGCTGAGGATGTAGTCAACCACTTTTGTTAGGTCGCCAGTTTGATGAAATACTGCTAGCTGGCGGTCAGCACCGGTACCCATTTCCAGCATTTTCAGCACATATTCTACCTCGTGGCGACTGCCTAAGTCGTCCACAACGTCGTCAACAAAATCCAGTAATTCCAGAATTAATTGCCGGGCAGGTTTTTCTTCCTCACTTCCGAAGTCAATTAGCTGGCCGTCGATGCCATAACGGGCCGCTCGCCACTTATTTTCTTTAATAAGCGCGCTGCGATAGAGCCGAAAATTCAGGTTCTGACACTTCAGCTTATATATTTTAGCAACCAGCGCCTGCATAACGGCAGCCACCGCAATTGTTTCATCGGGGCGCATCATCATGTCGCAGATGCGGTATTCAATAGTATCAAAAAATGGGTGTAAGCGCAGGTCCCACCATATTTTTTTGCCGTTATCGATGCAGCCAGTTTTAATTAGGAGCGCGATAAATTCGTCATACTCTGACGCACTTGTAAAATAATCAGGAATGCCAGTGCGGGGAAATCGTTCAAATACTTTGGTTCTGAACGACTTGTAACCGGTTTCGCGACCTTCCCAAAAAGGTGAGTTAGTGCTCAGCGCGAAAAGGTGGGGTAGGAAATACCGTAAAGCGTTCATCATATAAACGCCTAAATCACGGTTCTCGATGCCGATGTGCACGTGCATACCAAAAACCAGGTTAGAGCGTGCAGCTTCCTGCAATTCTTCCACGATTTTATCGTAGCGGGCGTCGGGCGTAATGGGCTGGTCCTGCCAACGCGAAAAAGGGTGCGTGCCGGCGGCAGCTATTTTTAGCCCTACCCGGTCGGCCAGTTCGATAACCTGGCGGCGCAAATGCACTACTTCCTGCCGGGCCTCCTGAATATTTTTGCAAATGTTGGTGCCCACTTCTACCACTGCTTCGTGCATCTCGGCCTTTACCTGCTCGTGCAGGGTTATTTTGCCATCCTCCACAATTTTCGACATGTGCGAGCGCAACTCACGCGTCTCGGGGTCGATAGTTTGAAACTCTTCCTCGATGCCGAGGGTAAAAACTGGCTGAGACATAGGGCGAATAAGACGCGTAATATTCGTGGGAAAGCTAAGCTTCTAACCAGTAGGTCAGGGGGCCAGCGGCACCAAGCCAGCCCAAGTGGTACTGGCTTGGTACGAACGATTTATTGCTTCGGCTTGGGAGCCGGTTTTTTGGGTTTCGCCGGGGCTTTGGCAGTGGGTAGGGCCCCCGTAATTGGCTCAGGCTTTGGTCCGGCAGCTTTTTTAGGAGCCGCTTGTTTAGCGGGTTTGGGCGGATTCGCGCCTAAGTCGTTGGTTTCATGCACCGTGTCACCCACCTTTACCGAGGCTTTAGCAGTGGGCGCGAGGGTAGAGTGGCGCGCTGATTTCTGCACAAACGTGCCCCAGGTTAGGTTGTCGTGGCCGGGCTTTTGGGCCTGCGCGCGGGCAATCGCCAGGTTAGCCGCGTGCTCCACTACCCATTCAAAATTCTCAGGACCCACCGAATTAATATCCGCATCGGGGGCGGGGTTGCCAAAGTCGATAGCGACGGGAATGCCATCGCGCACCGCAAATTCTACGGTATTGAAATCGTAGCCCAGGCCCTGGCACAAGCGTAGCACGTAGTCCTTAATGGTAGCGAGCAGCTTTTGAGCGGCCTCGCCCTGCGTTTTCATCTCCGTTTGGTAGCGCTGGTGCGGGGCGTTGCGTGGCTCATAGGGCATAATGAGCACATCTTTGCCACCGAGGCAATAGCAGCGGAAGTAGTCATCAAAGTCGATGGCTTCCTGGTACAGCATCACGAGCTGGCCGGTTTCGTCGTAGGCGCGCCACGCTTCCTCCGGGTTATCAACCTTATACACGCTTTTCCAGCCGCCGCCCGCGTGGGGTTTCATGAAGGCCGGGAAGCCAATTTTCTCGAATGCCTGGTGCCAATCGAACATCGACAGGTTGCGGAACGAGTTTTCGTTGGTGTCGTCGGGGCGGGCTTTGCTGGGCAGCAGCAACGTTTTGGGTACTGGCACGCCCAGTTGCACAGCCAGGGCGTTATTGAAGAACTTTTCATCGGCACTCCACCAGAACGGGTTGTTAATCACGGCCGTGCCGGTGAGCGCGGCGTTCTTGAGATAGGCGCGGTAGAAAGGCACATCCTGCGAAATACGGTCGATTATGACGGCATAGTCGGTGGCGACGGCCTGCTCAACTGCCTGAATATTCACAAACTCAGCCGTAATGCCATCCACGGCTTTTTGGTTGACGCGGTCCACAAAGGCCTGCGGAAAGGTATTTTCCTGACCGAATAAGATGCCAATTTTTTTCATGGTGTTGGGAAGAACGTGTGTTCTAAGGAATTGAGGAGGGTAGGAGAGGCGCAAGCCGTGGAGCTTTTACGGGAGTAGCTGCCTAAAAGATGGTCGAGACGTAGTCGGGGAACATTTCGCGCCACACGGGCCAGTCGTGCGTGCCGTGGGGCCGCACGTCGAGCCGGTGCGGAATGCCTTTGCGCGCCAGAATATCCGACATGCGGTAATTGGCGTCTTTGCAGAAGTCGTGCTCGGCAGTACCCAGGATAATATTCATTTTGTAGAAGTTATCATTCTGAGCGTTAGGCATGTAGTCGGGCGGGTTATGAAAGTACGCCTGCTCGTCGTAGTGCCCATCCAAAAACATGCGAATGTCGAAGGCCGCGCCCATCGAAAAGAGATGCGCTACTTGGTCGGGGTGCCGAAAGGCAAAGTTAAGCGCCTGATAACCACCCAGTGAGCAGCCGGCTACCCCCACTTTGTCGACCTGGCACTCGTGCTGCAGGCGCGGCACTAGTTCCTCGGCAATCATGCGGTCGTAGAGGCCGTGGTTGTGCACGCGGGTGCCGGGATACAGGTGCTTGGCATACCAGCTCCACTTGTCGCCGCTATCGATGCAGATGAGCTTGAGCAGGCGATTTTCGATAAACCAGCGTACGGAGTCGACCAGGTGGAAGTCCTTGGCCTCATAATAGCGGCCATTGGAGGTTGGAAAGACAATAACGGGGTAGCCGTAGTCGCCGACCACCAACATTTCAAGGTCGGTACCCAGGTGCTGGGAGTAGAAGCGGCGGTATTCTTCGTGCAAAAGACAGGGCCCGGCGGGGGAAGGGTGCGCGCCGGAACCGGCCGCAAACTAAGCAAGAAATCTGAACGGCCGGATATCCTTAAACTGGAGCGCCGCGTGTTTATTTGCGAATAAATGGCAGTTTTCCGGTTTCAGTCGCCGCGCGGGGCCACCGTAGTGGTGCGGCGCGATGAGTGTTTGTTTTCGGTGGCGCTCGGCCGGGTGGTGCGCCTCGACGTGGTGCTGCCGCCGGGCTTTTCGGCCCGGGCGGCCGCGCCCTACCCCGTGCTGTATCTGCAAGACGGCCAAGACCTAGCGCGTCTGCGCCTGCCGGCCACCCTCAACCGGCTATACCGCCGGGGCGAGGTGCGGCCGTTCGTGCTGGTGGCCATTCATGCCGCCGACCGCCTGCAGGAGTACGGCGTGGCCGCCCGCCCCGACTACCTGGGCCGCGGCAGCCGTGCCGGCCGCTACACTGACTTCATGCTCAAGGAGTTGCTGCCCTACGTGCAGGCCCACTACCACGCCAGCGCCGAGCCAGCCGAGGCGGCCGTGACCGGCATGTCGTTGGGCGGCCTCCTGGCATTTGACCTGGCCTGGCACCACCCGGAGGCTTTTTTGCGGGCGGGCGCGTTTAGCGGCGCGTTTTGGTGGCGGAGTAGGGGGCTGCACGACGGCTACACCGATGCCGACCGCCTCATGCACGGCCTGGTACGGGCGCGTCCGGCCCGGGCCGGCCAGCAGTTTTGGCTGCAAGCCGGCACCAAGGATGAAACCAACGACCGCAACCATAATGGTATTATCGATGCTATCGACGATACACTTGACCTGCTGACGGCCCTCGCCGCGCAGGGCCTACCCCCCGCGGCCGCGCGCTACGTGGAGGTACCCGGTGGCCACCATCACCCCGATACCTGGGCGGGTATTCTGCCCGATTTTTTGCGTTGGGCCTTCGGTACCCGCGAGCTGGCCGCGCCCGCCGAGGCGGCGGCCGAAAAGCTGCCCCTGCGCTGGCGCACGGGTAGCCGCCCACTGTTGCGCCGGCCCTTGGGGGCCGCAAAGCTCAAGTTTAGCTATTTGCGGCAAGCGGCTACCTTTGTCCCCATGTCGGCTACCTCTTCTCTCACCCTGGCGCGCCCCGCACCGGGCACCTATCTGCCTTATACGCAGACGTATATCGACCTGGTGCCGGCCGATGCCGAGCCATTGGCGCAGCTGCGCCAGCAGGCCGCCGAGCTGCACCGCGAACTGGCCGGCCTCACCGAGGCCCAGGCGCTAATGCGCTATGCCCCTGGCAAGTGGACACCCAAGGAAATGCTGGTGCACCTCACCGATGCCGAGCGCATTTTTACGTACCGGGCCCTGCGCTTTGCCCGCGCCGATGCCCAGGAGCTACCCGGCTTTAATGAGAATGAGTTTGCGGCCAATAGCGAGGCCAACGACCGTTTGCTGAGTGACTTACTAACCGAGTATCATGCCGTGCGGGCCGCCACCCTGGCTTTTTTCGGGGGCCTCAATGGCGGGCAGCTCGACCGGGCCGGACGCGCCAACGGTGGCCCCGTGGCGGTGCGGTCGCTGCTTTATATCATCGCTGGCCACGAGCAGCACCACCTGCGTATTTTACGCGAGCGCTACTGGCCCGCCCTACCCCCCGCGTAAACCAGAAGGCCGCGCAACATCAGCCCCAGCAACCGCGTTAATTTACCATTTTAGCTACGTTTTTATTCCCTCCACCCCAACCAATTTTCACGCATGGCCAAAGCCCAGGATGCCCGAAAAGAGAAAAAGAAAGAGCCTACTAAATCCATGAAGGAAAAAAAGGCTGAAAAAGACGAAAAGAAAGTAGCCCGCGCCCGCAAGCAAGACTAAATCACGGATTACGCGGATTTTAGCGGAGTCCACGGATTTTGTGGACGACTACTAAAACTCGCCATTAACAAGAAAGAGCTGCCCATGCATGG
>CAZZWL010000077.1:0-26268 GCA_964657755.1 uncultured Rhodanobacter sp.
GTTATGAGTTATCCAGCCAGTTAATACCTTGACCCATAACTCATAACTTTCAACTCATAACTCTAAAAGACTTTAGCGTTGGTGGCGAAATTGACTTGCTGCTCGGCTTGCAGCAGGCGGCTGCTGATGTCGATGAGCCCGAGCTGCGCCTCCTTATAGGCCCGAAACTTGTCGATGAAGCTCACCAGGTCGATGAGGCGGCGGTTGTAGTCGGCCACGGCGTCGCGGCTCACGTTGGCAGTGCGGGCCAGGTAGTCGGGCGTGATGCTCTGGCGCAGCCCAATGGCCCGCTGCAGCTGCTCGTAGGCCGCAGCCACGTCCTGCTCCACCTGCAGGTGCACCCCGTTCAGGGCCAGGCCCGACTGCTGAATCCCAATCTTAGCCGATTGAATATTGCCCTGGTTGCGGTTGAAAACCGGCAGGTCGATGGCCGATTGCAGGCCGAAGTAGTGCACGTAAGTATTGCCCTGGCTGGCGTAGTCGGCGCCCACCAGCAGCTTGGGCACGGCCAGCGAGCGCTGCACGGCCAGGTTTTGCTGGGTGTAGGCGGTTTGCTGGGTGGCGGCGCGCAGGTCGGGCCGCAGGGCAAAGGCCTGGGTTTCGAGGTCGGCCAGGGCCGGCACCGCGGCCGGCGCGGGGGGTAGGAACTCCACACCCCCGGGCGCCACGAACACCGGGCCCGGCGTGGCCAGCAGCACGCGCAACGCCGCCTGGTCCTGAGTCAGCTGGTTGAGCTGGTCGCTGCGGTCGCGCTCCAGGCTCTGCTGCTCCAGCTCCAGGCGCGTCACCTCGTACGAGGCCACCGTGCCCAGGCGCAGGCGCTCGCGGTAGCCGGCCAGCAGGCGGCCCAGCTGCGTGCGCTCCTGCTCCGTAAAGTTGAGCTTGCGGCGCTCGGCCACCACGTTATAAAACGCCTGCACCAGCTGAAAGCGGGCCTGCCGCAGCAGGTCCTCAAACGCCGCCTGCTGCACCGAAACCCCCGTCCGCGAGAGCTGCACCAGCTTGCCGCGCCGCCCCGAAATATCCAGCAGCTGCTGAATCTGGGCCACGAAGGTGCCGCCCGTGGGATTCACGGGGTCAGTCTGTTTGCCCAGCGGGAAGAAGGCCCGCGTGTTGGGATTATACGCGTTCACCTCCATCTGGAGGTTGGGGTTGTCGCGCAGCAGCGCCTGCCGAATGGCCGCGTTGGCCACGTCGATATTGAAGTGCTGGGCCAGCAGCTGGAAATTGGCCTGCATAAAGCGCGCCTGCGCCTGGTCGAGCGTCACGTGCAGCGTATCGGGGGGGGTAGGCGGCAGCGCGGCCCCCTGGGCCAGCCCCATCGCCACGGGGTACTGGCTAAAGGTGGCGGAGTTGGCCGCTCCGGAGGGGGTAGGGCTGCCCGCGGCTCCGGAGCCACTTAGCTCCCCGCCAGGACTGGTGAGCGGGGCACCCGGCTGGCCAAAGGTGGGCGTGGCGCTCGGCTGGCCGGGCAGTTGGGCCGGGGTGATGCTCCCCTTGGGGCCCGGCACCTGGCCGGTGGTAGTGGCGGGGGCGGTGGCCGGGGCCGGCGTGGCCGGCAGCGGCGCGCCGGTGGCGGGGCGCGCCACGTTGGGCATGGGCATTTGGGCCCAGCTGGCCAGGGTGGTCAAACTCAGTCCCCCGGCTACGGCCAGGGTTCGGAAAATATGCTTCTTGAAACGCATAGCGGGCAAAACTGCCGGCTGGCCGGCGCCCCGCGGCAGGCGGGGCGTGCAGCTAGCCAAAACAGTTGTGAAAGGATGCTACAAAGCTCCCCTCCCCACATTAGGCGCCTATTAGAGGTTGATTAGAAACGAATTAGAAAGATGAATTTCCCGAAAAAACTTCGCGTTTTTTCATATTGCCCGCCCCGCTGCTACCCCAAAGGCCAGCTCGGCCACCGTGCCCCGGCCGGGTTCCGAGCGCAGCCTGAGCGTGCCGCCGTGCAGGCCGGCAATGCGCTGGGCCAGCGGCAGCCCCACCCCGTGCCCCACTACCCCCCGCACCGCCGCCGCCCGGAAAAAGGGCTGAAACACCTGCGCCAGGTCGTCGGGGGCAATCCCTACCCCCGCGTCGGCCACCCGCACCAGGCAGCCGCCGCCCGGCTGGCAGCGCAGGCTCAGGAGCACCCGCTGGTCATCGGCCGAGTACTTGAGGGCATTATCGACCAGGTTGCCCAGGGCCCGCGCCAGCAAGCCCCGGTGGCCGGCAATGACGAAGGCCGCCGGGTCGGCGGGCAGCTCGGCCAGGTCGCCCAGGTCTACCTGCACGCGGGCCCGCTGGGCGGGGGCCACGGCTTCGCGCACCTCCCACAGCAGCTCGTCGAGGCGCACTTCTTCGGTAAGCGGCACGTTGCCTTCGGCCTGGGCCATATCCAGCAGGTTATTAATCAGGCTTTTGAGCTGTTGCAACTCGCCCAGCACCGAGGCGGCACCCTCGCGGTAGGCCGCCGGCGAGCGCTCGCGGGCCAGCAGCACCTGCAGCTCGCCAATGCTGGCCGTGAGGGGCGTGCGCAGCTCGTGCGAGGCGTTGCGCACGAAGGTGCGCTGGCCCTCAAAGCTGGCTTCCAGGCGCTCGAGCAGCCGGTTGAAGGTGCGCGCCAGGCGCGTGAGGTCGTCGCGCTCGCTGGTGCGCAAAAAGCCTTCGTTCACCCGCTGGTGCAGGTCCTGAGCCGTGATGCGGTCCACCTGGTCGTTCAGGGCCGCAATGGGCGCCAGCGCCCGGCCCGCAAACCCCCGCCCTACCCCATAGATGGCGAGCAGGCTCACCACAAAAATCACCGCCATTATCGTGGCCAGGCTTTGCAGGCGGCGGTGGCCATACACGTTTTCGGCGGCCGCCACAATGATGTAGTCTCCCTGGTTGTCCTGGTAAAATATCCCCACCGCCTGCCGCGGCCCCAGCTGAAAATAATACTCCTTGCTGGTCACGATGCGCGCCAGAATGATATCGGGCAGGCGCACGCGCTCGTCTTCGGCCACGAAGCGCACCCGGCCGGTAGCGTCGTAGACCTGCAAAATCTCGTTGCTAAGGGCCTGCAAATATTTTTTCTCGAAGGCGCGGAAGGCGCTGGCCCGCATCTCGTCCTTTTCGAGGTAGATGTAGCCCGTGACCTGGGCCCGCTCGCGCAGCCGCTGCCGAAACTCGCGCTGCGAGGCCGTGAGCTGCAACACGAATACGACGGCCAGCACCGCGAGTAGCAACACGGCCACAATACCCAAAAACAGCCAGGTCAGCCGGTTGCGAATAGTCACGCGGTAAAAGAACAAATAGCGGGAAGGGGAAGCCATACGGGGGTAAGTATCCTGCCGGGGGCAACCCCTACTCTTGCCGCAAAACGTAGCCCATACCTACTACCGTATGAATCAACTTTTTAGGAAAATTCTTGTCAACTTTATTACGCAGGTAATTCACGTAAACGTCAATCACGTTGGAGCCGGTATCGAAAGAATCCTCCCAGGTGTGCTCCGCGATTTCGCCCCGGCTCAGCACCCGGCCCTGGTGGCGCAGTAGCAGTTCCAGCAGGTTGAATTCGCGGGCCGTGAGCTTGATGGGCTGGCCGGCGCGGACTACGGTTTTGGCGGCCGTGTCCATCACCAGGTCGGCTAGCACCAGCTGGGTACCTTTAGCCGAGCGGCGGTCGCGGCGGCTGGTGAGGGCCCGCACCCGCGCCAGCAGCTCCACAAAGTCGAAGGGCTTGATGAGGTAGTCGTCGGCCCCGCCGTCGAAGCCCAGCAGCTTATCCTGCGTGGTGCCGAGCGCGGTCAGCATCAGAATGGGCAGCGCCTGGTCCTGGGCGCGCACGGCTTTGAGCACTTCCAGGCCACTCTGGCCGGGTAGGATAACGTCCAGAATGAGCAGGTCAAACTCCTTGGTCAGCGCCAGGCGCTGGCCGAAGGTGCCGTCGTAGGCTACCTCCACCTCGTAGCCCTCCTCCTCCAGCCCCCGGCGGATAAAGGCGGACACCTTAGGCTCGTCCTCGACCAGTAGAATCTTGGTTGGCATGAGTTTGTATGTAAAGTTGAAATAGCGCAAAGTTTCTACTTCGGGCGCGAACCCAGCGAGCGGGCGGGACCACACGGCGCGTACTAATGATGCGCGCTGCGCCCGCGCCCGAAGTAGAAACTTCGCGCTACCCCCCTACTCATCTTCGTAGTCCAGGCCCAGGCAGCTGTTGAGGGCCTGCTGCAGCTCGCTGGCGGCGTGCAGCTGGCCAGCTTTTCGGCTCACTACGAGGCCCTTGCGATATACCTGTTCGGCTTCCTCTTTCTTCCCGAAGCCTTCGAGCAGCTTACCGGCGTGGTAGTAGGTGCCCACGTAGTCGGGGTGCCCGGTCAGGAGCTTTTCGTAGAATTCCCAGGCCCGGAGTGGCTCCGACGCCCGGTACTCGGTGGCCAAGGCGTAAATTGTGAAGGAGTCAGTGGGGTCAGCTTCGTAAAAAGCTAACAGTTGCTGCAAGCGGCTGGGGGCATTCATGGGCGGGGTTTTGGCTATCTTTGAAGCAAAATTGCGATGCCAAGGCCGCATTCTGGTTGTAAGTGGGGTCGAAAGACCTTTTTGATTTGGCAACTGTTATGCAAGCCGACTACTTTTGCATTCTTCCCTCACCCTACCCTTGTCTACATGAAGTTTCTGGTTTGCATTTCTAACGTGCCCGACACGACCACCAAAATCACCTTCACGCCCGATAATAAGGAGTTTAACAAGGCCGGGGTGCAGTTCGTGATTAACCCCTGGGACGAATACGCCCTCACCCGCGCCATCGAGCTGAAGGAAGCCAACGCCGGCAGCACCGTGACGGTGCTCAACGTGGGCGAGGCCGATACGGAGCCCAATATCCGCAAGGCGCTGGCCATCGGGGCCGACGACGCCATCCGGGTGAATGCCGCGCCGAAGGACGCTTTTTTCGTGGCCGAGCAGATTGCTGCGGTGGCTAAGGAGGGCGGCTACGACGTGATTCTGATGGGTAAGGAAAGCATCGACTACAACGGCTTCCAGGTGCATGGCATGGTGGGCGAGCTGCTCGGCATCCCGACCGTAGCGCCCGCGATGAAGCTGGATATGAGCGGCAACACGGCTACGCTGGAGCGCGAGATTGAGGGCGGCAAGGAGATTGTGCAAGTGGCTACCCCCTTCGTGGCCTCGTGCCAGCAGCCCATGTGCGAGCCCCGCATCCCCAACATGCGCGGCATTATGACCGCCCGCACCAAGCCCCTGAAAGTGGTGCCCGCCACCGCCGACGCGCCCCGCACCCAGGTTACGGAGTACGCCCTACCCCCCAAAAAGCAGGGCGTGAAGCTCATCGACGCCGCCAACGCCGGCGAGCTGATTAAGCTGCTGCGCAACGAAGCCAAAGTAATCTAAGGAGAGTTATGAGTTAAAAGTTAAGAGTTAGGAGTTGGTAAATAGTCCACCTCAAACTCAAACTGACAACTCATCACTCCCAACTTTTAACTCCTAACTCCAAAGAGATGTCCGTATTAGTAGTAGTTGAATGCGATAAGGGCGAAGTGAAAAAATCTTCGCTCGAAGTGGCCACGTATGGCGCGCAGCTTGCCGCGCAGCTGGGCACCAGCGCCACGGCCGTGGCCGTGGGCGAAGCCTCGGAGGCCAACCTGGCCAAGCTCGGCGAGCAGGGCATCACGAAAGTGCTCTACGACCAGGAGCCGCGCCTCAAAGATTTCGTGAATAATGCCTACACCAAGCTCATTGCCACGGCGGCCCAGCAGGAAGACGCCAAGGTGATTGTGCTGGCCAACAGCAACATCGGGGCGGCCGTGGGCTCGCGCCTGTCCATCCGGCTGCAGGCCGCGCTGGCCACCAACGTGGTGGAGCTGCCCCGCACCGACGGCGGCCAGTTCACGGTGAAGCGCGGCGCGTTTTCGGGCAAGGCGTTTTCGGACGTGGTGCTGACTGGTGAGCGCAAGATTATCGCCGTGAAAAAAAACTCGCTGGAAGCCCAGCACACCGCCGGCAAAACGGCCGAGGTAGTAGCTTTTGCGGCCCAGCTCACCGACGCCGACTTTGCCGATGCCCCCACGCAGGTGGTGATGCAGGACCAGGCCGGCGGCATTCTGTTGCCCGAGGCCGAACTGGTGGTATCGGGGGGTAGGGGCATGAAAGGCCCCGAAAACTGGCACCTCATTGAGGACCTGGCCAAGGCGCTGCACGCGGCCACGGCCTGCTCGAAACCGGTGAGCGACGTGGACTGGCGCCCCCACCACGAGCACGTGGGCCAGACGGGCATCACGGTATCGCCCAACCTATACATTGCCTGCGGTATTTCGGGCGCTATTCAGCACCTGGCGGGCGTCAACTCGTCGAAAGTAATTGTGGTTATTAATAAGGACCCCGAGGCGCCCTTCTTTAAAGCGGCCGACTACGGCATCGTGGGCGACGTGTTTGACGTGCTGCCCAAGCTGACGGCCGCCGTGAAGGAGCTCGGCTAGGCCAGCCATTTCAGCCTGGAACGTCATGTTGAGCGAAGTGAAGCATCTCCCGAGCCGTTGGGTCAACAACCCGACGAAGTGGCTGAGGTGCTTCACTTCGTTCAGCATGACGTTCTTAAATTTTTAGTTAGGCGATAATTTGTGCCCTTTAGCGAGCCGTTTCCGGCTGCCATTGCTTAATTTGTCGTACAGAACCTCCCGTACCAGTTTCCTGGACCCAACCGTCCCCGCGAACCCTTGAAAAAAATCCCGCTCGAAATTCTGGGCCTCTCCTCTTCGCAATCGCAGTCCGGCTCGTTCGCCCTCATCCTGGGTGAGAAGCATGGCAACCGCCGCCTGCCGATTATCATTGGCATGTTTGAGGCGCAGAGCATTGCTATTCAGATTGAAAAAATCAGCCCCAACCGGCCCCTTACGCACGACCTGTTCAAGGCCTTTGCCGAGCACGTGCACGTGGCTATTCTGGAAGTGATTATTTCCGACCTCAAGGAAGGCGTCTTCTACTCGCGCATCGTGTGCTCCGACGGCGCTACCACGTTTGAGATTGACGCCCGGCCCTCCGACGCCATTGCCATTGGCCTGCGCTTTGGGGTGCCCATCTTCACGGTCGAAAGCGTGCTTAGCGAAGCGGGCATCATCCTGTCGGACCTTGATGAGGCCGGGGAGGAAGATGAGGACGACGACGACCACGACGACGACGAGGAGGACACCGACGAGGCCCCGCGCCCCACGCCCCGCGCGGCCGAGCCCAGCGGGCAGGTTTCGCTCGATGAGCTGACCAAGATGCTGGCGCAGGCCCTGGAAAAAGAAGACTACGAAAAAGCCGCCAAGATTCGAGACGAGCTCAATAAGCGTAACGGCTAATTTTCTCGCTTTCCGCAACTGTCCCGGTCGATTCTTCGGCCGGGACTTTTACTTACGCTATTTTTACAACTCCGTGTAAATTATGTCATTATCCGTATCGCAACGAGGGCAGGATATGCCCGTATCGCCCTTCCGCAAGCTAGCTCCCTTTGCCGAAGCCGCCAAGCAGCAAGGCAAGCACGTGTACCACCTCAACATTGGCCAGCCCGACATCGCTACCCCCCCCAGCTTGTTTGAAGCCGTGCGCAAGGCCGACATTCGGGTGCTGGCCTACAGCCACGGCGCGGGCACCGACAGCTATCGCCAGAAGCTGCGCGCCTACTACCACCGCGCGGGCATCGAGGTTGATACGGAAGAGATACTGGTGACGACGGCCGGCAGCGAGGCCATCCTGTTTGCGATGCTCACCTGCCTGAACCCCGGCGATGAGCTGGTGGTGCCCGAGCCGTTTTACGGCACTTACACGGCGTTTGCTATCGCGGCGGGTGTCACTATTGTCCCTGTTACGGCTACGATTGATAACGGCTTTGCCCTACCCCCCCTCGCGGCCTTCGAGGCCGTGCTTACGCCGCGCACCAAGGCCATTCTGCTCTGCAACCCCAGCAACCCCACGGGCCACGTGTACACCCGCGCCGAGCTGGAAGCCCTGCTGAGCCTGTGCCAGCGCCACCAGCTGTTTTTGCTGTCGGACGAGGCCTACCGCGAGTATTGCTACGACGGCGCGCGCGCCACGAGCGCGCTCAACCTGGCCGGCGGCGATGAGTACGTGGTAGTGCTGGATACGATTTCGAAGCGCTACAGCGCCTGCGGGGCGCGGGTGGGCTCACTGGTGACGCGCAACCCGGACGTGTTTCAGACCGCGTTTCGCTTTGCCCAGATGCGCATTAGCCCACCGGGCCTGGGTATGCTGCTGGGCGAGGCCGCCGTGGAGCTACCCGAGAGCTACTTCGACGAAAACCGGGCCGAGTACCAGGCCCGCCGCGACCTCACGGTGCGCCGCCTGCAGGCCATGCCCGGCGTGCGGTGCCCCGTGCCGGGCGGCGCCTTCTACGTGATGGCGGAGCTGCCCGTGGACGATGCCGAGCGCTTTGGCGAATGGCTGCTCACCGATTTCAGCTACCAGAATGAGACGCTGATGCTTTCGCCTGCCAATGGCTTTTACCAGACGCCCGGCCTGGGCCAGCAGCAAGTGCGCCTGGCCTACATCCTGAACCTGCGCGACCTCGACGCGGCCCTCACCTGCCTGGAGCAGGCGCTGCTGGCTTATCCCGGCCGCACCCTGGCCCCCGTGGCGGCGCAGGAAGCGGTCGGCATATTATCTTAAGCAACTCTTAAGTAACAGGATGCCCCACAATTACGTCTGGGTAAGCTCACCTCGCTGCTTTTTATGCAAACTACCGCTGCGCCGCCCGCTACGGCCTCCCACGACTACTCCGCGGCCATGCGCATCTGGCACTGGGCCAATGCTACGCTGGTGTCGGGCCAGCTGCTAACCATTCTTTTTCAGAAGGTTATCGTGAATGCCCGAAGCGCGGTACCGGAGTTTCAGCAGGCGCTGACCAAAAGCGGGGGTAGCCTCACGGACCAGCAGGGCCGGGCGGTGGCGCACGTCATCAGCGAGCGCATCTGGACCTGGCACGTGTGGATGGGGGTAGCCCTGGCGGCGTTTTGGCTGTTCTGGACGGTGATGCAGGCGCTGGACCCGGCCGGCCGGCGCTTCGGGGCCCGGCTGATGGCAGCGGCCCGGCGCTATAAGCTGGCCGCCCCGGCCGAGCACGCCGACGCCCGCCACGCCTTGTTCGCGAAGCTCACCTACGCGGCCTTTTACCTGTTTATCACTAGCATGGTCGTGACCGGGCTGGTCTTGATTTTTGCCGATGACGTTCCCTTTCTGAACAGCATCAAGCACACGTCTGAGGAAATTCACAACGTGACGATGTACCTGATTATCGGCTACATCGTGCTGCACGTGGTGGGGGTGGTGTGGTCAGAAGTGACCGACGACCACGGCCTGGTGTCGCGCATGGTGAGCGGCACGGTGGATAAACAAACCCCGCAGGACTATTAACAAACGGTAGTTAGGTTGGGGTGGGGAGAAGTAACTTTGCGGGTACTTCCCACCCGACCCTGCCATGCTCAAAACGAAAAAATCGGTTAAGCGCGAGCTTATTCTGACCGAAGCGGCTAAGCTCTTCAAAGACCGGGGCTACAGCGGCACGTCGATGCGCGACCTGGCCGGGCAGGTAGGGATGGAGGCCGCCAGCATGTACAACCACATCAAGTCGAAGGACGAGCTGCTGGATACCATTTGCTTTCGTATCTCGGATACATATATCTCGCAGCTTCAATATATTGAGGGACAGCGTATTCCGTACGGTGAAAAAA
Organism: uncultured Rhodanobacter sp.; assembly: GCA_964657755.1. Taxonomy (GTDB): domain Bacteria; phylum Bacteroidota; class Bacteroidia; order Cytophagales; family Hymenobacteraceae; genus Hymenobacter. The sequence goes on from CAZZWL010000077.1 coordinate 9,699, forward strand.
TTAAGTCCTTGGTGCAGCTGCACATTCGGCTGATGGTGGAGGACGGCGCGGCCGTGTCGGTAGCCAATCATGACTGGAAATACCTGCCCGAGCCGCGGCTCACGGAGTTCAAGCAAGCCCGCAAGACGTACGAGAAGGGCTTTGCTTCGCTGATTGAGGCCGGCATCGCGGCGGGCGAGTTTCGGCCGGTGAACGTGTCGGTGGCCCTGTTCACGGTGTTGTCGGCCGTGCGCTGGGTGGAGCTGTGGTACCGGCCCGGCCGGGGCCTGACGGCCGCGGAGCTGGAAAGCAACATTATTACGGTGCTGCTCGGCGGCCTGGAGCAGCCGTAGTACCTCCTACCCCCGCTGGGGACCGCAACGCTGCCGCCGGCCCCAGGAGCCCGGTAGCCCACGGCTGAGCCAGAATAGAACTGCCTACCCTATTATTATTGGGGTATGAAGAAAGTTATGCTGTTACTGCTGCTAGCCGGCGGGTGCGCGCCGCACAACCACAAGGCTTACGACGCAATTACCAACCACATGCGGACAACATCCCAGGACCCCAACAGCTACGTGCCCATCTCCTTCGGCGAGCCGCACGCGGATTCTTTGCCTGGGGATACCGTGCTGATGAACCACGTGTACCAAATCAAAAAAAAGGCGGACGTGACGGCCATATATTCCAACACCTTCAAAGTAGACAGCGTGTCGGGCTACGCGAAGCTGATGAAATAGCCGCGGGGAGTAGCCCAACGCCTGGAAGAAGTCCCTATCCCGGTCGATAAGTTATCGGCACTACGTGCCCAAACCATCCCCTTGGGAAATCAAAAGCCCTGTTTCCGGCTTGGAAACAGGGCTTTTAGCAGAGAGGATGGGATTCGAACCCACGATAACCTTTTGGGCTATACACACTTTCCAGGCGTGCTCCTTCGACCACTCGGACACCTCTCTGAGTGGGGCCGCAAAGATAGGGGCTGAGGGCTGATTATTGGCAAAAACTAACCAAGGGTGCCCACCCCGCTACCAAATAGCTGCCCTCAGCCCAGGGTAATCTCGCCGCGCAGGTCGTGGCTGAGCAGCTGCCGGGTTTCGCCCTCGCTGCGCCCCAGGCCGAGCACGAACATGAGCTTGGTAATGGCGGCCTCGGTGGTGATGTCGTCGCCGCCGATAACGCCGAGGCCGGCGAGGCGGGCGCTAGTTTCGTAGTGGCCCTGCACTACCCTACCCTCCTCACACTGGCTCACGTTGAGCAGGTAAACGCCTCGCGCATAGGCCCGTTCGAGGCAGGCCAGAAACCACGGCGCGGTGGGCGCGTTGCCCGAGCCGTAGGTTTCGAGCACGCAGCCGCGCAGGCCGGGCACGCTCAGCACCGCCTCCACTACCCCCTCCGTAATGCCCGGAAACAGCCGCAGCACGGCTACTTTTTCCTCCAGCTTTTGGTGGACTTTGAGGCCGGCGGCGGGCAGCAGGCGGATACTGTTATCGTTGAAATCGAGGTTGATACCGGCGCGCACTAGCGGCGGATAGTTTTCGCTCTTAAAGGCGGCAAACTGCTGGCTCTCCACCTTTTTGGCGCGGGTGCCCCGAATGAGCACGTCGTTGAAAAACACGCCTACCTCGGGCAGGCGCACGGTGTGGGTGCGCGGGTGGCGGGCGGCGGCTATCTCCAGGGCCGTGAGCAGGTTGCGGGTGGCGTCGGAGCGGGTGCGGCCCACGGGTACCTGCGCCCCGGTGAAGACCACGGGCTTGCCCAGGTATTCGAGCAAAAAACTGAGCGCGGCGGCCGAGTAGGCCATCGTGTCGGTGCCATGCAGAATGACAAACCCATCAAAATCAGCGTAGTGCTGGCCAATAAGCTGGGCCAGCCACAGCCAGTCGGCAGGCGTGACGTTGCTGCTGTCGATGGGCTGCGGAAAGGCCAGCAGCTCGAGGCGGTAGGGTAGCTGGCGCAGTTCGGGCATGCGCTTGCCCAGCTTGCTGAAGTGCATGGGCACCAGCTCCTGGCGGCGGTTTACGGCCATGCCCACCGTGCCGCCGGTGTAGAGAATGAGCAGGCGCGGGGCGGCCGCATCGGTGGCCTCGGCGGCGGTGGGCAGCGCGAGCAGGGGTAGGGCGTCGGGCATCAGAGCTGAAATAACTCGGTGGCAGTGCGCGTGGTGGCGGCGGCCACGGCCTCGGGCGACTGGCCCAGCAGGGTGGCCACGCGGTGCAGCACCAGCGGCAGGTAGGCCGGCTCGTTGCGCTTGCCTCGGTAGGGCACCGGGGCCAGGTAGGGGCAATCGGTTTCGAGCACCAGGTGCTCCAGACCCACGTGCGGCAGCACCTTATCAAGGCCGCTGTTTTTGAATGTTGCTACTCCCCCAATTCCCAGCTTAAAGCCCAGGGCAATAATGCGCTCGGCCTCGGCCACGCCATCCGAAAAGCAGTGAAATACGCCGCGCAAGGTGCCGTCCTGGGCTTCGGCCACCAGCGCGTAGGCCTCTTCGAAGGCGCTGCGGGTGTGCAGCACAATGGGCAGCTGGTACTGCTTGGCCAGGCGCAGCTGCGCGCGCAGGGCTTCCTGCTGCTGCGGCAGGTAGGTTTTGTCCCAATACAGGTCGATGCCGCACTCGCCCACCGCCACGAAGGGCCGCCGGGCCAGCCAGTCGGCCACTTCCTGCAAGTCTTTTTCGAACGTGGGGCCTACTGAGCAGGGGTGCAGGCCCATCATGGCGTGGCAAGTATCGGGGGCGGCGGCCTCCAGCGCCAGCATAGCATCGATGGTCGAGTGGTCTACATTAGGCATCAAAATAGTGCCCACGCCGGCCGCCACGGCGCGGTGCAGGGCCTCGGCCTGGTCGGGCCGAAATTGCTCGGAATACAGGTGCGCGTGGGTTTCTATCAGCTTCATACTAACTAAATTATCATTTCAAAGCGCGCACCGCAGCCGCAGATACGGGATGTCGCCTTTGTAAAAAACGTCGCCCTCGGGCGCCAGGCCAAAACGCTGGTAAAACGGCAGGGTATTTTGGCGGGCATCGCACCAAAGCGTATGCGCACCCTGCGCCCGCGCCGCCTGCATGGTGTGGCGCAGCAGCGCCGTGCCCAGGCCCCTCCCCTGCCAGGCCGGTTCGGTGGCAAACTTGCGAAAGCGCGCCTCACCCGCAGGCGTCACGAACAGCGAAATTACCGCCCGCAGCTCGCCCGCTACGAACGCGCCGAAGTGCTGGCCCGCGTCGTCGTCGGGCAGCTGCACGTAGGCCGCCGGCTTATCAGGCCACAGCACCGCGTGGCGCAGGTCATAGGTCTGCGCGGCGGCAATGGGCTGAAGCTGAAAGGTCAATTGCTCATTACTCATTGTTAATCGCTCATTGATAAACTCGCCCTTTCCAATCGACTTGCTTCGGCCCAAACACGCGCCGGAGGGTGAGGTCGGTGAGGAGCGCTAACGAAAAAAACTCGTAGCCGACCACCACCAGCCCGGCGGGGGGGGGTAGGCCAGCGCGGCGCGCGGCCACCCCGGCCATGAGGCCCTGCGCGGCAATTTTGAGAGCCATTGCGCCCAGCGCCCAGGCCGGGCGGCCGGCCAGCAGCAGGCCCACTACCGCCAGCCAGTAGCCGCTAAACAGCACCAGGCTCACCTGCACCTTGCGGGGCAGTGCCGCCGCGCCGCGCAGCCAGCGCAGGCGCTGCCGCAGCAGCGCCGCCCACGAGCCCGCCGGCAGCGAGGCCGCCCGCACGGCCGGCTCAAACAGCTGCCGGAAGCCGTAGCCCCGCGCGTTTACGGCCTCAAACAGCGCAAAATCTTCGGTGATGGAGAAGGGCAGCGCCTCGTAGCCGCCGGTGGCCAGGTAGGCGGCGCGGGTCACGAGCATGTTGTTGCCCATCGCCGTCATGGGCTGGCCCGCGTCGGTGGCCACTTGTATCGAGGCCAGCGAGAGCAGCCAGTCGAGACCCTGGCAGCGAGCCAGCCAGCCCGGCCCCTGCACCACCGTGAGGCCCGTCACGGTACCCACGCCCGGCGCGGCGTGGGCCAGCAGCGCCGGCACCCAGGTGGGGGGTAGGGCAATGTCGGCGTCGGTAATAAGCAGATAATCAGTAGTAGCGCGGCGGGCCAGGTGGGCCAGCACGTTGGCCTTGCCCCGCGCCGCCCCCAGCGTATCGGTAATGGTGACTACTTGAAAATCACCCGCAAAGCCCTGCATAGCGGCCTCGGCCACGGCGCGAGTGGCATCGGTACTGGCATCGTCGCCGAGCAGCACTTCAAGCAAATGGGGGGGGTAGGCGAGCGCCCGCACGCTGGCCAGGCAGCGCGGCAGGGCGGCCTCCTCGTTGCGGGCGGCAATGAGAATGCTCACGCGCGGCAGCGGCGCGGGCAGCGCCACCGGCGCCGGCGCGCCCGTGCGCCGGGCCAGCCGGCGCGTCACGTAGGCCAGCCAAGCCAGCCACAGCAGGCAGTAGGCGGCGCACACGTAAAATAGCAGGCTCAGCATTTGATAGTCAGCTTATAATAACGCAAACTCGTAGCCCAGCTCGCTGTAGTGGGCCAGCAGCCGGGGCAGCAAAAAGCGCAGCGAGCGGCTGGCCTTGCGCGAGTCGTGCAGCACCACGATGTCGCCGGGCCGGGTGGCGGCCAGCGTCAGGCGCAGCGCGGTTTCGGGGGGTAGGGCGGGGTCGTAGTCGCGGGTGAGCAGCGACCACATGATGACGCGGTAGTGCCCGCGCAGCGCCCGCAGCACCGGCCAGGTGAGGCGGCCGTAGGGCGGGCGGAAGAGCGGTAATTGGGAATGAGGAAGGAGGAAGGAGGAATTGTCACTTACTAATTCCTCCTTCCTCCTTCCTAATTCCAAATTTCTTTCGCACTCGGCCACGCTGGCCAAGTAGGCGGCGCGGGGCGTGCTCCAGGCGCTGCGGTGGTGCTGGGTGTGGTTGCCGAGGCGGTGGCCGGCGGCCAGCGCGGCGCGGGCAATGGCGGGGTGGCGTACCAGGTTGTCGCCCACGCAAAAGAACGTGGCCGGGGCCTGGTAGGCGGCCAGCTGCGCCAGCACCCAGGGCGTTTCTTCCGGAATGGGGCCGTCGTCGAAGGTGAGGTAGAGCTGCGGCCGGCCGGTGGGGCCCATCGGCGCACCCCGCCACTCGCTGCCCGGAAACAACGGGTGCAGCCAGGCCGGCGGGCGCGTAAGCAGATTAGGAAGCGGCAAAACGAAACCGTAGCCGCCGCAGATGGGTACTACCTGAACCCAGGGCTGGCTTTCGGCCACAAACTTACCGTTGCTGGTCCGGCTGCCTTTCACTACTTGCCATTCATAATTTCTAATTTATAATTCCTAATTCTCTCGCCATGCCGCGCAAGTCCTTTTCCGAACTCATCAACAGCCCCGGCATGCCCGTACTGGTCGATTTTTATGCCGACTGGTGCGGCCCCTGCAAGACGATGGCGCCCATCTTGCAGCAAGTAGCCGCCCAGCACGAGGGCAAGCTGCGCATCATCAAAATCGACGTGGATAAAAACCAGGCGGTGGCGCAGCAGTTCCGGGTGCAGAGCATCCCTACCCTCATCCTGTTTCACAAAGGCCAGCCGGTATGGCGGCAGGCGGGCGTGGTGCCGGCCACCCAGCTCACGCAGGCTATCGGGGCTTACATATAAGCTTGGCGGCCCTGCTGGCGGCCGCAGGAATGTGGCCAGCCTGCAAACTAAAGTAACCTGGCTGGCGTTGGCGCAAAACGTGCCCGTGGGCCGTTACTTTGTGCTATGATTCGAGTCGCGCCTTTACGCAATTTTATATTAATCAGTGTTTTACTAGCAATCTTTCCTCACTTCGGCTGGGCCCAGGCGCAGCACATACTGAGTGGGGTAGTGCGCGGCAGCGACGGTGGCGTGCTGCCCGGCGCCTCGGTGGCAGCACCCGCCCTGGGGCTGGGCACCGCTACCGAGGCCGATGGCCACTACAGCCTCAGCCTACCCGAAGGGCCGCAGCAGGTGGTAGTCTCGTTCGTGGGCTACACGTCGCAGACGCTGAGCGTGACCCTGCACCGCAACCAGCAGCACAGCTTCACGCTGGCGGCGGCGGCCAGCGAGCTGGGCGAAGTGGTGGTGCAGGGCGAGCAGACGCTGAAAGAAAAGCTGCAAACCACCCAGATGGGCGTCGAGCACCTTAGTATCCGCGAGGCTAAATTATTGCCGGCGCTGTTTGGCGAGGTCGATATTCTAAAAACCCTGCAGCTCAAGCCCGGCGTGCAGAGCGGCGGCGAGGGTAGCAGCGGCTTATTCGTGCGCGGCGGCTCGGCCGACCAGAACCTGGTGCTGGTCGACAACGTGCTGGTTTACAATCCCAATCACCTGTTCGGGTTGTTTTCGGTGTTCAACTCCGACGCCGTGCAGAGCGTCGACTTGTACAAGTCGGGCTTCCCGGCGCAGTTTGGGGGTAGGCTCTCGTCGGTGGTCGACGTGAAGCTACGCGAGGGTGACCGCGAGAAGTTTGTGACCACGGGCGGCATTGGCCTCATCTCGTCGCGCCTCAGCTTTGAGGGGCCGATAAAGAAGGGTAAGGGCTCGTTTATCGTGAGTGGGCGGCGCACGTATTTCGACATCTTTACCCGCGCCCTCAACCGGGCCAATGCCAACAAGGAGGACTACAGCCCCATTCCCGACTACTACTTCTACGACTTCAACGCCAAGGCCAACTACACGCTCGGCGAGAAGGACCAGCTGTTTTTTACGGGTTACCTGGGGCGCGATATTTTCGGCTTCACCTCGCCCAATGGCTTCCAGGCGCAGTTTAACTGGGGCAATACGCTGGGCGCGCTGCGCTGGCAGCACGTGTTTTCGCCTCGGCTCACGGCCAATACAGCCGTCTCGGTGACCTCATACAAGTATAACCTGGGCAACAGCATCGACCAGTTTAGCTTTAACCTGGGCTCGACCATTCTGGACTACACGGCGCGCACCGACTTCGACTACCTGCCCAACGACCGGCACACTATCAAGTTTGGGGCGTTGGTTACGGCCCACAACTTTGGGGTAGGGCGCCTGCAGCGCAGCTCGCAGGACAACAGCGTGAACGTCGACTCCAACGTCAACTACCTGGGCCAGGAAGCCGGCCTCTACGCCAGCGATAATATCAAGGTCAACGACAAGCTGCAAACCGAACTGGGGCTGCGGCTCACGGGCTTCCAGAGCGGCACCGACCACTTTGGGGGCCTGGAGCCGCGGGCGGCGGCCCGCTACTCGCTCTCGGACAAGGTGGCGCTCAAGGCCAGCTACGCGCTCATGTACCAGTACGTGCACCTGGTGTCGAACTCGGGCGCCTCGCTGCCCACCGATATCTGGTATCCGTCGCGCCTGTCGGTGAAGCCCGAGCGCTCGCAGCAGCTGAGCTCGGGCGTGAGCTTTTTGCTGGGCGGCGGCAAGTTTTTGCTCACCGATGAGGCGTATTATAAGTGGGCCAACAACCAGATTGACTTCAAGGACGGCGCCCAGATTTTTGCCAATAATAACCTGGACACGCAGTTCCTGTTCGGGCGCGGCTGGGCCTACGGTAACGAGTTGTACCTGGAAAAAAAGACCGGCAAAACCACCGGCTGGATTGGCTATACCCTGGCCTGGACCAAGCGCAATTTTCCGCCCCAGCTCGGCACCTCGGGCATTAACAACGGCCAGGATTTTTACCCCAACTACGACCGACGCCACAACCTGAACATCGTCGTTATTCACCAGCTCAATTCGCGCATCTCGCTCACGGCCAGCTTCGTGTACACGAGCGGCGCGCCCACTACCCTGCCGCTGGGTCGCTTTGCGCTGCAGGATATTTACCAGGGCGGCATCCAGGCCGTGCCGGTGTACCCCGACCGCAACTCGTACCGCATGATTCCCTACCACCGCCTCGACCTGGGCCTGGTGTACAAGCTGCGGCCCACGCGCATCGGCGGCGACCGCGACCTGACGTTCAGCATCTACAACGCCTACAACCGGCGCAACGCCTACTTCATCTACTTCGAGCAAACCCGCGACAAGGCCACCGACCAGGTCACGGGCTACCGCGCGCAGCAGGTGTCGCTGTTCCCGTTCATCCCGTCGGTGACGTACAATTTCAAATTCTGACCACTGATTAGCGCGGATTTTACCGGATTTCACGGATTTTGTGGACGATTGTTTTTCAAGGAGTTATGATTAGTAAGAAGGCAAATGTGCGGTTTTTGACGTTGGCGCTGGCGGGGGGGGTAGGGCTGCTGGCGGGCTGCAAAAGCCTGCAAAACGACGTGAACGTACCCCTACCCTACTACGCCAACCAGCTCGTGGCCGAGTGCTACCTGCAGAATGGCCAGGTGCCGCGCCTGGCGGTGACCGAGTCGGTGCCGTATCTGGATGATGGCCAGGCTATCGCGGCCGGCTCGCAGGTGCTCAAGCTCTCCAATGGCCAGACCGTGCAGCTGCCCACCGACGTGACCGTGACCCTGACGCTGCCCGGCGGCCGGCCCCTACCCCTGCGTTTCAGCCCCGGCGTCGATAACGCGACCGGCAAGTACTACACGCACATCGGCGCGGCGCCCCTCGTGGCCCAGGCCGGCCAGCAGTTTGGCCTCGATGTGCAGGACAAGCGCGGGCGGCACGTTACGGGCACCACCGTGGTGCCTACGTTCATCCGCATCGACTCAGCGCAGTACAAGTACAACGCGCTGACCGGGGCCAATAAAAAGGCCTATTTCCTGACGAAGTGGACCGACCCCGGCGCCACCCGCGATTTCTACCGCCTGATGCTGCACAAGGGCAAGCCGGCCAACAACTCCGAAACCGATAACCTCATCGACGACCGGCTCTTCAACGGCCAGCCCTACGCGCAGGTCACCACCTACCGCTTCGTGCCCGGCGACACGGTCACGGCCACTTTTTACCACCTCGACTCGCTCTACTACGATTTCCGGCAGTCGGTGCGCAACGCCCGCAACGCCAACGGCAACCCGTTTGCGCAGCCCTCGGCTATTCACAGCAACGTGCAGGGCGGCCTGGGCATCTTCACGGTGCTCGTGAGCGACCAGCGCACCGTGTACCTGAAGTAGCTAGCGCGCGGCCTGCCGGGCATGAAAGTGGTTGTTATACGCCTCAATCGCCTTTTCGTAATGAGTATTGGTCGCCCCCACCACGATGCTGCCGAAGAATGCCCCAAGCGCAATCGAAAACGGCAGGGGCGCTTTGCTGAATAAGGAACCGGGCGTGTCGCGCTGCTTGTCGGCGGCAACGCCTCCTACCACCATCGCAGCGGCGTAAACCGGTAATAGTAGCAGGGCATTGCGCTTTTGGGCCCGGTACTTATGCAGCTCAACGGCCGACTCCGGGTACTTTGCCAGCAGCTTTTTGAGGGTAGCGTTCGTAATCGGCTCCCCGTTCATACTGTACAGCACGTGGGTGTAGCGGCCGCTTCTGAATAAGTTTACCTTGAGCAGGCTGTCGGGCTGGGCTGCCGCCGGAGCATCCTGGGCCAGCGCTGCCCACGGCCGCAATAGCCACAGTGTCAGGAATAGTAGGGTTTTCATATTACTAAGCTCGCGCAACAAGATAGCTTTTGCATGAAAAGCTATTTTTTCTTGCCTAACACTGCGCCCGGCTGCCCTCAGAGCACGCTAGCCCGACACCAGCACGGCCTTCATCAGGGCCGTGAGGCGGGGCTCGGCCTGGGCCGCCGCCGCCAGAATATCGCTGATAACGACTGGCTTGAGTTGGCCGGGGTAGCACAGGTCGGTGATGACGGACACGGCCAGCACAGGCAGGCCCAGGTGCCGCGCCGCGATGACCTCGGGCACCGTGCTCATGCCCACCGCATCGGCCCCGATGGTGCGCAGGTAGCGGTACTCGGCGGGCGTTTCGAGCATGGGGCCGGGCACGGCCACGTACACGCCGCGCTGGGTGGTGGCACCCTGGCCCAGCGCCTCGGCCGCCGCGCGGGCGCGGGCCAGCAGGCCAGCGTCGTAAGGCGCGAACATGTCGGGGAAGCGCGGGCCCAGCTCATCCAGGTTGGGGCCGATGAGTGGGTTGCCGGGCAGCAAGTTGAGGTGGTCATCAATTAGCATGAGGTCCGCAATGGCAAACTCAGGGTTCAGTCCGCCAGCCGCGTTACTCACGAATAGTTGCGTGATGCCCAGCAGCTTCAGCACCCGCACGGGCAGCACAACCTGCTGCATCGAGTAGCCTTCGTAGTAGTGGAAGCGGCCTTGCAGCACAGCCACTTTCTGCCCATTCAGCGTGCCCAGCAGCAGGCGCCCGGCGTGGCTCTCCACGGTACTCACCGGGAAGTTAGGAATGTCAGCGTAGCTGATTTCATACTCTACCTCGACCTCCTTGGCCAGCGCCCCGAGGCCGGTGCCAAGGATAATGCCGGTAGTAGGCTGAAAATTAGCGGAATGGGCCTGAATGTAGGCGACGGCTTCTTGAATGGGCTGTTGCAACGAGTGGAGTGATTTAAGTATCTACTAATTGCTGCAAAGAAAGCTGTGTAGCCGCTTATCTTGCTCGCCTGCTCAGCAATTCCTCTTTTTCCTACCCCCTTAATATGAAACAACTTTTCCTCCTGCTTGGGCTAGCCAGCGCCACTAACGCCTGGGCCCAAGCACCAGCTACTACCGTCATATCAGTCGGCACGTTTGGGCTGGCACCCAATGCGGGCCTTCAACTAGAACATCGGCTGGCACGGCATTTTTCGCTTGGCCTACAGGGCACGCGCTATTTCGGTAACGACTACCCCGGCTACCAGGCAGCCTTACTAGGGCGCTATTACTTCCGGCCGATGACGCCCACTGGTTTCTACGCGCAAGCGCAATACGGCGTGTTTCAGCACACAGGGCAGATCCAAGCCTACTACCCCGACCGGGTTTTTCCACCCAGCGACGTGCGGCTGGGGGGCTCAGGCGGCGGGCTGGGGCTCGGCTACCAGTTGCTGCTAGGGCAACACTTGGCGTTGAATGCCGGTTTAGGCCTGAAATTTTACCATATTCGCAACTTGGGCATGTGCGACTGTAGCTACATAGGCGACTGGTACGCTGCCGGCCAACCCGGCTCGCTGCTTGATGGCCAACTCAACATCGGCTATGCTTTCTAATAATCGATAGCCGAATAAAAAAAGGAGCGTCAGGCCACTCGCTTGACGCTCCTTTTTTTATCCTTACTGCACCGCCAGCTGGTCGTTGCGCGAGTCGGCGTCGAGATACAAGCCGTGGTCGAAGGCGATGGACTTCACGGCTTTGCCGGGGGGTAGGGCGATGGTGGCGTGCTGCTGGTTGGCGCGCCAGAGCTCGGGCGAGCGGTGCAGGGTTTCGGTGCTGCCGTCGGCGTAGGTCACGCGCAGGTCCACGGGCACCGCGAAGCCGCCCACGTTCTGGATGGTAACGGTAGTGCCCTGGGCAGTCTTTTCAGCCTTGGTCAGCGCCAGGTCGATGTAGCCATTGGTAAAGAACCAGTTGTGGAAAAACCACGTCAGGTCCTGGCCCGAGGCGCTGCTCATCGAGTTGAAGTAATCCCACGGAATGGGGTGCTTGCCGTACCAGCGGTCCATGTAGGCGTGCAGGCTCTTCTTGAACAGCTCATCGCCCAGCATATCCTTGAGTGCCAGGTAGCTGAGCGACGCCTTGCCGTACGAGTTGTTGCCGTAGCCCGAGCGCAGCTCGCTGCTGGGCGTGATAACGGGCAGGTCCTCGGCCGTGCTGGGGTCGTGAATCCAGCGCGTGACCCGAAACTTGCGGTAGAACTCGTCGGCCGCCTTCTCGCCGTTCTCGACCCGCCCAATGAGCAGCTCAAACGTGGTGGCCCAGCCCTCATCCATGAAGGCGTAGCGGCTCTCGTTGATGCCCATGTAGAACGGGAAGTACGTGTGGGCAATCTCGTGGTCCTGCACCAGCTGGGCAAATTGCAGGTCCTTCTCGGGGCTGTCGTTCACCATCATCGGGTATTCCATGTCGGCAAAGCCCTGGAAGACGGTCATCTTGGGGAAGGGGTAGGGCACGCCCGGCCAGTTGCGCGAAAACCAGCTCAGCGCGTTCTGGCTGAACTTCACCGACGAGTGAAAATCGGCCGTGGAGTCGGCGAAGGCAGCCTGCACGCTGGCCCGGCGCTTGGTGGCGGGGTCCACCACCACGCTCGCCGCGTCCCACACGTAGTGGTCGCTTAGGCCCAGCGTCACGTCCGAAATATCGCGGGCCGTCCACACCCAGGTGTTGAGCGGTCGCTGAGTAGTGACGTCCTTTTTGGCCAGGTCGGCGGCCGTGGCAATGTGCATCACCGCCTCGCTGGTCATCGATTTTTCGAGCCGCTTGGCGTAAGCGGGCTGCAATACCTGCTTGGCGTTTTGCAGCGTGCCGGTAGCCCACACTAGGTAGTTGGCCGGCGCCTGCACCCGCAAGGTGTAGTCGTTGAAGTCGTTATAAAATTCCTTGCTGTCCACGAAGGGCAGCCGGTCCCAGCCGTTGTAGTCGTCGTACACGGCCACGCGCGGGTAGAAGTAGGCCAGAAAAAAAGTAGTCTTGTCAATCATACCCTCGCGCCCGCTTTCCAGCGAAATCGGGAAGTGCCAGGCCACGTTCAGCCGCACCGAGTCGTGGGGCAGCAGCGGGCGGGGTAGGGCCACGGCTTGCACGGTGCCCGCCCGCTGGCTATCGAAGGGCCGCGCCTGCCCGTTCACCAGAAAGCTATCGACCTGCACGCCGGTGGTCAGGTAGTCGGGCGAAGCGTTGCCATCGCGGGCCGCGCCGGGCTTGTGAATATTCTGAATAAGCCGAAAAACCAGCGACTTCAGCGTATCGGGGCTGTTATTGAAGTACGTAATCGTCTCGCGGCCCTTGATGTCGCGGGCGGGGGGTAGGGCCTGCACCGTGATGTCGTAGCGGGCGCGGTTTTGCCAGTACTTGGGGCCAGGCCGGCCGTCGGCGGCGCGAGTGCCCTTGTCGTAGGCCCGCTTGATGTCGCGGGGCTGGTAGAGCGAGGTTTGGGCGTGGGCGGCGGGGGTAAGGCCGGTCAGCGCGAGGCAGCTAAATGCGCCCAGAATGGGAAGGTTTTTCATAAAAATCAGTTACAAAAGAACGTCATGCTGAGCTTGTCGCAGCATCTCTGCCGCATCGTTGGGATAGTGACCCAGGCGGCGCGGTAGAGATGCTGCGACAAGCTCAGCATGACGTTCTTATTTTAGCTACTGGTTAATCTACTTGATTTCCAGCTCGTAAGGCAGGCGGGCCTGCACGCCACGCATTTGCAGCACTTGCTGATACTGGTGATACACCGGGTAGAGCGGGCCCAGCCGGGTTTGTAGGAAGCGGGCCTCAGCGGTGGCAGTCTGGTCGTCATCATCATCGTCGCCGAAGCGGCTGAAAAAGCGCTCCAGGCTGGTTTTTTGGCGGGGCAGGCGCTGCACCGAGTAGTCGCCGTCTTTGAGGTGGGCGCGGGCGGCGGCCAGGCGCACGGCATCGTCGTAGCTGCCCAGCACGTCGACCAGGCCGCGGGCCTTGGCCTCGCTGCCGCTCCACACCCGGCCCGAGGCCAGGCGGCGCAGGCGCTCCACGGGCATGTGCCGGCCCAGGGCCGCCTTGCTGGTAAAGTCGGCGTAAATCTTATTTATCTCGCGCTGAAACTGCGTCTTCTCGTAGTCGGTGAGCGGGCGCGTGATGGTGGGAAAGTCCGAGAACTTGCCTGTTTCCACGCGGTCCACCGTCACGCCCAGCTTATCGGCCAGCAGCTTCTGGATGTTGGGCAAAATGCCAAACACGCCGATGCTGCCCGTGATGGTATTGGGCTGGGCCACAATGGTATCGCAGGCCATGCTGATGTAGTAGCCGCCGCTGGCCGCCACGTCGCCCATGCTGGCGATAATGGGCTTCACCTTGCTGGTGAGCAGCACCTCGCGGTATATCACGTCGGAGGCCAGCGACGAGCCGCCGGGCGAGTTTACGCGCAGCACCACGGCCTTCACCTTGTCGTCGAGGCGGGCTTTGCGGATGGCGGCGGCATATTTGTCGCTGCCGATGTTATCGCTTGAGCCGTTGCCGGTTACGATGTCGCCTTCGGCGTAGATGATGGCGATGCGCTGGCCGCTGGTGCTGCCCTCGCGCTGCTTGTCTTGCCCGCCTTCGTGGTAGTCGCCCAGGCTCACAATGCTCGGCTTTTTGTCCTTGGCCGTGCCGAGCTTGCCGCGCAGGTAGTCGAGCACTTCGTCGTAGTAGCCGAGCTTGGTCACGAGGCCCAGGCGCAGGGCGTCGGGGGCGTCGCGCACCAGCATCGAATCGGAAATGGTGTGCAGGCGCGGCGCGGCAAGCTTGCGGCTGGCTGCCACCCGCGCAATCATGTCGTCGTTGATGGAGTTGAGATACGACACCGTTTGGGCGCGGGCCGAGTCGGAGAAGCTAGTGCGGAAAAACGGCTCCACGGCGCTCTTGAATGAGCCCACGCGAAAAATCTGCACGTCGATGCCCGACTTGTCGAGCAGGTTTTTGTAGAACGTGACTTCCGAGCTGAGGCCGTTGAATTCCAGCGAGCCCTGCGGGTGCAGGTAAATCTGGTCGGCCACGCTGGCCAGGTAATAGCTTTTTTCGGAAGAAACGTCGGCGTAGGACACGATGAACTTACCCGATTTTTTGAAATCGAGCAGCGCGTCGCGCACCTCCGTGAGCGAGGCCATGCCGCCCTGCACCAGTTCCAGGCGCAGCAAAATGCCTTTGATGTCGCTGTCGCCCTTGGCCTCGGCAATGGCCTGGCGCAGGTTTAGCAGGCCAATGCTGGCGCTACCCCCGCCCAGCGGGCCATAGTCGCTGCCTTCCTGGCGCTCGGTAATGGGCTTGTCGAGCTTCAGCTCCAGCACCGAGTTGCTGGCTATTTCCTTGTCGCCGCCCACACTCTTGGCGGCCGCTACCAGCCCGGCCAGCAGCACGAAGCCTAGCACCGAAAACACGAGCAGGCCCACCACGGTAGCCAGCACGAACTTGAAGAATTGTCTCATATAATCGCAGATTTTGCAGATGACGCAGATTTCGCAGATTCGGACGGCGCTAGGGCTGCTTGAAAATGTGGGGCAAGATAGCGCCGCCCACAGCCAGCACGGCTAGCCACTGGCCGCACGGGTTCTTTATCAGGTAAACTCGCCCGGCATTACACGTCCATCGCGTTTGGCCCCTACCCCCCTCCTCTCAGCCCAACCACTGCAACGCACAGCAACTCCGCGCCGTCCGAATCTGCGAAATCCGCGCAATCTGTCTAAATCCGCGATTTTAGTAGGCGTATTTCTCCTGCCACCAGCCGCGCAGGCGCTCCCGGATTTTGGCCTCGGCGGGGTTGTCGCCGGGGTCGTAGTAGCGGGTGCCGGCCAGGGCGTCGGGCATAAACTCCTGGTAGGCAAAGTTGCCCGCGCCATTGTGCGAATACTGGTAGGCCGCACCGTAGCCCAGCTCCTTGAGCAGCTTGGTGGGCGCGTTGCGCAGCGGCACCGGCACGGGGTGCACGCCCTGGGCCCGCACCTGCGCCTGCGCCGCCCGAATGGCCGTGTAGGCCGCGTTGCTTTTGGGCGAGGTGGCCAGATAGATAACCGTCTGGCTCAGAATCAAGTCGGACTCGGGCAGGCCGATAACGGTGCAGGCCTGGAAGCAGCTGGTGGCCAGCAGCAGGGCGTTGGGGTTGGCGTTGCCAATGTCTTCGGAGGATAGGATGAGCAGGCGGCGGGCGATGAATTTCACGTCCTCGCCGCCCTCCAGCATCACGGCCAGGTAGTAGAGGGCAGCGTTGGGGTCGGAGCCCCGAATGCTCTTGATGAAGGCCGAAATCACGTCGTAGTGCATCTCGCCGCCCTTGTCGTAGCGCGCGATGGGGCGCTGGGCGGTGCGCTGCACGGCCTCGTCGGTGAGCTGCACGCGGCCGGTGGCGGGGTCGGGCGGGGTGCTTTGCACCACCAGCTCCAGCAGGCCCAGCAGCTTGCGCGCGTCGCCGCCACTGAGGGTTAGCAGGGCGTGGTCTTCGACTACGTCGGTGGGAATTTTACTCAGCTGCTCGTCCTCAGCCAGGGCCCGGCGCACGATTTCGCGCAGTGTATCGGCGCCCAGCGCTTCCAACGTATAGACCTGGCAGCGAGATAGTAGTGCCGGAATTACCTCGAACGACGGGTTCTCGGTGGTGGCGCCGATGAGCGTGACGGTGCCGTTCTCCACGGCACCCAGCAACGCGTCCTGCTGCGCCTTG
This sequence comes from uncultured Rhodanobacter sp., assembly GCA_964657755.1. Lineage (GTDB taxonomy): Bacteria > Bacteroidota > Bacteroidia > Cytophagales > Hymenobacteraceae > Hymenobacter. The sequence continues at coordinate 25,857 of CAZZWL010000077.1, forward strand.
CTGAAGCGGTGAATCTCATCAATAAACAGGATGGTGCCCGACTGCTTTTTGGCCCGGTCGATGATTTCGCGCACGTCTTTCACGCCCGCATTAATGGCTGAGAGCATGGCGAAGGGCCGCTTTAATTCCTCAGCTAGTAGCAGGGCCAGGGTGGTTTTGCCCACGCCGGGCGGCCCCCACAGGATGAGGGAGGGTAGGCGGCCAGCGGCCAGGTAGCGGCGCAGCACGCCCTGCTCGCCCAGCAGGTGGGTTTGGCCGGCGTAGTCGGCCAGGCGGCGCGGGCGGCGGCGTTCGGCCAGCGGGGCGGGGGTAGGAGTATCGAAAAGAGAAGCCATGAAACAGAGTAACCGAAGTAGCGCGGAAGTAGCGCGAACTTTGTAGTTCGCGTTTCAAGTCGGGATTGGCCGGCGCG
>CAZZWL010000078.1:0-9038 GCA_964657755.1 uncultured Rhodanobacter sp.
TCTCCGTCGTCGTCGGCTTCCTCGTCGTCGTCGCGGGCGGCGTATTTGCTGCGTTCAATTCGCTCATGTTCAGCACCTTTTACTACCAGTACAATTTCGCCCTTGATGGCCGGGCGGGCGGCCAGGGTGGCGGCCAGCTCGCTGAGCGGGGCGGTGAGAGTTTCTTCAAACAGCTTGGTCAGCTCGCGGCTGACGCTGGCCAGCCGCTCGGGCCCGAAGACCTCAGCCAGCTGCGTCAGCGTTTTCACAATGCGGTGCGGCGACTCGTAGAAAATGAGCGTGCGCGTTTCGCGGGCCAGCTCCAGCAGGCGGGTCTGGCGGCCCTTCTTCACCGGCAAAAAGCCTTCGAACGCAAACCGCTCGGCCCCGAAACCCGACTTGAGCAGCGCCGGCACCAGGGCCGTCGGGCCGGGCAGGCACTCGACCAGCAAGCCCTTGGCCAAGCACTCGCGCACTAGCAAAAAGCCGGGGTCGGAGATGCCCGGCGTGCCGGCGTCGCTCACCAGGGCCATGCGCTCGCCCTTGGCCAGGCGCTCCAGCAGGTGGGGCACTTGCTTGTGCTCGTTGTGCAGGTGGTAGGCCAGCAGCGGCTTTTTGAGCTGCAAATGCTGCATCAGCCGGCCGCTGGTGCGGGTGTCCTCGCAGAGCACCACATCGACCTCGCCCAGCACCCGAATGGCCCGCAGGGTAATGTCTTCGAGGTTGCCAATGGGGGTAGGCACGAGGGTGAGGGCGGCGGCTTCGGGCATGGCGCAAAGGTAGGGCCGCCTACCCCCTCACTTCCTCGCCTTTATAAGCGATGGCCAGCTGGTCGATGGCGGCGGCTAGCTGGTGGTCTTTGGCGGTCACGGTGCGGCCGGCCGAGTGGGTGCACAGCCGGAAGCTCACAGTGGCGTACTCGTTGCTCCACCAGGGGTGATGGTCCTGGTGCTCGGCTTCCTCGGCCACGTCGGTCATGAAGCAGAAGGCTACTTTGAAGTCCTTGAAGCGGAAGGTGCGCGTCAGGGCGTGGTCGTGTTCAGTCCACATGAGGGGGGTAGGGAATGGAATACGGGGGTGAGTTGGCTATAAAGATGGGAATCAGGCGACTTGGGCCGCTGGCCGCTGGCGAAGCTAAACCCAAAGCCGCAAACCACAGTACACTTCAGTAGGCGCTTCGCCTTTTCACTAGCTGCCCTCCCTCCCCATGCCAGTTGACCCCAACAACCGCCCCATCCGCGTCATCAACGACGACACGACCGAAGAAGAGTTTGCCGCCGGCCTGCGCATTCCCAACGCCGACCCGCCCAAGAATGAGAAAGCCCGTGGCGGCTTTGGCAACCGCGATGGCAAGGAAGGCTTTGGTACGGACAGCAGCGAAGGCATTACGGCCGTGGCCATGAACGCCCGCACTGATGCACCCGACGACCAGCAGCCCGGCGACAACATGCGCACCGCCGGCGAAGGCGCCGACCAGCGCCGCGACCAGGACCTACCCAGCCCCGATGACGAGCGCGACGAAGACGGCCGCCGCCCCCACCGCGGCCCGGTAGACGAGCTCGAAGCCGACGACCTGCGCAAGGGCCCCGACGAGATGGAGGATGCCGAATCACACGTGGGCATGGGCCAAATGGCTCCTAAAACTCCCGCCCCCATTACCAGCACCGATACGAATGCTGAACTGACCGACCCCGGCGCCCAGGACTCGGCCATCGACCAAGGCTTTTAGGTTAATTATGATGAGTTCGCTCATGGCGCTTGCTTTTCATCTCAAACATTCTAATTCATAACTTTTAACTCATAATTTATAACTCCCCAAATCATGGCAGACCATAAATCAAGCAAGCAGGGCGAATCGCACCAGGGCGGCCCCAACGTAGCCAAGCAAGCCGCCGGCACCGGCGAAGACAATGACGTGCAGCGCGACGAAAAAACTGAAAAGCGCTTGCAGGAAGATGCGCAGGATGCCCCCGTGACGCACCCCAACCGCTAGTAGCTTCGACGAAGGCTAGTTGGAATTGCTTCTTTTTTACACTGGCTTTACTCCCTTTTTCTATGGCTACTCACCACACTGAGCAGAACAAGCAGTCGCAGACCGATAAAAATGAGTCGGGCATGCCCGAACATGCTAAGGCTGACGCCCTACCCGCTGGTGACCTCGACGAGGCTACCGAAACGCGCCTTGAAGAGGAGGCTCAGGACGCCGGAATGCAGCATCCCAACCGCGGCCACAACAAGCCCGACAACGGCAAGGGCAGCTACGCCTAAACGCTGGCCCGCTTATTCTACTAACACAAAGCCTCGACCACTGGTCGGGGCTTTGTGTTTCTACAAATTGTTGAAGGAAAACACGTTACAGTAACTCACAACCCCAGTATGCGCCGCTTTGCCGCTACCGACCTGCACGGCTGCCTGCGCACCTTCCGCCACTTGGTAGAAGAGGAGTTGCACCTGCGCCCTACTGACCAGCTGTATTTGCTGGGCGATTACGTGAACAAAGGCCCCGACAGCGCCGGCGTGCTCGACTACCTGATGCAGCTGCAAGCTGCCGGCTACCAGGTGCATTGCCTGCGCGGTAATCACGAGCACGAGCTGCTCGCCACCATCCACGGCGAGCCCAATGCCAACGGCATGTGGAAGCTGGCGGCCGAGCAGCAGCTGACGCTGGGCAGCTTCGGCGTGGTGCAGGCCGCTGCTATTCCGGCCCGGTACGTGGCCTGGCTGAGCGCCCTACCCCTCCAGCTGGAGTTGCCCGATTTTGTGCTCGTGCACGCCGGCTTCAACTTCGCCCTACCCCCCGCCGAGATGCGTGAGGATGTGCAGAGTATGCTTTATATCAGAGAGTTTACTTACGACCCTGCGCGCCTGGCGGGCAAGCGCCTGCTGCACGGCCACGTGCCAACCCCCGTGGCTGCGGTACAAGCCACCGTAGCCGCCAGGGCCGGCGCCATCGGCCTCGATACCGGCTGCGCGTTTCGGCTCAACCCCGAGCTGCGCCACCTGGCCGCGCTCAACCTGGATAGTTGGGAGCTGCATCTAGTGGAGAACCGCGAGGAGCCCTACCCCATTGCCAAGCGGTGAAGCGTGGGCAAGTCAGGCGAGCTGGCTAGTGGGCCGGCCCGTAGCCAGCAGCTGCCGCAGGGCGGCCACGTGCGCCAGCAGCACTATCGGCACCACCACGGCGGGCAGCCACTCAAACGGAAAATACAGAATGGCCACGTTGGACTGCTCGAAGGCGAAGCGCTGCACCGGCGAAGGCGCCGACAGCACGGCCGTAATTACAATGTTGAACAACAGTCCGATACCAATAATATTCCAGGCTATCAAGCCAGCATTACCCAGCCGCCGGGTGCGCAGCAAGTAGTACACCAGCGGGGCGCTCAGGCCCATGAGGATGTCCCAGTTGTGGCCCTCAAACGTCATCAGGCGCGGGATGGCGCGGTGTAGAAACAGCCCCAGCAGCACCAGCTCGACGGGCAGGCGCACCACGTGCAGCAGCGTGAGCACCTCCAGCCGCAGGCCAGCGAGGTAGGCCCGACCGCCGGCCGTACTTAGCAGCGCCAGTATCAGCAGTACGGGTGGCCCCAGCGCCAGCGCCAGCCGGGGCGGCATGGTCGTGGTCATGGTGTAGAAGCCGCTCAACGCCAGTCCGGCCTGGATGGCCGACCACGCCAGCACCACCACCAGCGTGCGGCCTGAGCGCCGCGCCGCGTAGTAGAGCAGCCCAATCGTTAGGGCGGTGGTTAGGCCGAAGGCGAGGCCTAAAGGGGCGGGGCGATAAAATTGCCCTGCAAAGGAACCAGCCACCCCCCGCGCCGCTACTTACCAAATGGCAAGAACTACTGGTCGTCAATCATTTTCGGGCCATCGTCTTGCGCAGCCGGCTCAGCGAGGTATCCGTAATGCCCAGGTACGACGCGATGTGCTTGAGCGGCGCGTGTTGCACTACTTCGGGCGCGGCGCGCAGCAGGCTCTCGTAGCGAGCAGCGGCCGGTTCGGTGATGGTGGCCAGCATCCGGGTTTTGAGGACCGCAAAGCCGCGCACCAACACCGCGCGCCCAAACTCCCGAAACGCGGGCCGGGCATGAAACAGCGCGTTCAGCTGCGCGTGGGTCAGGGCCCAGCCCGCGCAGTCGGTCAGGGCCTGAATGGACTCCTGCGAGGGCGTACGCTGAAAAAAAGAGGCTACCTCAAACACCATTTGCCCGCTGGTGTAAAAGCCGGTGGTGATGTCGTTGCCATTCGTGTCGTAGGCGAAGGCCCGCAGAAAGCCTTCGTTCAGAAACACATAGTCGTCGCTGATTTTGCCGGCCTGCAGCAGCAACTCCTGCTTGCAAAGGAGCTTGGGCCTGAACTCCTGGGCAATTTCTTCGGCCTCGTGGGCCGCGATGAGCGCCGTGCTTTGCAGGAATAGAACGAGCTTTTCGTTGGTCATAGCGGCTGGGGGGCTGGGCGGGTAAGTGCCTGGTAGCAGTTCTTGATGGCGGCAAGCTAAAGCTTACCCTGCACTCCGTCGTACTTTTGGGGTATGCAAGCCACTGCCCCTACCGCCGCCCCCACTGCCGTGTACGATACGGCCGTTTTCGACCTCATCGCGCAGGAGCGCCAGCGCCAGACCCACGGCCTGGAGCTGATTGCCTCCGAGAATTACGTGTCCGACCAAGTGATGGCGGCCCAGGGCTCGGTCCTCACCAACAAGTACGCCGAGGGCCTGCCCGGCAAGCGCTACTATGGTGGCTGCGAGATAGTAGACCAGGTCGAGCAGCTGGCCATCGACCGCGTGAAGGAGCTGTTTGGCGTGGCCTGGGCCAACGTGCAGCCCCACTCGGGCGCGCAGGCCAACGCGGCCGTGATGCTGGCCTGCCTCAACCCCGGCGACAAGATTCTGGGCTTCGACCTCAGCCACGGCGGCCACCTTACGCACGGCTCGGCGGTCAATTTTTCGGGCAAGCTCTACCAGCCCAGCTTTTATGGGGTAGAGAAGGAAACCGGCCTCATCGACTGGAATAAGGTCATTGATATTGCCCGCCGCGAGCGTCCCAAGATGATTATCTGCGGCGCCTCGGCCTACTCGCGCGACTGGAACTACGCCGCCCTGCGCCGCGCCGCCGACGAGGTGGGCGCCCTCTTACTGGCCGATATTTCGCACCCCAGCGGCCTCATTGCCAAGGGCTTGCTCAATAATCCGTTTGAGCACTGCCACATCGTAACCACCACCACGCACAAGACCCTGCGCGGCCCGCGCGGCGGCCTCATCATGCTGGGCCAGGATTTCGACAACCCCTTCGGCCTGAAGACGCCGAAGGGTGAGATTCGGCCCATGTCGGCGCTGCTCGACTCTGGTGTATTCCCCGGCACGCAGGGCGGGCCGCTGGAGCACGTCATCGCTGCCAAGGCCGTGGCCTTCGGCGAGGCGCTGGGCGAGGGCTACACCAACTACGTGCACCAAGTGCAGAAAAATGCCCAGGCACTGGCCAAAGAGCTGACCAACCGGGGCTACGACATCATCTCGGGTGGTACCGACAACCATCTGATGCTCATTGACCTGCGCTCAAAGGGCCTCACTGGTAAGCTGGCCGAAAACACCCTGGTACAGGCCGACATTACCATCAACAAGAACATGGTGCCCTTCGATGATAAGTCGCCTTTCGTAACCAGCGGCATCCGGATTGGCTCGGCCGCCGTAACTACCCGCGGCCTGGTCGAGGCCGACATGGTGCGCATTATCGAGCTCATTGATGAGGCGCTGACGCACCACGCCGACGCCGGCCGCATCGCCGGCGTGCGCCACCAGGTGAATGAGTGGATGCAGGCCTACCCCCTCTTCCAGGCGTAAAGGGCCACGAAACTGTAGGCCTCGTAAAAGGCGTTTGTCCTTGCGAGCGCAACGAAGTGGAGCGCGGCAATCCATCCTTTTCGTCTGCACATCTGCGCTTACGTGAAGGAAAGATTGCCGCGCCCCACTTCGTTGCGCTCGCAAGGACAAACTACTTAGTAACTATTTCATTATCCACAAATTGGCTTCCCCCACTCAGAAATTTCAACAGAACCGCGCCGCCGCCGAAGGCGAAGTGGAGATGTCCTTTATTGACCACCTGGAGGCGTTGCGCTGGCACATCATCCGGGCCGCTATTGCCGTGGTGGTCTTTTCGCTGTGCGCGTTTTTTGCGAAGAACTTCCTGTTTCACGACCTGATTCTGGGGCCCTCGCGCTCCGACTTCTGGACCTACCAGACGTTCTGCAAAATCGGCCATTTCTTCGGCTCCACCGACCCGTGCGAGAACCAGGTCAACTTCATTATCCAGAACCGGGAGATGAGCGGGCAGCTGACGATGCACATCAGCACCTCGTTCATTGTGGGCATCTGCCTGGCGTTTCCCTATCTATTCTGGGAAATTTGGCGCTTCGTGAAGCCCGGCCTCTACCCCCACGAGCGGGCCAACTCGAAGGGCGCGGTGTTTTTCGTGTCCATTCTGTTCATTCTGGGCCTGCTGTTTGGCTACTACATCGCCGCGCCGCTGAGCATCAACTTCCTGGCGTCGTACACGGTCGATGCCAGCATCCAGAACCAGATTGACTTGCAGAGCTACCTGAGCACGCTCACGACCATGACGCTCTCGTGCGCCTTCGTATTTGAGCTGCCCATGATAGTGTTCTTCCTGGCCAAGGCCGGCCTCGTCACGCCCGAGCTGATGGTGCTCTACCGCAAGCACGCCATCGTGGTCATTCTCATCATCGCGGCCATCATCACCCCGCCCGATATCTCGGCCCAGATTATCGTCACCATCCCCATCCTGATTCTCTACGAAGTGAGCATTCACATTGCCCGCGTGGTGCGCCGCAACAGCGCCGCCAAGCTCAATGCCGAGCTGCTACTACCGGGCGCCGAATAGCCAGTATAAGGTAAGCTTCAGCTTGCCGCATTTCAGCTTGAAAAAGCCGTTTCCTACCCCCCAGGAAGCGGCTTTTTTGCGTTCGCCAAGATGAAGCTTACCCTACTTTACCAGCAGGTAGGCCTGCGGCACGCCAGGCACCGGCTCGTAGCGGCCAAACACGTCGGGCAGCAAGTAGCGTAGGCGGGGCAGCAGGCCAACCTGGTCGAGCAGGTAGGCGGGCGGCCGCGGGCCGAGGCTGCGAGCCACGCGCACCACGGCCGCGTACTCGGTGAGGTGGCCAAAATCGGCCTGCGCCAGGGGCCAGTCGAGGTAAGGCCGGGCCGCTGGGTGGTCAAGGTAGGCGTGCCGGTCGGGGCCCAGCACCAGCACCGGCTGGCCCGCCGCGAGGCGGTGGTAGGCGCGGCTGGGCTGCGGGGCGAAGGCACTTTCGGGGGGTAGGCGCAGCAGCGTGGGCAGGCCGGGCACCCAGTCGCGGTAGCGCAGCCCCACCGTGAGGCCCAGTACCGCCACAAACAGCAGCTCGGGCGCCCAGCCCAGCTGGCCGGGCACCCGCTGCCACAGATACAAGCTAAAATAGGCCAGCGGCGGCAGCAGCAGCAGCAGCGAGCCCGGCGCCAAGCCCCGCCCAATGGCCAGCACGGCCAGCGCCACCAGCAGCCACACCAGCATCAACTGCCGGAACTTGGTCTGAAAAACCAGGCCGAGCGCCGTGCCCGCCGCGCGCAGCAGCGCCAGCCCCAGCAGCGCCCCTACCCCCCCCAGCAGCGGCCAGGCCACGGCGGGCGGCAGGCCATCAGTGGCGGCCACGGCTGGCAGGAGGCCCCGCTCCAGGTGCATCCAACTGAAATTGGGCAAGGCCCCCACGTACAGAAATACCGTGGCTATCAGCGCATAAGGCGATAAAAACCCGCACACCAACAGCAACGAGCTCCGAAACGAGCTGGCCGCGAAAATGAGCACCGCGAACAGCCCCAGCACCACGAACAGCGCCAGCGGCAGGTAGCAGAGCGCCGCCAGCCCCACCAAAAAACCCGCCCGAAACAGCCGCCGGTTATCGTAGCCCTCGCGCGAGGTGGGCAGCAGCGTACTAAGAGCAAACACCACGAACGTGTGCCCAATCAGCAGCGGCGACAGGGCGTCGAGGTCGGTGCTCACGCTGCCCACTACCAGGTAGGTGAGCGCCGCCAAATAGCCGCGCTCGGGGTGCACGTCGGCCTGGTTGAGCACCGTGTTGAAGCGCAGCGCCTGCACCAGCAGCAGGCCCAGCGCGGTGGCGCGGTACAGCAGCAGCGGGCGGCTCCAGGCCAGCTCGAGCAGGCCGGCGGCGGCGGCGGCCAGCGGCGCGGTGCCGTCGTAGAGGTCGCGGTAGGGCCAGGCGCCAGCCCCTACCCCCTCGCCCAGCAGCAGCAGGCGCAGCTCGGCGGCCGTGGTGGGCAGGCCCAGCCACAGCAGCGGCAGCCGCAGGGCCAGCACCAGCGCCAGCAGCACCAGCACCTGGGCTGGCAGAGAGCTTTTGAAAAAACGCAGCACGGAAGAACAGTAGATTGGCGCCGCAAAGGTGCGGGCGAAAACCGGCTGGCTCACCAACCGGCCTTCGGCGGGCCGGCGGGGGTAGGGCCTGGCGGCGCGCGGCGGCCCAACGCACCCGGTAGGCAGCCGCGTTGCCGGGCGGTGTACCTTTGTGGTTTAGCAAGAAGTTATGGAAAGCAAACGACAGCAAAAAATGGCCAGCCTGCTGCAGCAGGAGCTGGCCCAGGTGCTCCAGCGCGACCTGCCGCACCTGTTGGGCGGCGGGCTGGTGCCCAGCATCAGCACCGTGAAGGTGACGCCCGACCTGGGCGTGGCCCGCATCTACCTGAGCCTGCTCATCGGCAACGACGCGCCCGAGCGCCTCGACGCCATCAAGGAGCATACAAAGGAAATCCGCTTTGCCCTGGGCAAGCGCATTCGTAGCCAGGTGCGCGTGGTGCCCGAGCTCACGTTCTTTCACGACGACAGCGCCGCCTACGCCGCCCACATGGACCAGGTGCTGAGCCAGCTCGACATTCCGGCCGCCGAGCCCGAGGCCGACGACGAGGCGCCCGAAACGCCGCGCCCGCGCCTGTTTAACCCAAAGAATGATGAATAACGGTTGAAAAATCAACTCCTAATTCATAACTCCTA
>CAZZWL010000078.1:9048-26092 GCA_964657755.1 uncultured Rhodanobacter sp.
CGCGCCTGTTTAACCCGAAAAGCGACGAATAAGGCTCGCCCCGCGACCTGTTCCTTGCTCATTGCTCACTGCTCATTGTTGATTCCCTTTGTATTACGACCCGATTAAGCGCAGCCTGGGCAACGTCTTCAACCGTTCGCCGTGGCTGCGGCGCTTGTTTTATAACCTGCTCGACCTGCTGCTGCTGCGCACCTGGCACGTGCACCGCGAGCTGCGCCAGTGGGCCAAGGGCCGCACCCGCGAGCCGCTCGACATCCTGGACGCCGGGGCCGGCTACGGCCAGTACAGCTACTGGCTCAGCGGCATCAGCAGCCTCTGGCGCATTCTGGCCGTGGATGTGAAGGAGGAGCAGGTGGCCGATTCCAACAACTTTTTTCGGGCCATCGGCCGGCCGCAGGTGCAGTTCGCGGTGCAGGACCTGGTGCTGTACCAGGAGCCCAACTCGTTTGACCTGGCGCTGGCCGTGGACGTGATGGAGCACATTCTGGAAGACGTGGAGGTGTTTCGCAACATCCACGCCTCGCTCCGGGATGGCGGCCTGCTGCTCATCTCTACCCCCTCCGACCAGGGCGGCTCCGATGTACACGCCGACTCCGAGACGAGCTTCATTGAGGAGCACGTGCGCGACGGCTACAACATCCACGAGATTCAGCAGAAGCTGCGCACCGCTGGCTTCGAGCGCATCGAGGCCAAGTACAGCTACGGCGAGCCGGGCCAGGTTTCGTGGCGCTTCAGCATGAAGTACCCGATTCTGCTGCTGGGCAAGTCGCGCCTGTTTTTCGTGCTCCTACCCCTCTACTACGCCGTGGTGTTCCCGTGGTGCCTGCTCCTCAACTGGCTCGACGCCCGCACCACCCACGACTCGGGCACCGGCCTGATTGTGAAGGCGTGGAAGTAAGACCACTGATTAGCGCGGATTTAAACGGATTGCAATCCGTTTAAATCCGCGCTAATCAGTGGTCCGTGAAATCCGTTAAAATCCGCGCTAATCAGTGGTCTTGTGAACGTACCTCTACTTATTGCCCGGCGCTACTTTCTATCCAAGAAGAAGCGCAACATTATTACCATCATCTCCAACATCTCGATGGTGGGCGTGGCGGTGGGCACGGCGGCGCTCATCATCGTGCTCTCGGTGTTCAACGGCCTCGAAGACCTGGTGCGCTCGCTCTACGGCAAGTCGGACCCGAGCCTGGTTATCGCGGCGCGCGAAGGCAAGTCCTTTTCAGCTGATACCCTGCTGATTACCAAAGTGCAGACTACCCCCGGCGTGGCCCTGCTCACGGAGGTAATCGAGGATAATGCCCTGCTGCAATACCACGACCGCCAGATGGTAGTGAAGATGCGCGGCTTGTCGGAAAACTATTTTGGTCAGATTCCTATCGACTCCAACCTGCGGGCCGGCGACCACCGCCTGCGCCGGGGCCAGCTCGAGTACGCGCTCATCGGCGAGGGCGTGCAGAATGAGCTGGGCATCACCCTCGACAACCGCCTGGCGCCCCTGCGCCTGCTCTACCCACGCCAGGAGCCAGGCCGCAAAACCCTCAATATCAACCCCGAGAAAGCATTCAACGAGGAAACCATCCTGGCCGGCGGCGTCTTCCAAATCGAGCAGCACCTCGACGACAGTTACCTGTTTGTGCCCCTGAGCTTTGCCCAGCGCCTGCTCGGCTACGGCCCGCGCCGCACGGCCCTCTACGTGCGGGTAGGGGCCAGCTTCAAGCTCGACAAAGTGAAGGAAGACCTGCGCGAGCGCCTGGGCCAGGGTTTCACAGTGCTCGACTCCGACGAGCAGCACGTGAGCCTGCTCAAGGCCATCAAGATTGAGAAGCTGTTCGTATTCATCACGTTCGCGTTTATCCTGCTCATCGCCTCGCTCAACATCTTTTTCTCGCTTTCGATGCTGGTTATCGACAAGCGCAAAGACATCGCGGTGCTCCAGGCCGTGGGCGCCACCGAGCAGATGGTGCGGCGCACGTTTTTGCTGGTAGGAGCCATTGTGGCGCTGGTGGGGGCCGTGGCGGGGCTGGTGCTGGGGGTAGGAATCTGCTGGATACAAGAGACTTTCCACGTGGTGAGCATGGGTATGGCCACGAGCGTGGTCGATTTCTATCCGGTTAAAATGCAAGCCTCGGATATCTTTTTTATCTCGCTGGCCATCATTTCTATCACATTGGCCGTATCTATTCGACCAGCACTGAATGCCGGGCGAATGCTCATCCGAGAAAATTTATAAAACCGGCGCTATCACCGGCAGTTAATCGACTGGTTCTATTTTCGATTAACCTGGACCGATGGCGAATAGCAGCATTCGGGACTAACTTGCGCGTTCTCGTGCTCGGCTATGAATGTTTCTACTGCGCTACCTTTTCAACTCGTTTACTCGCTGTTTGCCCACGAGTACCTCGGCCACCTGTTCACGGCGCACGTGGTGCAGCTGGGGCCGCGAGGCCAGCTCACGCTCCAGCACCAGACCGTATCGGCCAAGAACGCGCCGGAGTTTGCGGCGGGTCTGGAACGCGACGACTACGAGCTTATTGCCCTCTGCGACCAGCTGCAACAAGACGCGGTGATTAAAGAATTCTGGCCGCGCAAAATCACGCCGGCCGAGTTCTTCCTCCGAATTTATAACCCGGAAAAGGGCGACAAGCCCATGCAGGAGGCCATTGCGCGCTACGTGCAGCAGCGCCTGGGCCGGCTGCTGGCGGGCCTGCAGGGCAAGCACGTCTTCATTATGGGCCGCGACGGCGAGCCCACCTGGCGTGAGCTCAAGCTGGCGCCAGTGCCCGCCTCGGTGCTGTTTCACTTTCGGCGCAACGAGGAGAGCACGCACTACTTTCCTACCATCCAGTACCAGAGCCAAAAGCTGGATTTTCAATTCAAGAACGCCGTGCTGGTGTGCCAGCAGCCCGCCTGGCTGCTGATTGACGACGTGCTCTACTGCTTCCGCCACGACGTGGACGGCCGCAAGCTGCAACCCTTTCTGAATAAGAAGTTTATCGTGGTGCCGCGGGCCGTGGAGAAGAGCTACTTCCAGAAGTTCGTGGCCCCGCTCATGGAGTCGTTTGACGTGCACGCGCGCGGCTTCGACATTCGCACCGAGCGCTACCTGGCCCGGCCGCAGCTCACGTTTTCGGATGTGCCACCCGGCCCGGCGGCGGGCACCCCGGCCGTGCCCGTGCGCCCGCCCGGCCCGCCCCGGCGCGGCCGCATCCCCATGCCCAAGCCCACCGTGATTCCGGGCGCCGGTACCGACGAAGCCCCGCTGTTTTTCTCGCTCACCTTCCGCTACGGCGCCTACGACCTGCCCCTGACGCCGCCGCGCCCCATGAGCGTGCAGCTGGAGGAAGACGCTGATTCTTACATCTTTCGGCGCCTGCTGCGCTCGGCCAAGGAAGAAAACGAGCGCGCCGAAGAGCTGCGCCAGCACGGCCTGCCCCTCGACGCCGACGGCCACGCCACGCTGCCCAAGGCCGAGGCCTTTCGCTGGCTGCACGACCACGCGCCCGCCCTGGCCGCGCACGGCTTTCAGGTGCAGGGCGCGGCCTCGGCCAGCCAGGACTATTTTATTGGCCCCGTGCGGGTCGACGTGGGCATTGAGGAGCGCGGCGACTGGTTTGACGTGCGCGGCACGGTGTGGTTTGGCGAGTTTGCGGTGCCCTTTATCCGGCTGCGGCCCTACATTTTGCAGCGCCGCCGCGAGTACCGCCTGCCCAACGGCCAGGTCGCCTTTATCCCCGATGAGTGGTTTACGGACTACTTGGAGCTCTTCGCTTTTGCCGAAGAAAACGAGGGCCAACCTTTGGCTTTGCGCCGGCACCATTTATCGCTGGTCACTGACTTAGAGGCTGATAACCTAGCCACCGTCACGCTCACGCGGCGGCTCGAAAAGCTGCGCGACTTCGCCGCCGTGGAAGACCGGCCCCTACCCCTTGGTTTTCAGGGCACGCTGCGGCCTTACCAGCAGGCGGGCTACAATTGGCTGCGCTTCGTGCAGGACTACCACCTCGGCGGCTGCCTGGCCGACGATATGGGCCTGGGCAAGAGCGTGCAAACGCTGGTGATGCTGATGGAACGCCAGGAAAGCGGCGCTACCCACGGCGCGGCTTCGCTACTGGTGCTACCTACCTCATTGGTACACAACTGGATAAATGAGGCGCGTAAATTCACGCCCAGTCTGCGCCTGCTGGCCTACACCGGTACTTACCGCGATAAAAACGTGGCCCAGTTTGCCGACTACGACATCGTGCTGACCAGCTACGGCATCGTGCGGCTCGACACGGAGCTGCTAGCGTCATATCAGTTTGATTACGTGATATTAGATGAGTCGCAGGCCATCAAAAACCCCAGCTCGACCACGGCGCAGGCCGTGCGGCAGCTGCGGGCGCGGCACCGGCTCATTCTCACTGGCACGCCGGTCGAAAACTCGACGATGGATTTGTGGTCGCAGATGACGTTTATCAATCCTGGCTTGCTGGGCACGCAGGCGTTTTTCCGCAAGGAATTCGTGAAGCCCATCGAGAAAAACCAGGACGAGAGCCGCACACGCAAGCTGCACGCACTCATCAAGCCCTTCGTGCTGCGCCGCCACAAAGCCCAGGTAGCCAGCGAGCTACCCGCCAAAACCGAGCACCTGAGCTACTGCCCGCTCACTGACGAGCAGCAGCAGTTTTACGAAGAAACCAAGAGCTTTTACCGCAATAAAATTCTGGAAACGCTGGATGGGCACGCCCCTACCCCCGCCGGCGGCACCCAGCTCATGCTGCTGCAAGGCCTCACGCGCCTGCGCCAGATTGCCAACCACCCGCGCCTCGCCGACGCGGACTACGCGGGCGAGTCGGGCAAGATGCGCGAGATTCTGCGCATGATTCGCAGCGTCGTTTCGGAAGGCCACAAGGTACTGGTCTTCAGCCAGTTTGTGCAGCACCTGAGCCTGATACGCGCCGGCCTCGACGAGCGCCAGCTCGCCTACGCCTACCTCGACGGCCACACCCGCGACCGCCAGGGCGAGGTGGCCCGCTTTCAGGAAAATCCCGATTTGCAAATCTTCCTCATTAGCCTCAAGGCGGGGGGGGTAGGGCTCAACCTCACCGCCGCCGACTACGTGTTCATCCTCGACCCGTGGTGGAACCCGGCGGTGGAGGCCCAGGCCATTGACCGCGCCCACCGCATCGGCCAGCAGCGGCCGGTGTTCGTGTACAAGTTCATCAGCCAGGGCACGGTAGAAGAGAAAATTCTGGCCCTCCAGAAACGCAAGCTCAAGCTGGTGAGCGACTTAATAACGAACGATGAGGCGGTGATAAAGTCGCTGACGCGCGCCGATATTGAGGAGTTGCTGGGGTAGCGCGGCGCTACAAGTGCGTGCAGGCGACCCCTACCCCGGAAATTCGGAAATACAGAATACCAGCATTAACCAAAAGGTCGTTACTTGCAACCAGATGATAGGAAGCGTGGCCTTTCTACTCCTGTTCGCTTATGCACAATAGATTGCCGGCCGCTGGCCTATTCACTCCAAGCAAACGGTATGTTGTAGCGGCGGCTCTCACTGCCTTGGCGGCATGCAGCCCCGATAAAGGAACCAGCCGGCATTCACCTAATTCCCCAAATCAGCCCGTGGCCACCGCCGCCGGGGGTAAGCCTAGCCAAATCAACGTATTCGTGGATATGTCGGGCGGCATGCAGGGCTTCGTCCACCCAGTGGCCGCCGGGGCCACGGGCAGCGGCTTTCAGCAGACGGTAACCGAGTTATTATCTGCGGTGAACGCGCAAAAGGCTGCGCAGCCGGCCTACTATTTTTTCAAGGAGAGTACCCCGGCCGATGCCCGCCTGCTGGTGCCCAGCACTTACGCCGCCATGCGCAGCACGGTGAGCGGCGGCCTCAAAAACGCGGCGCGCGGCTCGGAACTGCCCCAAATGCTGAGCGAGGCGCTGAAGCTGCAAGCCAAAAAACCGGGCACGGTCAGCCTGCTGATTTCCGATTTCATCTTCGCGCCTAAAGACAAGGGTCAAACTTGGGACGTGAAGACCTTTATCAAGGACGCGCTGGCCGAAGTAGAGCCGGCTAAGCTGGCCGTGTCGGTGTTCGCCAACACGTCGGACTACCGGGGTAATTTTTACCCCGGCAACCGCACCGGGCCGCAGAAGCTGAACGGCGAGCAAGTGCCGTACTATATCTGGGTGCTCGGCGACCCGGCCCTGGTGGCCCAGGCCGATGCTGGGCTGCTGCGTAAGCTGGCCAGCCAGCCCCAGGCGCACTACAACGTGGACTTTGCGCCGCCCTACGCCGTGCTCGACTACCTGGACCCCACCGGCAGCTGGATGGTACCCGACCCCAGCTCGCCCACGGCGGCTCCCCGCGTAGTCTTCACCCAAAAGCCCACGGCCGGCAAGCCGGCCGAGGTAGTAATAGGGCTTAGCCTGAACCAGTTGCCACCCAGTCAGGCTAACCAAGTCAGCCTGCAAACGCTGCACCTCACCGCCGCCGAGGCAGCCCCGGCCACGCTGGTGCGGGTGTGGCCGCTGGCCCAGGAGCCCGCTGCCAAGGCCCAGCCGGCCCTGGCCAAGTATACCCACTTTGCGCGGCTGCGCTTTGCGGGCGCGCCGGCTACCCCCGCCACGCTGCACCTCGAAATGACGCGGCCCGCGGCCGGCTGGATAGCCGGCTACTCCACCAATTCGGATAGCAACCTTAAAACCCAAGGACCCAAGACGTTCCACCTGCGCGAGGTGCTGGCTGGGGTGGACGAATACTTTGCCAATGAAGCCAGCGCCCAGCGCCTTTTCAGCTTACCGGTCGAGGTCCAAACCCGGTAAGCAGGGCCTGGTGAAAGGCTAGTCGTTTCCTTTGTTTATTCTGGCTGCGCAAGGTCGTGGCTCCCTTTTTCTTATGTTCCAAAAGCTGTTTACTTCCCTCTACGAAGCCCTGTTGGGTTTGCCCGAACCGGCCTTGCTGACGCAGGCCTTTGAAAACAGCATTTTTCCGGGGGTAGGGCTCGCCACGCTGTTCGGCATTGGGCTGCTGGGAGCGTTGTTTTTTTACCTGGTGCTGAATCGGTTGCTGACCACGCCTTACTACCAGACCAAGCACTGGCTGGTCGTGCTGTTGCTGCTGGCCATCATCGCCGGCGGCCTGGGCTGGTTTCAGGCGCGCTCGGTGGTGTACGAGGCGCTCGATGCGAAGGGCATCGTTATTCCGGCGGGTAGCGAGTCGGCCTATTCGCGCTACGTGCTGGGTTTTGCCTTCGTGAATGCCTTGTTCGGGGCCTTGTTTTTCGTGTTGTGGTCGTTCGTGGTCAAAGGCTTGTCGCCCAATGCGAAGGTGACGCCGGTACGCTGGCCCAATTAGCTGGTAGTCAACAGCTTTTAGTGAGCAGCTTCTTCCCACACTTTTTCAAAGCTAATGGCCAACCGCTGTCAGCTACTAGCTTAAACCAAAATGCCTAAGCTGTATATTTTCGGAATCGGGGGCACCGGCTCCCGCGTTATCCGCTCGCTGACGATGCTGCTGGCGGCCGGGGCCACCGTCGAAAACTGCGATAAAGTGGTGCCCATCATCATCGACCCCGACGCGCAAAACGGCGACATGACCCGCACCGTGGAGCTGCTCAAAACCTACGAGCGCCTGCGCAAGCAGCTCCGGCCGGCTCCCAGTGCGGGCGAATTCTTCGCCACCGAGGTGCAGACGCTGGCCGGCATGGCCGCCAGCGAAAACCAGCCCCGCGATGCCCGCGTGAAGGAAACCTTCGCCTACAACTTCGGGGGCATGGACGAAAGCTACCGCGACTTTTTGCACTACGACGATATGCCCGTCGAGAGCCGCTACCTCACCGACCTGCTCTTCACGCCCGAAAACCTGAGCAGCAAGCTCACCGTGGGCTTTAAGGGCAGCCCCAACGTGGGCAGCGTGGTGCTCAACCAGTTGATGACCTCACCCGAGCTGGAGTTTTTTGCCAACTCCTTTGCCGAGGGCGACCGGATATTCTTCATCTCGTCCATCTTCGGGGGTACGGGCGCGGCGGGCTTCCCGCTGCTGCTCAAGAACCTGCGCGACCCGCGCACCAAGCTGCCCCGCGCCGAGTTGCTGAACAACGCGCCAATCGGGGCGCTCACGGTGCTGCCCTACTTCAACCTGCTGGCCGACGATGGCAGCGCCATCGACTCCAACGCCTTCATTACCAAGACGAAGGCGGCCATGTCGTACTACCAGCAGAATCTACAGAAACTCAACTCGCTCTATTACCTGGGCGACCAAAGCACCGGGCAGCTGGCCAACCACGAGGGCGGCACCCGGCAGCAAAACAACGCCCACTTCATTGAGCTGGTGGGCGCGCTGGCCGTGCTGGATTTTATGCGCCAATCCGCTGACTACCTGACTAATAACCAGCCCCTGCACTACGAGTACGGCCTGGAGGAAGACACCCGCCAGGTCAATTTTAAGGCCCTTGACCCCGGCCAGACGTTCCGGCACGTGGCGCGGCCCCTCACCCAGCTGCAATTGCTGGCCCTGTGGTGCCGCCACCACCTGCCCCACACCCAGGAAGCGCCCTACGCCAACCACCTGCAGCTGCCCCGCGCCTGGCGCGACGAAGACTTTTACCAGCAATTACAGCGCCTGCTGCAAGACCCGCAGTTTGGCTTCGAGGCCTGGCTGCGCGAGCTGCAAGCCAATGAGCGGGCCTTCGTGCCGTTTGAAGACCCGGCCCTCGCCACCGAGCACCTCAACCGGGTGGTGAACGGCCAGCCCACGGCTACCAGCTTCTTTAACAAAGGCTTGACGCGTGATTATATCCGGGGCGAGCTGAATAAAGCACTACCCAAAGCCGTGGCCACGGCCGACGGGCCGGCGGCTTTCGTCCGTGCGTTCAGCGAAGTGCTGGGCAAGACCGTGGCGGACAAAATACCAGGCATGTGAGGGCCATAATTTTAAAAAAGCCGTCATAACTGACGAAGGAAGCATCTCTCCCGCTCCGTCAAACGGCGCTAGGAAAGTGGTAGAGATGCTTCGGCAGGCTCAGCATGACACTCGGCCAGTCTAACGGCCTAAAATCAGATTAAGCAGTTATCCATGAGCAAGATATTACGCCTCCACAGCGGGGGCAACGAGCAGTACCGGGGCTGGCAGGAGTCGAACCAGCTCACCAAAACGGTGATTGACGAGAATATCCTGGACCCGGCGGGCGGCAATGCCCGCCGCACTACCACGGCCATCCCTACCCCCTTCGGCCAGCTGCACTTGCTGAAGGCGGCCTTCGAGTTTGCGGCTAAGAACCCGGCCGGCAACTCCATGTACCACCGGCTGGTGAGCCAGTGCTGGGATTTGCTCGAATTCCTGTTCTACGCCAAGGATACTGATGCCTACCGCCTGCGCTTCGTGCCCTGGAAGCGTGCCGAGCAGCTCGAGCGCCTGCAAGCCAACCCGCGCACCGCGCTGCTGGGCCGCACCCTCGACCTGTACATGGCCGATGACCGCCATTTTGCGGGGGTAGAGACGCTATTTTTGATTTTTGCGGAGCACAAGGGCGGGCAGGACCGCCGCCTGCTGGGGGCTACCTCGCCCTTCACGCTGGTGTTTGCGCACCCGGCCTTGCAGCCGCTGCCGGTGGCCCGCAAAAACGGCCAGGGGCAGTATTTCGACCAGTCGGCGGTGCCGCTGACCGACCGGCCGGGCCCGTTTCAGGAGTATATCTACGGCCTGTTTACGGTGCGGCGCGAGCTGCGGGAGGTGTTTTTTGCCGGTAGTGTGTATGCTTATCTGCAGGCGCTGCCGGGCGGCCAGCAGCGCGTGAACCAGCTCGACCAGCGGGGGCTTACGGTGGAGGCTTTTCAGGCGCCCTACGAGGAATGGCGCGACGACAACGGCAACCCCGTGGAAGTGCGCGGCATTCGGCTGGGGCGTCTCAGCCAGGCCCAGCAGGCGGCGAGCAGCGACTGGTTTATCGTGCCCAACCCGGCCCTGCGCGAGGCCCACCCGCGCCTACCCCTGGTGCTGCGGCCGGGCCTCGACCTGCGCGGCTCCAACTACTTTGCCGGCACGCCCGGCAATGGGACGTCGGTGGTGGGCTACGCGGCCCCCGCCGGTCAGGAAAAGCTGGGCAGCCGCGAGCTGCCCGGCCTGGGCGAGCTGTATCCTTATCTCACGGTCAACGACTTACTCGAAGACGTGCTGGTGGAAGTGCCTTTCGCCGTGAACCGCGAGAAGTACTACTTTGGCGAGGTGCAGGCCGAGCCGGGCCAGACGCTGGAGCAACGCCCCTTTCGCTACTTGCTGCCGCTGAAGCGGGCGTACTTCGACTATTTTAAGCCCGAAGACCTGGACCGCCAACTGCGGCTCACGGTGTTTTCCAACCACGTGCAGGCCCAGCTCACACTGCCCGTATCGGGCGGGCGCACCGTGGTGTATGAGCGCCGCTACGCCCTGCCCGGCCCCGGCCAGCCCGCTGAGCAGGCTGTGCCGCCCGCCCCCAGCCAAAGCGCCGACAAGCCCTACGGCGGCGGCCGCGTGAGCGCCCGCCTGCAAATCGGGGTGTTTCCATTCTATAAATTCGCCCCCCCGCTGGAGGCCTACAACAACACGTACTCGGTGCAGCTGGTGGAGCAGGGCGAAACCGCCGCCGCGCCCGCGCAGCTGCGGTTTCTCACCTATTCGGCCACCGGCGGGCCGCAGGAGCTGGGCGCGGCCACCGGCGGCGCGTTGCGCGGCGTGCTGGCCCGGCCCCGGCAGCTGCGTTCCCCAGTGAGCCCCGCCAGCACCTACTACGAGGTGCGCGGCACCCACTTCGACCTACTGGAGGTGAGCGTGGCGAGCGGGGCCGGCTTTGGCAGCGCGCCGGCTACCGGGCTGCTGGCCCCGCGCTGGCGCACCGACGTGGGCGGCACCACCCAGTTCACGTTTGCCGTGGACTTTGGCACCACCAATACCCACGTGGCCGTGGCCGCCGATGGGGCGGTGGCCGAGCCCTTTGCCATCGGCAGTGAGCGCGAAATGCAGACCGTGCTGCTGAGCCAGCCCGAGCCCGTGGGCGACTACGACCTGCCTTCGCGCTACCAAGTGCGGGCCATTTCGGGGGCTTCGCTGCTGCAAAACCGCGAGTTTGTGCCCTCTTTCATCGGCATTCGGGGGGCCGAAACCAGCTTTCCCATCCGCACGGCTACCTGCGAAACGCCGCGCTTCGCGGCCGAGGGCGACCCGCTGCTGTTTGGCGATGCCAACATCGGCTTTTACCTGAGCCGCGACAGCGAGCTGTATAGCCAGCCCGAAGACGGCCGCTACGAAACCAACCTGAAGTGGAATACCAACGGCGGGGCCAATGCCGAAGCCGCCAAAAACCGGGTGCGCCTCTATTTCCGCGAGCTGCTGCGGCTGCTCAAGCACAAGGCCGCCCTCAATGGCGGCGACCTCAACCAGGTGCGCCTTGTCTGGTCGTACCCGCTGAGCATGGACTTTGGCGTGCAGGCGTTTTTTGAGCAGGTGTGGCAGCAGGAATACGAGCGCGCCTTCGGGCGCGTTCCGGCCGACAAGCAGCTGGACAAAATACCCGAGTCGCTGGCCCCGTACCTGTACCTGCGCAAAATCGGCAAAATAGTGCCTACCCAGGGCGACAGCGTGGTGAACATCGACATCGGCGGGGGCACTACCGACGTGCTGCTGCTCAACGGCTTGCAGCCGGCGGCCACGTTCTCGTTCCGCTTTGCCGGCGACGTGCTGTGGGGCGATACCGGCCAGAATGGCTCCGATGGCCTGCGCCAGCACAACGGCTTGCTCTACTACTACGTGAGCCGCACGGCCCACACGCCCGTGAGCCCGCAGGCCGCCAAGGCCCGCGAGGTATTCGTGGCGGCGCTCAAAAACCCGCGCACCGGCTCGGCCGACCTGGTGAGCCTGCTGTTCAACTTCGATGAGCAGCTGAATTTCAGCCAGCACGTGCGCGAGGCCAAGCAGATGCGGGTGCTGCTGCTGCTGCACTACGCGGCCATTCTGTACCACGTGGGGCAGGTGTGCCGGGCAAAGGGGCTGACCGAGCTGCCGCGCCACGTCACGTTCAGCGGCAAGGGCAGCACCTACCTGCGCCTGCTCGACCTCAATGCTAACCTGAACACCATCAAGCGCTTGGCGCAGCGCGTGCTGGAATTTGCCAGCGGCCTGCAAGTGCCCGACGACTTCACCCTGACCCTGGTGGACAATGCAAAGGAGGCCACCGCCAACGGCAGCGCCCTGCGCTGGGACGAGAGCGGCGGCCAGGAGCTAGAGCGCACCATGCGCCGCGCCAGCCGCGACAGCGGGGCCGAGCTGGGCGAAATGCTGGGTAAGCTCGAATTTGTGCTGCCCGGCAACGAGGTGTTTGCGCCTCTCGACCCGGCCGCCGCGCCCGCCCCCGATGCCGTGGCCACCATCCGCCGGCCAGTGCCGGTGAGCGAGGCCGGCGACCTGCGCGAAGGCGTGCTGGCCAACGCCCGCCACCTGCTCGACTTCCTCACCACCGACGACGAGCACGGCATCCACGACCTGCTGGCCCGCCTCAACGTTGAGCTGGATGCTGATTTCGTGCGCGATTTCCTGGCCAGCCGCTTCAAAGACAGCCTCAACGCGGGCTACAACGCGCTGGTGGCGGCCAGCAAAAAGCCCGGCGAAAAGCTGCCCGAATCCTTGTTTTTCTTCGCCTTCCGCGACGCGCTGTTCAAGCTGTCGCAGGAGCTTTACCGGAAATATTATGCTGCGCAAACTGTGTAAGGGGATATTGGTGCTGGCGGCGCTGGGGGCCGGGCCGGGCACACTGGTGGCCGAGGCCCAAAATGCTTCAGTTGCGGCATCAGCCGCCGGAGCTACGCTCAGCGAAGCTACTTCGGCGGCCGAGGCGAACGTGTGGTACAGAACGGCAGAATACATTTTTCAGCACGACCCGAAGCTGCATCCCATTGCTGATAAGCTAGTTGCCAAGCTCAATAAAAATAGCCTGGACAGCTTCCGGCGCAGTTTGGAGGACGCCACCAAAGCAGAAGGCAATCCTCTGAATGACAGCCACGTTTTTACCTTTCAAAGTTCTTTCAAGGAAATTCAGGCCCAGCAGCCGGCTAGCCCCTCCGCATTGATTTCGGCCATTCAAGCTAGTAAGCTAGGGACAAAGCGCAAGGAAGACCCGCAATTTCAGGTGCTGATGCAAAGCCTCGCGCCACCAGCGGCAGCCGGCGCCATGCCACCCGCCGCGCCCACTACGGCCCTAGCCGCTGGCAACTCTGCGAATACTAATAGTGCCGCACCAGCCGTAGCGGGTGCGGCCGGGCCCACTGCCCCAGCCGCGCCTACCCCCGGCTGGCTGCTGTGGCTGGCACTGGGCGCGGCGGGCCTGAGCCTGCTGGGCGTGGCAGTGCTGTGGAACAAGCTGGCCAATACCAGGGAGAAGCTAGCCACGCTGCGGCGCACGGTGGAAGTGCTTAGTCAAAAACCCGCCGGTAGCAGCACGCCGCCTACCCTGACGAATGCCATCAAGCAGGAAATAACCCGGCAGATGGACCAGCGCGTGGCCGAAAAGCAGGCCAAAGCCACCGTGGCCCCGGCAGCGCTAGCCCCAGCAGAGCCGGCCCCGGTAATGGAGGTGGCGGCCGAAGCCCCCGCGCCCGCCCCTACCCCCCGCCTGCGCACCCAATACGTGGGCGAAGCGCCGTTCAATAACATCTTTCCGGCGCGGGCCTTGAGCGACCAGCCGAGCACCTACAGCATGTTTGCCATCGAGAGCAGCGAGCAGCAGCCCGACCAGGGCACCTTTGCCGTGACGGGCAACTTGGCTAGCCACGTGCGCGACCACCGCACCGTGCTGGAGCCCGTGTGCGAGTACGTGGGCGGCTCGCCGCTGGGCAGCGAGCAGCGCGTCGTGACCGAGCAGCCCGGCGTGGTGCAACGCCGGGGCAACGACTGGCAGGTAACGCAGCGCGCCAAAGTGCGCTTCGAGTAACTCAATGGAGACGCTGGAATGGTTGGTACTGGTCCTTATCATTGCCTTTCAGGCGCGGGCATTTTGGCAGGGGCGGCGGGCCAGCGCGCAGCTAGCGGCGCTATTTCCGCCCAGTGCCGCGTTGCACCTCACGCGCCACAACGACGAAGCTACCGGCCAGCAGGTCGATGTGCTTGAAACCCCGGCCGGGGCCACTGCCGAGTTTGCCGACGTGGTGCAGGGCACCAACGCCTACCTGCTCAAAAACAAGGGCACTGCTGACTTCGACATCCTGCAAAGCATTGCCGAGCGCCGCGCCGTGGCCCTCGACGCGGAGGTGCAGAGCGGCACCTCGGCCCCGCTATTTATCGGGCTGATGGGCACCTTCTCAGGCGCCATTTTGGGGCTGGGCGGGCTGCTGGGCGGCAGCGGCGACTTCAACGGCACGTCCATCCAGGGCTTTCTGCGGGGCGTGACGGTGGCCATGATTGGCAGCTTGTGCGGACTGGGCCTCACGCTGTGGGGTAGCGCGCTGTACAAGGCCGCCCGGCGGCAAAGCGAGCAGCGCCGCAACGACTACTATACCTTCTTGCAGGTGCAGCTGCTGCCCATTCTGCACTCCGATATGGCGGGCAGCCTGGGTACGCTCAAGGCGGTGCTGGACTCCTTTAATCAGGAATTTCTCAGCAAGATTTACGAGTTTGGCCCCATCGTGCGGGCCCTGAACGAGAATATTACCGTGCAGAAAGACTTCCTGGAGCAGCTTCAGAAAGTGGGCTACACCGAGATGGCCAACGCCAGCATCCGGGTGTTTGACAAGGTGGCCGAAAGCGCGCACCACTTCGAAAACTTCCTGGCCTACCAGCAGGAGTTGAACAACACGCTGCGCAACGGCCAGCAGGTGGCCACAAGTCTCACCAGACTGCTGGGCCGCCTCAGCGGCCTCGAAAACGGCCTCAACCAGGTGCCGATGCTCGTGCAGCAGCACGCGGGCACGGTGGAGGCGCAGCTGAAATTCTTCCGCCAGAACCAGGCCGAGATGGACCGCCTGGCCCGACAGGGCGAGGCCTTCATGGATGAGAGCTACCACCAGCTGGCCACCGTAATGCGCCAGCGCATGGCGGTGCTCACGCAGGAGGCTGACCAGGCCGCCGGCGTGCTGGAAGACCATTTTCAGGCGCTGAATAAAGACAATGTGTACGAGCGTATCGTGCAGTACCTGAGCCCGTTCAGCGAGCTGCCCATTCAGCAAAAAGCCCTCAACCAGCTTCAGGAAAAGCAGGCCGCCCAAACGGCCCGCACCTTGCAAAGCCTGGAAATCCGCATCGCGGCCGACAAAGAAATGCAGCTGGCCTTGATGCAGCAGGTGGCGCAGTCCAACGCCTTGCTCACCAAGCTTACTGAGCGCAACTGGCTCCAACGCATGGTGGGCTAACGCAATGAACCAGGACCGCAAAGACTTTTTCTGGCCCAGCTACGTGGACCTGATGACGGCGCTCTTCCTGGTGATGCTGGTGCTGTTTGTGCTTAGCTACAAGCGCTTTCAGGACAAGCAGGCCAGCCTGGAGCAAGCCAACAAGCAATTGAATGTGCAGTTGCGCGAGAAGAAGAAGCTCGACGAAATAAAGGAAGCGTTGAAGCGCCTGGAAGACCCGCGTTATTTCATTTATAACAAAGCTTTCAAGCGCTACGAGCTAAGCTTTAATATTGCGTTTGCCGCCAATAGCGCCGAGCTACCCGAAACCGATAAGCCGCGCCTCGTTGAAACCGGCCGCTTCCTGCTGCGGCAATTGAGCGCGCTGGGTATTTCGGATAGCATTCAATACCTGCTGGTTATCGAGGGGCGCACGGCCCGCTTCAACCAGCGGCTTGCCGACGGTTCCTACTCCTACGACACGCCGAAGAATTATGACGGCCTTATCACCCGCCAGATTAGCTACTCGCGGGCGCTGGCCGTGTACCAGCTTTGGCGCGATGCGGGCATCGTTTTCCCGGCTCCCCGCTACGAGATAATGCCCGCCGGCAGTGGGTTTGGCGGCGTGAACCGCTATAAAAACGAGCAAGAAGATTTAAACCGGCGCTTTATCATCCAGATTCAGCCCAAAATTGGCTCCCTGGACAAGTAGTGCGCTTATTCAAACGTGTTGGCCAGCAGCTTTTCCTGCCGCATGTACGTAATCTTATAGTCAGCATTGAAGCGCACGCGCACTTGCGTGCGCAGCTGCTGTTTTTTTTGCAGCGACACCCGGTAGAGACGCATGGTTTCGGTGAAGGTGGCGGTGCGGCTGCCGTCGGCGGCGGGCGCGCTCACGCGCAGGGTGCCAGGCTCGATGCGCGCAATGGCCTGTTGGTTGTCGGGGAAGAAGCTGCGGGCCAGCTCGGCATCGATGGCGGCGGGCGTCAGGTTTTGCTGGATGTAGAGCCGCTCGACCTGCGGGGCGAAGTACTGGCTGGCGTGCAGCGGCGGCGTGAACAGGTCGGCGTAATAAGCGGCCATTACTTCGCGTATTTTGACCGTGGCCGCGTCGTCGCCGGGTTCGGGCGCGGCGGGCGGCGACCGCTGGGTGGTGACGGGCGCCTCGCTGGCCGGAGGCGCGGCGGCGGCAGTTGTTGGGCTAGCCGCCACGCGCTCCTCTTCGGGCGCCGCCGCGCTTTCGCTGGCGGCGGCGGGGGGGGTAGCGGCTTTTTTCTTACGCTTCTTTTTGGCGCTTTTCTTGGTCCGTTTGGCCGGCTTGGGCGCGGCAACTTCTTTTGGCGCGGCGGCGGGCAGGCTGGGGCTGGTTAAGGTTTCGTCGGGGTGGCTGGTCTGAACGAAGAAATACGCCAACGCGCCCGCTAGGGCCAGACCCAGCAACAGCAGCAGCCACCGGCCGCCCTTGCCCGAGGCTGGCTGCGCGGCCGGCGCGCTGGGCCGGGGCGGGGTAGGGCGGGGGGGCGGCGGGCTAGCCACCTCGGGCACTGGGCTCATAGGGTAGAAAGTAGGCGCGGGCGGCTCCGGATAGAAAGCCGGGGCGGGCCGGGGCGCGGGGGTTGGCGGGGTGGGCTCCACGGCGGGCCGCTGCCGAATTTGCGCCAGCCGCTCCTCTATGAGCTGGCGGGCCGCTGCATCGGCTGCGGTGGGC
>CAZZWL010000079.1:0-2315 GCA_964657755.1 uncultured Rhodanobacter sp.
GCGCTACGATACTACGCTGGTAGTGGAAGTGCGGCTACTGAAGCAGCCGGATGGCCATTGGCAGGCCAAGCAGATTACGAATGCCGGCGAGTTGGTGAAGGGCGTGGCCCGCTTAGAAAAGCAGCGGCTGCTGAAATAAAGCGAGCTGCTTACGCCCTAAAAAAACCCTTAGCTTATCCAGCTAAGGGTTTTTTTAGGGCGTAAGCTTTCCTTGCTATTCGTTGCTAGTTGCTGCGACCAGAGAACAGCAGGTAGATAATAGAGCCGCCGATGGGGAAAACCCAAATAATTATTCCCCAGATGAGTTTTTTACCTATTGACCAGTCTTGCTTAAGCAGGCTGAACAAAGCATACAGTGCCAGTATCAGGTAAACGATACCGGCGGCGCTTAGCGAACCACTATTGTTGTAGCGACTGCAGCTGCTGGCAAAAATTAACAGCAGTGGCAGTAGAGCGGCCGGCGACAAGCGGCGGGTAATGGCGGAGAGGCGTTGCATAAAGGAAGTGAAAGAGTGAGGTGTGCAGTCCTTTACGCAGATAATGAAAATGTGGTCGTTTATCTTAGATAATTTATTGAATAACAATTAGTTATCTAATAAATCCGAGTACTTGCTGCGTGAAATTTGGCACTACCCCCGGAATAAGCCCAATAACAACCAGCACGCCGAAAAGCGCGCCGTAGAAGTGCGCGTCGTGGTTGACGTTATCGGCCCGGCGGCGGCCCATATACCAGGAATACGCCAGGTAAAGCACTCCGAAAATGAATGGCTGAATGGGAATAGGCAGGGGAAAAATGATGATGCCTTGCCCCTTGGGCGCCACCGGCAAAATCATAATACTGGCAAACAGCACCGACGCTACCCCCCCCGACGCGCCCAGGCTGCGGTAGCCGCGGTCGTCGCGGTGCTGGAAATAGGTGGGCAAATCGGACACGATGATGCCGCCCAGGTAGAGCAGCAGAAACAGCCCTACCCCCGCGCCCGGCCCGTAGCCTTGGGCCAGCGTGGAAAGCACCACGGGGCTGAAGGAGTAGAAGGCAAACATGTTGAAGAGCAGGTGGGCCCAGTCGGCGTGCAGGAAGCCGGAGGTGAGCAGGCGGTACCACTGGCCGCCGGAGCGGGCCATGACGTAGGGCTCCAGTATCCAGGCGCGCGTGAGCTCGGGCTTGGACCAGGCGTAGGCGGAGAGGAGGACCGTGAGGCCGATAAGAATCAGGATGGGATTGAACACGATGGGTTAGTTTTCGCGGTCCATGAGCTGGAGCGCGAGGTGATGCAGGGGCTGCTTGCGGGCTGCGGGCGCCCCTACCCGCTCCAAATGCTGCAAGGCATCCTGGAAGTAGCTATTGATGAGCGCCTCGGTCTGGGGGCGAATTTCGAGCTCGTCGTAGAGGGCGCGCACGGCGCGCACCTTAGCCTCGGCATCGGGTACGGGCTGGCCGATGTGGCGGGCCAGGGCGGCGCGCTGGGCGGCGTTGGCCTGGGCCTGGGCGGTGAGCAGCAGAAAGGTCTTCTTATCGGAGATGATGTCGCCACCCACCCGCTTGCCAAAGGTGGCCGCGTCGCCGTACACGTCGAGCAGGTCGTCGCGCAGCTGGAAGGCCAGGCCGATATCGGTACCAAACTGGCGCAGGTGCTCGGCATCATCGGCGCTGGCGCCGGCCAGCACGGCACCCAGCTCCAGGGCAAAGCCGAGCAGCACGGCCGTTTTAAGCCGAATCATGTCGAGGTACTGGGCGATGGTGACGCTGGATTCCGTCTCAAAATTCATGTCCCACTGCTGGCCCTCGCACACTTCGGCGGCAGTTTGGGAGAAGCGGCGCAGCACCGGCGGCAGCAGGGGTAGGGCCACGTTTTCGACGAGCAGCTCGTAGGCCCGCACCAGCATCACATCGCCCGAGAGGATGGCCGTGCTGGCGTTCCAGCGCTCGTGCACGGTGGGCTGGCCGCGCCGCAGCGGGGCCTGGTCCATGAGGTCGTCGTGCACCAGGGTGAAGTTGTGGAAGACCTCGGTGGCCAGCGCGGGCTTCACCAGGGGCGCCAGGTCGTTGGTGAAAAGCTGGCCGCCGAGCAGCGTGAGCAGCGGCCGCAGGCGCTTGCCGCCCAGGCCCATGATGTAGCGGATGGGGTCGTAGAGGGTGGCCGGCTGCTGGCCGTAGTCAAGCGCTGTTAAGGCTTGCTGGAGGAGAGTCGAGAGGTCGGTTTGCACGGGGGCAAAGGTCGGGGTATAACGGTTATCAAAATCGTTTGGCCTTGCGAGCGCCACGAAGTGAAGCGCGGCAATCTTTCCTGCACGTTAGGGTTACCATCCCGACG
>CAZZWL010000079.1:2325-26089 GCA_964657755.1 uncultured Rhodanobacter sp.
CACTTCGTGGCGCTCGCAAAGACGGGCGTCAAAAGGCTACCGGCGGCGCTTACCGCCGTCCCTACCCCCCCGGCCACCGCCAGCGCCGCCTTTATAGCCGCCGCCACCTTTGCTGTTGCCGTCGCGGTTGCGGGCGCTGCGGCCCCCGCGGCCGGCTTCGCGCTCGGCGCGCTCGCGCTGCTTCACGTGCTCGGGGCGGTTGTCGACCAGCTCCATGTCGATGGTGCGGTCGAGCAGGTTGGCCGAGGTGACGATGACTTGCAGCTCGTCGCCGAACTGAATGATGCGCTTCGAGCCGCGGCCCACGATGCGGTAATTCTCCTTGTCCAGCTCGAAGGTGTCGCCCGGAATATCGGAGATGCGCACCATGCCTTCGCACTTGTTGGCCTCAATCTCGACGTAGATGCCGCGCTCGGTGAGGCCCGACACGACACCGGTAAACTCCTCGCCGATGTGCGCGCCGATGTACTCAACCTGCTTGTACTTGATGCTGGCGCGCTCGGCGTTGGCCGCCATTTTTTCGCGGGCCGAGGAGTGCTTGCAGGCTTCCTCCACGGGCTCGACGGACGCGTTCTTGCCGCCTTCGAGGTAGTACTCCAGCAGGCGGTGGGCCATCATGTCGGGGTAGCGGCGGATGGGCGAAGTGAAGTGCGAGTAGTGCGCGAAGGCCAGCCCGAAGTGCCCCAGCGGCTCGGTAGTGTAAATGGCCTTCGACATGCTGCGGATGGCCAGGCCCTGAATCACGTTCTGCTCGGGCTTGCCCACCACGTCCTCACTCAGCTTGTTCAGCTCCGTGCTGATTTTTTTGGGGTTGCTCAGGTTCAGCTTGTGGCCAAATTTCTGAGCGAACATGGCGAAGTTTTCGAGGCGGTCGGGGTCGGGCGCGTCGTGGGTGCGGTACACCATCGTGAAGCGCGGCTTGGTCTTTTTGAGGCCAAACACGAACTCGGCCACCCGCTTGTTGGCCAGCAGCATAAACTCCTCGATGAGCTTGTGCGCGTCCTTGCGCTCCTTCACGTACACGCCCAGCGGCTTGCCATCCTCGCCCAGCTTGAACTTCACCTCCTGCGTCTCGAAGCTGATGGCGCCCTTGCGGAAGCGCTCGGCCGAGAGCTTTTTGGCCAGGTGGTTCAGCAGATTTATTTCCAGCGCGTAGTCGCCCTCGTTGGTTTCGATGCGCTCCTGGGCCTCTTCGTAGCTGAAGCGGCGGTCGGAGTGAATGACGGTTTTGCCAAACCACGAATCCACCAGCTTGCCCTTCTCATCCAACTCAAACACGGCTGAGAAGGTCAGCTTATCCTCATTGGGCCGCAGCGAGCAGAGGCCGTTGGAGAGGTTTTCGGGCAGCATCGGAATCACGCGGTCCACGAGATACACCGAGGTGGCGCGGCTCTTGCCCTCGCGCTCCAGCTCGGTGCCGAGGCGCACGTAGTGGGTCACGTCGGCGATGTGCACGCCCACCTCGTAGTTGCCGTTGGCCAGCGTGCGCAGGCTCAGGGCATCGTCGAAGTCCTTGGCATCGGCCGGGTCGATGGTGAAGGTGAGGATGTCGCGAAAGTCGCGGCGCTTGGCAATTTCCTGCTTCGTGATGGTGGTCGGAATGGCTTCGGCCTCTTCTTCCACCGCGCTCGGAAATTCGAAGGGCAGGCCAAACTCGGCCATGATGGCGTTTATCTCGGCCTCGTTCTGGCCGGCCGCCCCAAAGTTGCGCACGATAGTGCCGACCGGGTTCCTACCCTGCCCTTCGTGGTCGGGAAACTCGGTGATGCGCACCAGCACCTTGTCGCCGTTGCGCGAGTCGGCCAGCCCGTCGGGCGGCACCATCACGTCGAAGTACGACTTGCGGTTATCGGGCTTCACGAAGCCGATGGAGCCATTTACCTGGAGGCGGCCCACCACCTCCACGCGCTGCCGCTTGATGACTTCCACCACGTCGCCAGTGAGGCGGCCGTCGCGGATGCCGCGCAGGCGCACCCGCACCAGGTCGCCGTCGAGGGCGTAGCGCAGCTGGTCGGTGAAGACCCGGATATCGTCGCCCTCGCCATCCTCGCGCACCACGAAGGCAAAGCGGGGGGTAGCGAGCGATACCGTGCCGATGACGGTGTTGGGGTCGCGGTGCGGCCGACGGTCGGGGCCGTCGCCCACGTGGTCGAAGCCCGCCGAGCGGCGCCGGTGAATGATGGGGTCCTGCCCAAACTCTTCTTCCAGCACGGGCTCGGGCGCCGCGGCCGCCGGGGCCTTCTTGGCCGGTTTCCGGCCCTTGGCGGCGCTGGCCGCCACCTGCAGGTCGGTGGGACTGGCCAGCCGGTATTCGTCGTTCTGAAGCAGCTCCAGGCGGCCGGTTTGCTTGAGCTCCTTGAGGTAGGAAAACAGGTCCTCACGCTGGGCTTTAGTAGTAATGCCCAGGCGGCGCGAGAGCTGGCGGTAGCCCAGCACCTTGCCGGGGTTATCGGCAAACTGCCGGTACACGAGGTCCTGGCTGAGGCCAGCCGGCGCGGCGGGGGTAAGGGCCTTGGCGGCCTTCGCGGCTTTGGGAGCCTGGGTGGCGGGGGCTGCCTTCGCGCGAGCGGCGCGGGGGGCGGCGGGGTCTTGGGGGTTTTTCATGGAGTGGGTAAGACGGCCGCCGGACAGCTTGAGGTAAGATTGACGAAGGCGACGCGGGGTAAGGAAAGTAGAATGGAGTGGTACTCCGTTCGGTGTTGGATGAAAGTAGAACGTAGACGGAAGCAGCTTGTTTGGTCTGCGTTATCTGGGCAGTATCGCGCGACCGGGAACGGAGTGCCACTCCGTTTTACAAGGCCACCCGCGCCGCGATGCGGGCCGGGTCGTCGCTCGGGATGGCGGCCAGCAGCTGCTGGGTGTAGGGGTGCTGGGGGTGGGCGTACACGTCGGCGGCGGGGCCGCTTTCCACGATGCGGCCCTGGCTCATCACCAGCAGGCGGTCGCTCATAAAGCGGGCCACCGACAGGTCGTGGGTGATGAAGAGGTAGGTGATGCCCAGCTCGCGCTTGAGGTCGTTGAGCAGGTTGAGCACCTGCGCCTGCACGCTCACATCGAGCGCCGACACCGACTCGTCGCACACAATGAGCTTGGGCCGCAGCGCCAGCGCCCGCGCAATGCAGATGCGCTGCCGCTGCCCGCCGCTGAACTCGTGCGGATAGCGCTGCTCGGCATCGTCGCTCATACCCACGGTACGCAGCAGCTCCCGCACCCGAGCCTTTTGCTCGGCGCGGCTGCCCCCTACCCCGTGCACCCGCAACGGCTCCAGAATAGCCTCGCCCACCGTGAGCATCGGGTTCAGGGCCGCGTACGGGTCCTGAAACACCAGTTGAAATTCGCGCCGCCGGTGGCGCAATTCACCGGCGGGCAGGCGGGCCAGGTCAGTGCCTTCAAACAGGATGCGGCCGGCCGTTGGTTCCGTGAGGCGCAGCAGTGCCCGGCCCAGCGTGGTTTTGCCGCAGCCCGACTCGCCCACCAGCCCCACCGTTTCGCCGGGATAAATGGTGAAGCTGACGTCATCCACGGCCCGCACGAAGCTGGTAGCTCGCGTAAAAAAACCCTTGCGAATGGGGAAGTAGACTTGCAGCGCTTCTACCCGAAGCAAGGGGGTAGGCGCCGTGGAACCCGTTTTTTGTTCCACGGGGAACGCTTTGGCAGTATCAGAATTGCTTCGTAACTGAGCGGTGGCACTCTCCAGGGCCTGCTGCCCCAGCCCCACCGGCCGCGCCGTGAGGTTGCCAGCCGCGTCAGTATCCATAAAATCAGCCACTACCGGCAGGCGCGTTTTGCCAATGGAGAGGCGGGGCCGGCAGGCCAGCAGGCCCTTGGTGTAGGGGTGTTGGGGGTTGGTAAAAATGTCGAGTACGCTGCCCTGCTCCACCACCCTACCCCGGTACATCACCAGGATGCGGTCGGCAATCTCGGCCACCACGCCCAGGTCGTGGGTAATGAAGAGCACGGCCGTGCCGTAGTCGCGCCGCAGGTCGCGGATGAGGTCGAGAATGCGCGCCTGCACCGTCACGTCGAGGGCCGTGGTGGGCTCGTCGGCAATGAGCAGGGCCGGGCGGCAGGCCATCGCCATCGCAATCATCACGCGCTGCTTCTGGCCCCCGCTTATTTCGTGGGGGTAGGCCTTGAAAATCTGGGCCGGGCGCGGCAGCTGCGCCTCGGTAAATAGCTCAATGGTGCGGGCCTCGGCCGCCGCCTTGCTGAGCGCGGTGTGCAGCAGCAGGGCCTCCACCACCTGGTAGCCGCAGGTCAGCACCGGGTTCAGGGAGGTCATGGGCTCCTGAAAAATCATGCTGATGTCGTTGCCCCGCACCCGTTGCAGCTGCGCCTCGCTGAGCTGCAATAAGTCCACTTCGCCCAGCTTCTCCGACTCGAACACGGCCGTGCCGCTCTCGATGCGCGCGGCGGGCTTCTGCAGCAGGCCCAGCAGCGCCAGCGACGTCACCGACTTGCCCGAGCCCGATTCGCCCACAATCGCCACCACCTCTCCCCTACCCACCGCAAACGACACGCCCGCCACGGCCCGCGTGCTCCCGCGCTGCGCGTGAAAATCGACGGTGAGGTTCTGGACCGAGAGCAGGGGCATGAGCAAAAAGAAAACGGCGCGGAACAAGTCCGCGCCGCAAGTTTACTAAGCAGGGTCCGAAGCGGGCGGGGCCGCTGGGGTCAGCGCCGCGTTTTGCTCCGTCTGTTTGAAGAAGCGCCCTTGCAAGAGCAAAATCAGCGCTACCCCAACAAAGATGGACGAGTCAGCCAGGTTAAATATCGGCCACAACGACACGTACTTGCCCCCCAGAATGGGCCAGGCAGCGGGCAAAAAACCCTCGTAGATGTCCACGTAAATCATATCGATGACTTGGCCGAAAAACCAGGGGGTAGGCGAGCCAAACGGCGCGTTGTGGTACACGACGCCGTAAAAAACCGAGTCAATCACATTGCCCACGGCCCCGCCCAGGATGAGCGCCATGCAGGCAATGAAGCCCGCCGCCGCCCGCTGCCGCCACAGCTGCCCAATGTAGTAGCTGATGCCCCCCGCCGCCAGCAGCCGAAACGCCGTCAGCAGCAGCTTGCCGTAGGGCGGGGGCAGCAGCTCCACGCCGAAAGCCATGCCGGGGTTCAGCGTGTAGTGCAGCTTCAGCCAGTTGCCAATCAATGGAATCTCCCCATTCAAGCCCGGCTGCATATGCTTGTTCACCAGATATTTAGACAGCTGGTCGATGAAAATTACGAACAACGACAGCAGGAAGAAGGGTAGCACGCTGCCGCGCCGCGCCGGGTTGGGCCGGGACTGCGAATAGGTGTCGGTAGGCGAATCGGTAGGCACTGGGGTAATAAATGACACTTAGCTTATTGATT
This sequence comes from uncultured Rhodanobacter sp., assembly GCA_964657755.1. Lineage (GTDB taxonomy): Bacteria > Bacteroidota > Bacteroidia > Cytophagales > Hymenobacteraceae > Hymenobacter. The sequence goes on from CAZZWL010000079.1 coordinate 7,690, forward strand.
ATAAATTACTTAATTCTACGATGACCTCGCCGTTTCATCACCTTGCTCATTCACTGCTTCCGACTGCGCTTGCGAAAAGAAACGGCCTTGCAGCAGCAGAATCAGGGCTACCCCAATAAAAATGGACGAGTCAGCCAGGTTAAAAATTGGAAAGCCACTCGTGTACTGCCCCCCTACAAGGGGAACCCACTGTGGGTAAAACCCTTGGTAGATAGGCACATTAATCATGTCAATGACTTGGCCATAAAACCAGGGGGTAGGCGAGCCAGCCGGGGCATTGTGATAAATGACGCCGTAAAAAACGGAGTCCAGCAGATTTCCCAGCGCTCCGCTCAAAATGAGGGCCATGCAGGCAATATAGCCCGCCGCGGCCCGCTGCCGCCACAATCGCACCATGTAGTAGCTGATGCCCCCCACGGCCAGCACCCGAAAAGCCGTGAGCAACAGCTTGCCAAAAGGCGGTGGCAACTCGACGCCAAAGGCCATACCAGGATTCTCCGTGTACAGCAGTTTCAGGCCATTGCCCAAGAGCGGCACCTCCTCTCCTATTCGCATGTGGCTATGTACCAAATACTTAGAAATTTGGTCGAGCGCAATGATAAAGAGGGCCAGTAGAAAGAACGGCAGCACGCTACCCCTCCGTGCCGGGTGGCGCGGCAAGGCAGTAGAAACGGTATCGGATGAATCAGGCTGCACTGGTGAAACTCAGGTTACTTTGTACTGTTTTATACCGAATTACAAGGTTTCAGAACCTTTAAAAACGGGGGAAGAAAGGCGTTGTGCGTCTGAAAACCCGGCCGCGTTTTCAGACGCGGCCGGGTCGCTCACATTCAGACAGTTACGACATCTACTTTGGCGGGTACCGAGAAGTCGTCAAACTCCAGCACCGCGCCGCCGAATACTTCGGGCACAAACTCCAGGCGCAGGGCCTGCACCTCCTCGCGGATGTAGTCGCCGAAGGCGGCCACGGCAGCTTGCAACTCGGCCGGCGCGCTGCTGGCTAGTGCAACATGGATGCGGTCCTGTACTTCGAGGCCCGAGTCCTTGCGCAGGTTCTGGAGGCGGTTGACTAGCTCGCGGGCTAGCCCCTCCTGGCGCAGTTCGTCAGTGAGCGTCACGTCGAGGGCCACGGTAAGCGGGCCGTCGGTAGCCACGAGCCAGCCGGGCAGGTCCTGGGTGCGGATTTCGACCTCATCGAGGTGCAGCGTGAGGGTATCGCCTTCCACTTCCACCGCCAGCTCGCCCTGCTTCTCCAGCTGGCTTAGCTCGTCGGGGCTCAGGGTTTGGATGCGGGCGCCCACGGCCTTCAAACGCGGGCCGTAGACCTGGCCCAGGCGCTTAAAATTGGGCTTCACCGACTTCACCAGCACGCCGCTTGTGTCGTCCAGAAACTCGATATGCTTCACGTTCACCTCGGCGCAAATCAGGTCTTCTACCAGCCCGACCTGCTCCTTGGTAGAGTCATTCAGCACCGGCACCAGGATGCGCTGCAAGGGCTGGCGCACCTTCAGCACCGACTTCTTGCGCAGCGAGTGCGTGAGCGAGCTGATGCGCTGGGCCAGCTCCATTCGCTCTTCCAACGCCTTGTCGATGAGCGTAGTATCGGCTTCGGCCAGGTAGGTCAGGTGCACCGATTCGGCGGCAGCCCCACCCCCGACCCCTCCCCTACTGGGGAGGGGAGCCGAGGCGGTGCTGACGTTAGGCTCCCCTTCCCCCGCAGGGGAAAGGGTTGGGGGATGGGGCTGAACAAGGTTTTGATATAACCAGTCAGCAAAAAACGGCGCGATGGGCGCCATGAGCTGCGCCACGGTGCTGAGGCACTCGTGTAGCGTTTCGTAAGCGGCTTGCTTATCGGTCGTTAGCTCGCCTTTCCAGAAGCGGCGGCGCGAGAGGCGCACGTACCAGTTGGAGAGCTGGTCGGTCACGAAATCCTGGATGGCGCGGGCGGCTTTCGTGGGGTCGTAGCTGTCGAAATGGCCGCGCACTTCGGCCAGCAGGCTCTGGAGCTTGCTGAGAATCCAGCGGTCCAGCTCGGTGCGTTCGGCCACCGGGAGGGGGGTAGGGCTGACCTGGAAACCATCGAGGTTGGCGTAGAGCGCGAAGAACGAGTACGTGTTGAACAGCGTGCCGAAGAAGCGGCGCTGCACCTCCGTGATGCCGGCCGCGTCAAACTTGAGGTTATCCCACGGCGGCGCGTTCGAAATCATGTACCAGCGGGTGGCGTCGGGGCCGTACTGCGCGATGGTGGCAAACGGGTCCACGGCGTTGCCGAGTCGCTTGCTCATCTTGTTGCCGTTTTTGTCGAGCACCAAGCCGTTGGCAATCACGTTTTTGAAGGCCACCGAGTCTTCCAGCATCACGGCCAGCGCGTGCAGCGTGAAGAACCAGCCGCGCGTTTGGTCCACGCCTTCGGCGATGAAATCGGCGGGGAAGTTCCTGGCGAATTTCTCCTGATTCTCAAACGGATAGTGCCACTGCGCATACGGTACCGCGCCGCTGTCAAACCACACGTCGATAAGGTCGGGCTCGCGGTACATGGGCTGGCCGCTGGGCGAAACGAGGAAAATATCGTCCACGTAGGGCCGGTGCAGGTCGATTTTTTCGCCGTTGGCGTAGGGGTTGTGGGTCATGACTTCGGCCGCGACGGCCTTGTCAATCTCCGCCTTCAGCTCGGCGATGCTGCCGATGCAGATTTCCTCGGTGCGGTCCTGGGTGCGCCAGATGGGCAGCGGCGTGCCCCAGTAGCGCGAGCGGCTGAGGTTCCAGTCCACCAGGTTTTCGAGCCAGTTGCCGAAGCGGCCGGTGCCGGTGCTTTCGGGTTTCCAGTTGATGGTTTTGTTGAGCTCGATGAGGCGGTCTTTCACGGCCGTGGTCTTGATAAACCACGAGTCGAGGGGGTAGTAGAGCACCGGCTTGTCGGTGCGCCAGCAGTGGGGGTAGGTGTGCTCGTACTTCTCGGTTTTGAAGGCCGTGCCGTTGGTACGCATCCGAATGGCGATGCTCTCGTCCAGCGTTTTATAGTCGGCGCCACTCTGGTCGTGGCCGTCGTAGTTCTTCACCCAGCGGCCGCCAAATTCGCCCATTTGGGCCACGTAGCGGCCCGTGCGGTCCACGATGGGACCGAGCTTGCCCTGGTCGTCGGCCACCATCAGCGCGGGGATGCCGTTGAGCTGCGCCACCCGGAAGTCATCCGCGCCAAACGTGGGCGAGATGTGCACGATACCCGTACCGTCTTCGGTGGTTACGAAGTCGCCCACTATAACGCGGAAGCCGTTTTCTTCGCCTTCAAAGTAGGGGTAGCCGGCTTCGGTATTGAATAGGCGCTCGTAGTGGATGCCTACTAGGTCGGCACCTGACCAAACATGCTCTTTATTCCAAGGTAAGATTTTATGGTTGCCAGCATAGTAATCAGCGAACGAAACATTTTCTCCTTTTTCACTAAAATAGCGGCTTACTAAAGCTTCCGCAAGAATAACGTGGATCCGCTCGTGTGTATAAGGGTTGAAAGTTTGGATTTGAACATACTTAATATTTTTTCCAACTGCTAACCCAGTATTAGCTGGTAGTGTCCAGGGTGTGGTAGTCCAAGCTAGAAAGAAAATTTTAACGGGCTCACCGCTACGTTCTTCAGCGCCTAAAGTCGCTCCATATAATTGTGCTGAAGCAGCATCATCAACCACCTTAAACTGGGCCACGATGGTCGTGTCCTTCACGTCCTTGTACGTGCCGGGCTGGTTCAGCTCGTGCGAGCTGAGGCCGGTGCCGGCGGCCGGCGAATAGGGCTGAATGGTGTAACCTTTGTAGAGTAAACCTTTGTCGTAGAGTTTCTTGAGCAGCGCCCAGCAGCTCTCGATGTACTCGGGCTCGAAGGTGATATAGGGGTCGTCGAGGTCCACCCAGTAGCCCATTTGCTGGGTCAGCTCGTCCCACTGCGCCTTGAAGCGCATCACGGTTTCGCGGCAGCGTTGGTTGTATTCTTCCACGCTGATTTTGTGGCCGATATCCTCCTTCGTGATGCCCAGCTCCTTTTCCACTTGCAGCTCGATGGGTAGGCCGTGGGTGTCCCAGCCGCCCTTGCGGGGCACCTGCTTGCCGAGCTGCGTCTGGTAGCGGCAGAAGATGTCTTTCACCGCCCGCGCCATCACGTGGTGAATGCCGGGCTGGCCGTTGGCCGAGGGCGGGCCCTCGTAAAACACGAACGTGGGCTGGCCCTCGCGGCTGCTCACGCTCTTCTCAAAAATGCCGTTGGCCTCCCAATAGGCCCGCACGTCGGTGGCGAGCTTGGCGTAGTCGAGCGGCTGCTTGTATTCGGGGTAAGTCATTGTTTTTGAGCTATTAGCTTTGGGCTGCTAGCTGTTAGCTTTTTAGTTCGGGTGTCGGCCGGGCGCTTACCTCACCCCCCAGCCCCCTCTCCTTGGGTAGAGGGGGGACTAGTTTTTAGACCTAGTTTCTAAAAGCTAGAACTAGAGCTAGTTCCCCCTCTCCCCAAGGAGAGGGGGCTAGGGGGTGAGGTGAACGCCAGGGGTAATCTAAGTCGTTTTAACCGGCGTCCGCTCCACGCTCAGGCGTTGCAGGTTAAGGTCCAGGTCGTCGTCTTCCTCGTGGTAGTTTTCGTCGTAATGATGCACCAGGGCCGCTTTGGGCGTTTTCCAGCTGCCGCCGCGCTCAAAGGTGACCAACAGCGCCGGCAGGAAAACCAGGTTCGAAAAATTTGTAATGAGCAGCGAAGCACCCATGAGCACGCCCAGCGCCTTGGTGCCGCCAAACTCGCTGAACCCGTAGATACTGAAGCCGATAAAGAGCACGATGCTGGTGTAGAACATGCTCGACCCAGCCTCGCTCAGCGTGTTGGTAATGGCCTCGCTCACGCTCTTGCCGGGCATGGCCATCTCCTGCCGGAACTTGGCCAGCAGGTGAATCGAGTTATCGCCGTCGATGCCAAGGGCAATCACGTAAATCAGAGCCGTGCTGGGCTTGAGCGCAATGCCGAAGTAGCCCATTACGCCGGCCGTCAGGGTCAGCGTTAAGATATTAGGCACCAGGGCATAGAAAATGGTCCGCACCGAGTGAAAGAGTAGCAGCACCACCACGGCCACCAGCCCGAAGGCCCACATCAGGCTCTCGCCCAGCGTGCCAATGACGTACTCATTGCCCTTGGTAAAAATGACCGTCGTGCCCGTGCGCCGCACTACCATATCGGTGCCGGCGAAGATGCGCTTGATGGCCGGCTCAATGCGCTTACTTACCAACGTATCAAGCTTGTGCGAGCCGATATCCGCGATTTTTACGCTGATGCGCGCCCGCTGCTGGGTGCTGTCCATGAAGGTTTTGAGCAGCTTGCTGGTCGAGTTACTACCCTTACCCTGCGAGTTGGCCAGGTAGCTCAGGATGAAGTTCTTATCATCCTTATCGGGCAGCTTGTAGAAGTCGGGGTTGCCGTTGTAGAACGCCTGCTTGGCCGCCTTCAAAAACGTGACCATGCTGAGGGGGGTGGAGAGCTCCGGCTGGGCTTGCAGAAACTTGTCGAACTGGTCGATTTTCTGCAGGTTAGGCAGCTTCAGCAAGCCCTTGGGCTGCTTGGTATCCACTACAAATTCCAGCGGCATCACCCCGCCAAAGCGGGCCTCGAAGAAGCTCAGGTCTTCGTTCACGGAGCTTTGCTTGGGCAGGTCATCCACCATAAACGACACGGCTTCGATACGCGAAATACCAATGGACGCCAGCCCTACCAGCACCGCCGCCGTGAGGTAAATAGTGCGCCGCCGCCGCAGCACAATGAAGTCGAGAAAGTGAATGATGCCCACCAGCGGCTTCGAATCAAGGTGCTCTAGCTGCTTATCGGAGGGGCCGGGCAGGTAAGTAAACACCGCCGGAATCATAATGAAGCTGATGATGAAGGCAATGAAGATATTAATCGTGGCCACCAGCCCAAACTGAAACAGAATGGCAATATCGGTGAAGGTGAACACGAAAAAGCCAATGGCCGTGGTCGTGTTATTGACCAGCGTAATGAGGCCGATTTTGCGGATTACCCGCGTCATGGCCAGTATCTGGTTGCCCGATTTGCGGTAGTCGTAGTGGTAACGCGAGAGCAAATACGTGCAGTTAGGCACGCTGATAACCACCAGAATAGACGGTATCAGGCCCGTGAGCAGGTTGATTTTGAACCCCAGCAGCACGATAGTGGCAATGCACCAAATCATGACAATCACCACCACCAGCAGCGGCACCACCACCGCCGACCACGTGCGGAAGAAGATGAACAGGATAATGGCCATCACGACCACCATCAGCCCAGCGAAGAACTTCATCTCGGCCGAAACCTTGCTCGTCATCGTGGAGCGCACGTAGGGTAGGCCCGCGTAGTGCAGCTTGATTTTGGAGTCTTTCTCAAACTTGGCGCTCAGGTCTAAGATGTTGTTCATCACCTCCTTGCGCCGGTCCGAGTTCAGCCACTTGGGGTCGAGCGTCACGGCCAGCAGCGTGGCGCCGGTGCGCGGCGCAATCACCTGGCCCTGGTAAAACTCGATGTTGTTCACGACCCGCATCAGCGAGTCGAGCTGGGCCTGGCTGGTGGGCGGCCTCGCGAACACGGGCGCGGTTACGAAGCTGTTGTTTATCGTATCCTTCTCAATCTGAATTAGTTTGGGCAGGCCCAGTACGCCCGATACGCCCGGCACCTTCACCAGCTCATTGGCGAGCTGGTCGTAGAGCCGAAACTGCGGGAGTTTGTACACGGCGCTGTCCTGCATGCCGAGCACCAGGATATTGCCATCCTCGCCGAAGGTCTTTTTGAACTGCTGGAAGTACACCATGTCGGGGTCCTTCGGGCTCACGACCTGGGCAAAGTCATAGGTCATCTGCACATCCTTCGCTATCCAGGCCATGCCCAGGGTCGAAACGGCAATGAGTATCAGCAAAATCCGGCGGAACTTGATGATAAAGAGGGCGATATGTCCCCACATAGGATACGAAGGTTAGCTAACTAAGATAAAATAAGCCGGTCAGCCGGGAAGCTGAGAAAGTAAAGAATCAGGCGGCTTCGAGGATAAAATCGCCTGGAATGCCCAACCGCGTGTGCAGCCGCTTGGCCAAATCTAAATCAATGGCCCGCTGGCCGTTGAGCACGGCACGTAGGGTAGCGGCCGGCACCCCCAACAGGTCGGCCAACTGCTGGTCGGCTAGCTGGCGCTGCTGCATCTCGCGTTCCAGGCGGGCAATCAGCGAATTGGGGGGTAGGGGCCGGTGGCCATTTTCGTTTTCGTACGTATTCACTACATTCCCTAGGGCCGTAATCTCCGACAGGTTGGCCGGCTCATGGTCAACCAGATACTCCAGTCGGCGCAGGGCAGCCTGGTAGTCAGCTTCGGTGCGGATTTCCATGGGGGGTAGGAAATTAGAATCGTGGTCAGATAGTGGTAATATCCGCAATACGGTCATACTCAGCGTGGGTACCGATAAAGCGCACGTACACCTGCCGAGCGGGGAAGAAAATGCGCACCACCAACCGGTAGCGGTTGCGCCGCAGGTTGAATACCCAGCGGTCGCCACCTACGTAATCGGCGCCACCGTCAAAGGCCCGCACGGCTGCTCCATTAGCCCAATCGGCCGCTTCAACGGCCGTGAACCAGTCGAGAATCTCCTGGGCCACGTCGGGATAACGCAACCCAAATTCCCGCAAAGCGCGCTTAGTCAATACTTGCATAGTCGAAAGCCGATTACTTCCGCTTAGAGTTCCGAAGGTGGGCCTACCCCCTTACAATTTGGCAAACACGGTCTTGAAGCTTACGGCCTCGCCGATGTAGGCCCGCAACGCGCTGATGGGCATGCGGGTTTGCTCGCGGGTGTCGCGGTGGCGCACCGTCACGGTATCATCCTCCAAGGTCTGGCCGTCGACCACGATGCAGAAAGGTGTGCCGATGAGGTCCTGGCGGGTGTAGCGCTTGCCGATGGCGTCCTTATCCTCAATCACCAGGCGGAAATCGAAGCGCAGGTCATCGAAAATCTGCTGAGCTTTTTCGGGCATGCCGTCCTTGCGCACCAGCGGGAAAATGGCGGCCTTGATGGGCGCCACGGCCGGGTGCAGCTTCAGCAGGGTGCGCTGCTTGGTAGTTTGGGCGTCGCCCTCCCCTTCCGTGATGGTTTCTTCCTGGAAAGCCTGGCAGAGCGTGGCCAGAAACAGGCGGTCGGCGCCCACCGAAGTTTCGACCACGTAGGGCACGTAGTTGCCGTAGGGCTTGCCGGTGGTTTCGTCGAGGTCGTTGTCGAAGTACTGCTGCTTTTTGCGGCTCAGGTTCTGGTGCTGGGTCAGGTCGAAGTCGCCGCGCGAGTGGATGCCCTCCATTTCCTTGAAGCCGAAGGGGAATTCGTACTCGATATCCACGGCGGCCTTGGCGTAGTGGGCCAGCTTGTCGTGGTCGTGAAAACGCAGCTTTTCGGGGGGTAGGCCCAGCGCCTCGTGGAAGCGGCGGCGGGCGGCCTTCCAAGTGTCGTACCACTCGCCTTCGGTGCCGGGGCGCACGAAGAATTGCATCTCCATCTGCTCAAACTCCCGCATGCGGAAAATGAACTGCCGGGCCACAATCTCGTTGCGGAACGCCTTGCCAATCTGGGCGATACCAAACGGGATTTTCATCCGCGCCGACTTCTGCACGTTCAGAAAGTTCACGAAAATGCCCTGGGCCGTTTCGGGGCGCAGGTACACGGGCGGCGCGTCCGAGTCCACGGCCGAGCCCTGGGTCGAGAACATCAGGTTGAACTGGCGCACCTCAGTCCACTTGCCGGTGCCGGACACGGGGCACTTGATTTCTTCGTCGATGATGAGCTGGCGCACACCGGCCAGGTCGTTGGCCGTGAGCAGGCGGCCCATCTCGGCCGTGAGGGCCGCGCCGCGGGCGGGGTCGCCGGCTTTTTCGTATTCGGCGGCTTTTTCTTCAAGCAGCACGTCGGCGCGGTAGCGCTTTTTGCTGTCGAGGTTGTCGATGAGCGGGTCGTTGAAGCCCGCCACGTGGCCGCTGGCCTCCCAGGTGCGCGGGTCCATGAAGATGGCCGCGTCGATGCCCACCACGTTGCCGTGCAGCTGGGTCATGGCCTCCCACCACAGGCGCTTGAGGTTGTTTTTCAGCTCCACGCCGTTGGGGCCGTAATCGTACACGGCGGCCAGGCCGTCATAGATTTCCGAAGACTGAAATACGAAGCCGTATTCCTTGGCGTGGGCGACGATGTCTTTTAACTGAGTATTCTCAGCGGTAGGCGAAGTGGACGCGGGCTTGCTCATAAGCCGCAAAGGTAGACCGCAGACTTAACGGATTAAACGGATGGCGCCGACACGCCCGCGGCGCGGGCTGGCGACGCGTTTGGTCGGCAGGCTCTCTGCCCGGCGCTTAGCGGCTGGGTTGGGGAGGCTTGGTCCGCTTGGCGCGCCACGAGGGGGGTAGGGCACGCAACCAATTAGTCAATTATTTACTCATCAGCTACACACGTAGCGGCCGCCGCCGCCTACCTTCGTCGGCAATACCTGAATTCTACCCTTTTCCACTGTGAAACAACTTTATTGCTTACTGCTACTGAGCGGCGGGCTGCGCGCGGGCGTGGCGCAGGCGCAGGCCCCTACCCCCCCGCCGCCGGCCCACGTCACGCTCAGCGGCTACGTGCGCGACCTGGCCACCGGCGAAAACCTGATTGGGGTGGCCGTGGTACAGGCCGGTACCGGGCTGGGCACCGCCACCAACACCTACGGCTTCTACTCGCTCACGGTGCCCACGGCGGGGCTCGACTCGGTGCGGCTGGAGGCGCGCTACGTGGGCTACGAGCGCGGGCGCTGGGCCGCGCCGGCCACCGGCAGCGCGCAGCATACTTTTCGGCTGCCCGCCGCCACCAACGAGCTGGCCGGCGTGGAGGTGGTGGGCGACCGCCAGGCCGCCGACGACCACGGCCCGCGCAGCACCCGCATGGGCACCATCAACGTGCCCATCGCCCAAATCAAGAGCCTGCCCAAATTCATGGGCGAAACCGACGTGCTGAAAGTGCTGCAATTGCTGCCCGGCGTGCAGAGCGGCGGCGAAGGCAGCAGCGGCCTGTACGTGCGCGGCGGCTCGCCCGACCAAAACCTGATTCTGCTCGATGGCACGCCGGTCTACAACGCGGCGCACCTGTTTGGCTTCTTCTCGGTGTTTAATGCCGATGCGCTGAACAACGTGGAGCTGATAAAGGGCGGCTTCCCGGCGCGGTACGGGGGTAGGCTATCGTCGGTGCTCGATATTTCGATGAAGGAGGGCAACGCGCAGGCGCTGCACGGCGAGGGCGCCATCAGCCTGGTGGCCTCGCGCCTCACGCTAGAGGGGCCGATTAAGAAGGACGTGGCCTCGTTCATCGTCTCGGCCCGGCGCACCTACATCGACGTGCTGGCCCGGCCGCTCATTCAGAGTCAGCTCAAGAAAGAGGGGCAGGCGGGCTCGCTGGGCTACTATTTCTACGACCTCAATGCCAAGCTCAACTGGAAAGTGAGCCCGCGCGACCGGCTGTATCTGAGCGCCTACCGGGGCTACGATAACTTTTACGCCAACCTGCGCGACGCCGACGAGACATCCACCGATTTTCGGCGCTCGGATAGCCAGCTGGGCTGGGGCAACCTCACCGGCGCGCTGCGCTGGAACCACGTGGTGAACGACCGGCTGTTTATGAACACCCACCTCACCTACAGCCAGTACCAGTTCGATATTGGCGAGGGCAGCGAGCGGCGCTACCTCGACCAGGGTCAGCCCGCCACCAGCACCACGGCCCTCAACTACCTGTCGAGCATCAAGGATTTTAGCCTCAAAACGGACCTCGACTACCTGCCCTCGCCCGACCACTACCTACGGTTTGGGGGGCAAATAATCCGGCACGCGTTTCGGCCGGGCGCGGTGGTGCAGAACAGCACGACCGACAACCTGGCCAGTGCCTCGGCCTCGGGCAGCCGCACGGCGGGCACCGAAAGCGCCCTGTACGTGGAGGACGACTACCGCCTCAGCGCCCGACTGAAGGTGAACGCCGGCCTGCGCCTGAGCAGCTTCTACGTCGAAAACAAGCTCTACCCCTCCCTGGAGCCGCGGCTGGCCGCCCGCTACATGCTCACGGATGAGTGGGCCCTGAAGGGCTCCTACGCCCGCACCACGCAATACATTCACCTGCTCACGAACAGCGGCATCGGGCTGCCCACCGACCTGTGGGTACCGGCCACGGCCCAGGTGCGGCCGCAGGTGGCGCACCAGTTCAGCCTGGGCGCGGCGCGCACGCTGCGCTACAGGGGCGAGGCGTTTGAGTTCAGCTTCGAGACGTACTACAAGCCCATGCAAAACCTGGTGGAGTACCGCGAGGGCGCCAGCTTTTTGAACACCACCGACGGCGACTGGCAGCGCCAAATCACGAGCGGCCGGGGCTGGGCCTACGGTGGCGAGCTGTTTTTGCAGAAGAAAACCGGCCGCACCACCGGCTGGATTGGCTACACGCTGGCCTGGAGCAACCGCCAGTTTGCGGAGCTGAACCAGGGGCGAATTTTCCCCTATAAGTATGACCGGCGGCACGACGTGTCGGTAGTGGTCATTCACCACTTCAGCCCCACGCTCACGCTGTCGGGCACCTGGGTGTATGGCACCGGCAACGCTACTACGCTGGGTGCGGCCCGCTACCAGGCGGGGCCGGGCACCATTTTCAACGACTACGGCGACCGCAACTCGTACCGGATGGCGGCCTATCACCGTTTCGACCTCGACCTGAGCAAGACTAAGAAAAAACGCTGGGGCGAGGTAGTCAACAGCCTGTCTATCTACAACGTGTACAGCCGTAATAATCCGTATTACCTGTACTTCGACGCGGCCTACGTCAGCTCGACCGGCACGGTGGTGCAGCCGGCCACCTACAAGCAGGTGTCGCTGTTTCCCATCATTCCGTCGGTCAGCAAGGCGTTCAAGTTTTAAGCCCCTACCCCCCTTTTTCGCTATGAAACCAGCTTTGCTCCTGCTCGCCCTGGCGGCCCTGGCCGGCTGCGAATCGGTCGTGACCGTGACGCCGCCGGCCCACACGCCGCGCCTGGCGCTGACCTACACGCTCAGCAACCAGCCCCAAACGGCCGACTACCAGCGCATCGAGGCTTTCCACGACCGCAACCCGTTTGCCAGCACCAGCCAGGCCATTTTGGTGAATAAAAACCTGGTGGGCCGCACCGATGCCACCATCGAGCTGCGCGATGCCAGCGGGCAAATCGTAGAAGATTTTCGGCCCGATACCAGCCGCTACACCCAGCGGCCCACCGACTACCGCTACGGCTCCTACATACCCGTACGGGGCTACGTGGGCGTGCCGGGCCAGGCCTACCAGCTGCGGGCCAGCGCGCCCGGCGTCGAGCCTGTCGAAGCCACCATGACCCTACCCCCCCTGCCGGCCGTGGAGGCGGCCAGCTTTGTGCAGCAGCCCGCGACGGCAAGTAGCAGCAACTTTATAACGCCCGCCAAGTACGGGCAGCTCACGTTTGCCATTTCCGACCCGGCGGCCACCACCGATTACTACGTGGCCTATATCAGGGTGCTAGATGCAGCTGGCCAGTACTGGGGCTACGCTTTTGAGGATGAGAGCCTGCGCAATACCAACGGCCCCAGCGTCAAGCTAAACGAGTTTAAGCTGTCTTCGGCGGGCAATATCAACAGCATGATGCCCATTAGCGATGCGGGCCGCCAGGGCCAGCGCCTCGTGTACAGCGCACCCGTGGGGGTGTACTACGGCCGGGGCTACGACTCGCGCAACCCTACCCCCCCGCCGCCGGCCTACCTCGAGCTCACGGTGAGCAGCATCCCGGCCAGCACCTACGACTTCTACCAGTCGGTGCAGCGCTACCGCGATGCCAACGACAACCCCTTTGCCGAGCCCGCGCCGCTGCGCTCCAACGTGCAGGGCGGCTATGGCCTCTTTGGCGGCGCCAGCGACGTGGTGGTGCGCATTAAGCTGTGAGCGAGTAACGCCTTGGCTGGACGCTATTTTTTGCTACTTATTATTTATAAACCAAGAACCAATTGCCACGAAACCCTGGAAGCCAACAATTCGGTAACATGACGCTAGCGTGATACCGCGCTAATTTTGCGGGCCGGCTACCCATCCCGGCTCCTCTTTATGTTCGGACTTGAACCCCATGTGTTGCTGCTGCTAGTCGTGTGTTTGCTAGCAGCTTGTGCATTTGAATTTGTTAACGGCTTTCACGACACGGCCAACGCCGTGGCCACCGTTATTTACACGAACACGCTGCGGCCCTGGGTGGCGGTAGTGTGGTCGGCCTTCTGGAATTTTATCGGGGTCTTTTCGGGCGGCATTGGCGTGGCAATGGGCATCGTGTACCTGCTGCCCGTGGAGAGCCTCGTGGACCAGAACGTGTACCACGGCATTGCGATGGTGGGCGCGCTCATCGTGTCGGCCATTATCTGGAACATCGGCACCTGGTACTACGGCATTCCCTCGTCGTCGTCGCACGCGCTCATCGGCTCCATCCTGGGGGTAGGGATTGCGTTTTCGCTGCTGCCCGGCGGCCAGGGCGCGGCCGTGAACTGGGGCAAGGCCGGCGAAAGTGGCCTGGCCCTGCTGCTGAGCCCCATCCTGGGCTTCACCTTCACCATCATCATGATGTTCCTGCTCAAGCGGTTTTTCCCGAGCAAGGCCTTGTTTAAGGAGCCCCACAAGCGCAAGCCGCCGCCCTTGTTCATCCGCCTCACGCTCATCACTACCTGCACGCTGGTGAGCTTCTTCCACGGCTCCAACGACGGCCAGAAGGGGGTAGGGCTGATAATGCTGATTCTCATCGGCATCGTGCCCATCCACTTTGCCCTCGACAGCAACAAGAACCCGCTCGACCTGCGCGACTCGCTCACCAAGGTCGAGTACGTGATTAATCGCCTGAATCCCGCCGACCTCGCCGCCCCCGACCAGCAGCTACTGGCCGCCGTGCGTACCCAAACCACCGACCTCGACCGCGTATTTGCCGGCAAAACCAAGGTAGACGACCTGCCCAAGCAGGCTCGCTTCGAGATTCGGCGCGACATCCTGCTGCTCGCCAACCGCGGCAAAAAGCTGCTCGGCTCCGACCGGGTCAGCGTGAGCACCGCCGACCGCGCCACCTACACCAAGGCCATCGACGAGATGAAAACCTTCACCGACTACGCGCCCTGGCAGGTGCTGCTCATGGTGTCGCTATCCTTGGCCTGCGGCACCACCATCGGCTGGCAGCGCATCGTGAAGACCATCGGCGAGCGCATCGGCAAGGAGCACCTCACCTACGCCCAGGGTGCCAGCTCCGAGCTGGTGGCGGCGGCCATGATTGGCCTCAGCACGCAGTCGGGCCTGCCCACTTCCACCACCCACGTGCTCACCTCGTCCATCGCGGGCAGCATGGTGGCCAGCCGCGGCGTCAAGAACATCAACCCCGAAATGGTGCGCAGCATTGCCCTGGCCTGGGTGCTCACGCTGCCCGTTACGATGGTGCTGTCGGGGGCGCTGTTCCTGCTCTTCCGCTCGTTTAGCGGGTGAGTAGCGCGGACTTTTAGTCCGCGAGTGGCAGCACCAACGACTTTACTCGCGGACTGAAAGCCCGCGCTACACGCAAAAAAGCCAACCCGGTTAGGGTTGGCTTTTTTGCTAGGCGCATTGGCTAAGTGAGGAGTTGGTAACGTGGGAATAATCCCAGCTTCACCGAGTTATCCACTTATCCACACTAAAAAAGGGCCTTTTTGTGGATAACTTTCAGCCTTACTGGATAATGCCGGGAACTTTACGGTTCTCAACCAAGAAGCCTACTTGGGCCACTGCACTTCCAGGTCGTCGTTGATAAAGACGCCGAAGTTCACGAATTGCAGCAGGCCTTCCTCGAAGTACATGTCAATCATCGACTTCTCGTAGGAGAGGCGCACCTCGCCGCCTTCCATCGTTTCGATTTCGGGCGCCGCCTGGCCGTGGCGCTTCATCAGGTCCTTTATCTTGTCCAGCGGCTGGCCGTGGATAACCTCGCCGAAGAGGCGCAGGCCGGGGTTGTCGGTTTCGATGCAGCTCAGGCGGAAGTCGTCCTCGCGGTCGAAGTAGAGCGAGAGCAGGTGGTCGTCCTCGTAGTAGTTCCAGGCCTGGTGCTCAAACTCGTCTTCGTCCTCCGACTCGTCGATTTCCTCGGGCTCACCCACCAGGGTGCGCACCTCGTCCATGTTAGTGCCGAAGCGCAGCGGGCCCATGCCGGTGCCCAGAATAATTTCGTTTTCCTCGATGCTGCTGGGGGTGGTCGTCGGGGTGCTCATGGGGGGTAGGAGTGGTTAGAATGGCTGCAAAGGTAGCCAAGTAAGCAGTAAACAGTGACTAATGAACAGTGAGCAAGGAGCGGTGAAGAGCGGTGGAAAAACTGCTCACTACTCCTTGCTCACTGTTCATTATTTCCCATATTTTTCCTCAAAGGCAGCTTTCTGGCGCTGGTAGGCGGGCAGGGCTTTGGCCTCGTCCCACTTGGCTTTGAAGATGGCGGCGGCTTCTACTTTATCCACATCGGGGTGTGGAGTACGGGGCAATTCGGCGCGGCCGTGGGCGCCGCTCTGGCCCTTTTTGTCGGCGGGCACGGGGCCGGCGTACTTCTTGCCGCCGGCGTGGTTGGCGTAGCGCCGGGCGCGGGTGAAGCCCATCTGCAAAAACTTGCGCGCCATGTCGGCCCCCACAAAGTCCTCCTGGGCTAAATAAGCCTCGAAGAGCGCCCAAATGGCCGACGACGACACCTGGGCCGCCGCCGCATCGCGGAAGCGCCAGTGGGGCAGGATTTCGCCCTTGTAGGGCTGCACTAGCAGCACGCCCTGCTCGCCCTTGCCCACGCGGTACAGCTCGGGGTGCGCCCGAAAATCGGTGGCAGCAAAATCCAGGTCGTAGTCGAAGGGCATTGTTTTGGGCGGAGTGAGCGAGCAGCGAAGGGCCGCGGGCACTTTTTCAACGGCCACCCGCCGCCCAGGGTTGGCCCAGCCCGAGGGGGTAGGAAACTGGTCAGTCCGAAGTTTTCCACAAACCTATTTTGTGAATTAATTTCTTTTTTAAAAATCTCTTTTCTATTTCCATCCATCAGGGCAGTGGATAAGTGGATAACAGTTGGGAGTTGTCCACAGCGTGGATAAGAGGTGGGTAACTATGGGCTTATGCACCGGCTATCCACAGCCAATGTGCATATCATTGAGCTGCTGGTGAAGAACTTAACCCGGTTTTCCACTATTCACAGGGGTTATCCACTTATCCACTATTCACAGGGGGTAGGCGGTGTGGATAGTGTTCGTAGCCGGGCCGAGTTATCCACGGTTATCCACAGCGCCCGTGAACTGCCCGCCGGGCCACACTACCAAAAAAACTTGTCCGCATTTTATCCACCGCCCGCCGGGACCTTTCCCCACGGTTATCCACAAAAAAGCCGGCCTGATAGGCCGGCGGTGGGAAACCCGGTGGATAACTAGTGGATAATAGGTGAAAACCCGGCTCAGTAACTGGAAACGCAGGTAAGTTATCCACCATTGCCAACGCAAAACGGCCTCACCCGGTAGGCTGAGGCCGTTTATGCACATCATTCTCCAAAATCAGTTGAAAGCGGTGCGAAGAGAGTCGCGGTTACCAGTCAGTTATTCACATTGGGCCTAGTGCGGGCTGCTAATCAGTGGGTAACGCAAGTTTGAGGGGTAGGAACGCATTCTTCCGCGCCCTACCCCCCTTCACTAACTTAGGGCAACGTGCTGCGCTCTGAGTACCTAGAAGCTCAGGTTTTCCTCGTCTTCCCAGCCGGCGCGCACGTCCAGGGTCTTGGGGTAGAGGTAGATGGGTTCGGCGGGCAGGCGCAGCTTGGGGTCGCCGCCGCGCCAGTGGCCGTCGCCATCCTGGTCGAGGAGGGCGCGCAGGCGGTATTTGCCGGGCGCGAGGTGGTCGAAGCGGTAGGTGCCGCGCGGTGAGCGCAGCTGGGCCACCACCTGAAACTGGTCATTGAGCAGCTGCAGGTCAAACTGCGGGGTCTTGCTCGTGATAGTGCCCGTGATGAGGCCGCTCGGGTCCTGGTCCACCACGGCCAGGCGTACCGGGCGGCGCAGGCCCAGGCTCTGGCCCGTCACGGCGAGGATGGCGGTGGTATCGAGGCGAATCTCGACCGTTTTCAGCGCCTTGGTATCAATATTCACCGTTAGCAGGGTGCGGTCGGGGCTGAGGCTGGCCTCGGCGGGCACGCGCAGGGCGTGAGTCTTCACCGAGTCTTCGCTGAGCGTGCCGGGGCTTTTGCCCGCCACCAGCTGCACCGGCACCGGAAACCGGAACTTCACCTGCCCCTGCCGGTACACCGAGCGGGCGCCGCCCACCAGGCTGGTGCCGGCCGGCGGCGTTTTCTTGCCCGCCGCCGTGGGCACCGGAAAGCGCAGGTTGAGCGTGTCGCGGCGCGCATTGCCCACGCTGTCGCTCACGGCCAGCAGGTAGCGGCCATCACCAAGGGCCGGCGTTTTATAGATGAGCAGCGAGTGCGCCTGGTCGGTGAGCTCGGTGGCGGCCTGCACGGCGGCCTGGGCCGGGGCATCGGCGCCGGGCGCCAGGGTGGAGAGCGTGGCGGTGCGCAGGCCCTCGTTGAACGTCACGCGGGCCTGGAGGGCGGTGGTTTCGAGGCCGGTGCGGCGGGGGGGCAGGCGGTCGGGCCGCACCAGCACCAGCGTGCGCGAGGCGGTGGTGTCGCTGATGGGCAGCGGCGCGGGCAGGTAGGCGATTTTCTCGCCGTCGTCGAAGCGGCCGTTGTTGTTCTTATCGGCCCAGGCGTAGATATCGTAGGGTGCGACCCGCACGAAGTTGAGCTGAAACTGGCCCTTGTCGTCGGTGCGGGTGAGGTAAAACGGCTGGCCCCGGCGCACGCCCACCGTGTCGGTGGTGCGGTAGAGGCCCACGATGGCGTCCTTGGCAGGGCGAGTCGTGAGCTGGTCCACCACGCTGCCGCGCACCACGCCCGAGTCGAGGGTAGCGCCGGTGCTGAAGCTCAGGGCCTGGTACTTGGCCGGTAGGCTCTCGTTGGCATCCACGATGGCCTTGCGGAAGTTGAACGAGTAAGTCGTGTTCGCCTCCAGCGGCTTTTTGAAGAGCAGCGTTACCGCGTCGCGGTCCTGGCGCACCGAGTAGGGGTTATCAGCTGGCAGCTGGGGGGTAATGAGCAGGTTTTTAGGTAATTCCTTGAGCTGAATGGCCTCCGAAAACGTGAGCTTGATGAACTGCTGCTTCACGTTGCGGGCGGCGCTGTCGGGCGAGGTGGCAATGAGGCGCGGCGGCGTTTTGTCGCGCGGGCCGCCCTGCGGCGAGCTGATGGCCGCGCAGCTGCCCAGCGCCAGCAGCGCCGCCAGCGCCCCCGCCGCCCGCG
>CAZZWL010000080.1:0-26069 GCA_964657755.1 uncultured Rhodanobacter sp.
GTTACTAACCCAGCGGCGCGGTAGAGATGCTTCGGCAAGCTCAGCATGACGTTCTAGTACGAGCAATCAAACAGCGTTACGCGGGCTGCTTGGCCGCGCCGGCCGCCGCCTGGCGCTTCTTCTCCACCGAGTCAATCAGCTTGCCGAAGGGCTCAATAAACTTCTGCACGCCTTCCTTTTCGAGCTGCTCCGTCTGGGCATCGAGGTTGATACCGACCTCGTGCAGGTCGGCCAGCACCTTTTTGGCCTGGTCGAGGCCCTGCTCCAGGGTGTCGGCCGGTTTGCCGCGCTGCTTGAAAATATCCATCGTCTCGACGGGCACCGTGTCTACCGTTTTCGGGCCGATGAGGCCTTCCACGTACTTCAGGTCGTCATACTTCGGGTTTTTGTTGCCCGTGCTGGCCCACAGCAGGCGCTGGGTATTGGCGCCTTTGTCGGCTAATTTCTGCCAGCTCGGCCCGGCAAAAATCTCCTTGTACATCTGGTACGCCACCTTGGCGCTGGCAATAGCCACTTCGCCAACCAACGGCTGCGCCAGCTGCGCCAATTCGCCGCCCGAGGCCACGATTTTTTCCAGCTGCGGGTCAATCAGCACGTCGATGCGGCTCAGGAAGAAGCTCGCTACCGAGTCGATGCGCTCCAGCGACTTGCCGGCTTTCTCCCGGTCTTCGAGGCCCTTAATGAAGGCTTCGGTCACCGCCTTGTAGCGGTCCAGCCCAAAAATCAGGGTCACGTTGATGTTGATGCCTTCCGAGATGAGCGTGCGAATGGCGGGTAAGCCTTCGAGCGTGGCGGGTACTTTTATCATCACGTTGGGCCGGTTCACGGCCTGCCACAGCTGGCGGCCTTCGGCCACGGTACCTTCCGTGTCGTGGGCCAGCTTGGGCGACACTTCCAGGCTCACGTAGCCATCGCTGGAGTTGTCGTGGCTGTCGTAGAGGCCCTTAAACAAGTCGCAGGCGGCCTGCACGTCGGCCACGGCCAGGCCCATGTAGATATCGTCGGCCGATTTGCCCTGCTGGGCCTGCTCCCGGATGGTGTCGTCGTAGTCGGCCGAGCCGCCGATGGCCTTCTCAAAAATGGCCGGGTTGGAGGTCACGCCGCGCAGGGCGTCGTTATCGATGCGGGCTTTCAGCTCGCCGTTTTGCAAAACTTTGCGGCTGATAAAGTCGAGCCACAGGCTCTGGTCGAAGCGGCGAATGTCAACTAAAGGGTTCATGGTGGGGGAAGCTTGGGTGAAACGAAGGGGGTAGGGGCGGCCCGGGTTGGCGGGCCGGCCGCATAGTTACTACGTACGTTCCAACAGTTGGGGCGGGGGTAGGGTTAGGCTTGGCTGGCAACGGCTACGGTTTGGCCGCCACCGTGGGCCAGCCAGTGGGGCTCCAGGCCAGCGGCTCGATGCGCAGCTTGGGCCGGCCGCGGTCGTGGGCGTCGTAGCCGTGAAATATCAGGTAGTCAACCTTATCGAAGGTAGCTACGGCGTTGTGGCCCACGCCGTACCAGTCGGCATCGCCCTGCAACACCAGCTTGCCGCCGCCCTGCTCCATCGGCGTGCCGGCCTCGTCGAGGTAGGGGCCCGTCACGGCGCGGGCGCGGCCCACCATCATTTTATACGTGCTCTGCGGCCCGCGGCAGCAGTAGTCAAACGACGCAAAAAGATAATAATACTCGCCATGCCGGAAGATAAACGGCCCCTCAATGGCCCCGTCGCCGGGCAGCGAGTCGGTGAGCGCGGCGTTGCGCGGGCGGCGGGCCAGCGTGCGCCACCGGCCGGGCTCGGCCGGCCCGGTGAGGTCGGCCCGCAGCTGCACCAGCTTGATGCCGTTCCAGAATGAGCCGAAGGCCAGCCAGGGTGTGCCCCGCTCGTCGCGCACCAGGTTGGGGTCGATGGCGTTCCACATATCGCGGCCGGGCACCGACTCCAGCACCGCCCCGTGGTCCATCCACTTAAAGTCTTTAGCCTTAGGGTCCAGGGTTTTATTGGTCGCCAGCCCGATGGCCGAGCGGTTCTTGCCAAACGTCGAAACCGAGTAAAACAGGCTGTACTGCCCGTTGGCGTACGAGATGTCGGGCGCCCAGATGTGCTCCTTAAAGCCCGGCACGTCGCGTTGGGCCCAGGCGGGGGGGGTAGCGAATACGGGCGGCTCGGCCGTCCAGTGCTGCCGGTCGGGCGACGACCACACCGTGATGCCGTTGCCGGTTCCGAATAGATAATACGTGCCGCCCTGGCGCGTCAGCACCGGGTCGTGGATGGGAATGGCGGGGGGGCTGGGCTGGGCGGCGGCGGGTAGGCCAGCCGCCAGCAGTGCGGCAAGCAGGATTTTCTTCATTCCTGGGATGTGGTTTACATAATCGATTGTGTAAACTGCTAGCAAGTACGGCATTTTTTCCGAAACCCGCCGGAAATTCAGGGAGCGCTTTGTTTTGATTAAACCTAGCTCCTATTCCGACCAGGTCTCAGCTGGACTTTGTAGATTAGTCCACACAAACGTTTGCGTAACGATTTCTCTCATCACTATCTACTCAACCTGCTGGGGAAGCTTCCGGTGCGCTCACCTGGCAAGTAGGGTCATGTCACGAATAGCTCTAAATTTGTGCGGCGGCCCGGCTACTCTGCTGGTGGCGCCGGCTGCTACTATTGCGAATGGGTTCCCCCAAAAAACCAACGCCGGGCGCTGCCCCGCCCGCCGTTTCGATGGCCGACCTGGCCCGCGAGCTGGGCGTGTCAATGACCACTATTTCGCGCGCGCTCAGCGACCACCACAGCATTGGGGCCGCCACCAAGCAGCGCGTGCTCAAGCTGGCCAAGAAGCTCAATTACCAGCCCAACCACCTCGCCGCGGCCCTGCGCAAGGGCCAGAGCCGCCTGCTGGGGGTAGTGGTGCCCTACATTGAAGGCAAGTTCTTTCCCTCTGTCATTCAAGGTATTGAGCAGGCTGCCAGCAAGGCCGGCTTCAGCGTCATCGTGTGCCAGTCGCACGAAGACGTGCAGCTGGAGCGCCGCAACGTGGAGACGCTGCTCAACGCCCAGGTGGCCGGCGTGCTGGTGTCGCTGGCCCGCAATACGCAGGACTACCACCACTTCGACAAGGTGCGCAGCCGGGGCGTGCCGCTGGTGTTTTTCGACCGCATCCCGGCCGGCGAGCAGGTCAACTCGGTGGTGCTCAACGACCGGGAGGGCGCCTTTCAGTCCACGCGCCACCTGCTGGAGCAGGGCTGCCGCCGCATCGCCCACCTGGCCGGCCCCGCGCACCTCAACATCTACCAGCACCGCCGCCAGGGCTACCTCGATGCGCTGGCTGCCTACGGCATCGCCCCCGACGAGTCGCTGATTATTCGCTCCGATATGAGCCTGGAAGATGGCAGCCAGGCCATGCGCCAGCTGCTGGCCCTGCCCAGCCCCATCGATGCCGTGTTCGCGGCCGGCGATTCGGCCATCCTCGGCGCGCTCCAGGTGCTCAAGGCGCAGGGCATCCGCGTGCCGCAGGATATTGCGCTGGCGGGCTTCAGCAACGAGTTTTTTACGGCCATCACCGAGCCCCAGCTCACCTCCGTGGACCAGCGCTGCGAGGAAATGGGCCAGGCCGCCGTGCGCCTTTTCCTGGAATTGGCCGCCGCCCCCAATGCCCCCTTCGTGCAGCGCCAGGTGGTGCTGCAGCCCGAGCTGTTCGTGCGCGAGTCGTCGCGCCAGGGCGAGGGGGTAGGGCTGGGCTAATTAGCTGGCTTGCGCTGCTTTATCCGGAATAAGCGCCCCCGCTCATTGCTCAGCAAGAAGTCCTTAGTATTTAAAAACAGCACCGCCTCGGCCTGCCCGGTAGTGGGCAGTCGCCGGTACGTCTTGGGCTGGCTAAAAAGCCGCGGGCCGGGCGGGCCATTGAGCAAAAACAGCCCGCCGTAGCCCAGCAGCGCCACCCGGCGGCCATCGGGGCTGAGGGCCGCGCCCGTCACGAGGGTGCGTAGCCGCAGGCTGTCGCGCAGCGTGGCCACGTAGCGGCCGGGCCGCGCCGGCACCACGTAGTAGCGCGTGCGGTGCGCCGGGCCGCGGTCTTTGGTAAACAGGTGCAGCGTATCGCGGTAGAAAACCATCGCCTCGCAGTCGAAATGCCGCCGGGCCGCCACCGGTGGAAACGTCGTTTGGTCGGGGTAGCGAAAAGCGATGGTATCGACCCGCACCCCGCCCACGCCCGGCGTGAGGCGGTAGATGGCCAGGTCGCGCCGGTCGTTGCGGTTGTTGCCAAAGTCGCCCACGTAGAAGCGCCCGGCCGGGTCGCGGGTCAGCTCCTCCCAATCGTGGTTGGGCAGCGGCGCCAGGGGTAGGGCACCGCGCAAGCGCCCATCAAGGCCGGCCCGGTAGAGCATGGCCGGGGTGCCGCCGTCGCCGTGCGTCCACACTTGCCCCGCCGAGTCGGCCGCCGCCAGCCCCGAGCTTTCCCGAATAGGGGGGGGTAGGCGCGCCAGCCGCGCCACCCGGTAATGCCGCAGGCGGGTAAAGCGCCCGTGGCCATCATTGGGCGGCACGCCCGCCAGCAGCGCGTGCAAAAACACGAGCACCGGGAAAAGGTGGTCGCGCAAGAGGTAGAGCATGTGGCTATTTATTTCTGCTCTTCAGATAGGCGGTTCCTTAACAAAAGAACCTCAGTTTCAAGCTCTAGTACTCTGCTTTTTAGTTTCGTGTTTTCAATTTCTAAATCAAATTGTTCCCACGAATCATAATTATAAAGCTGATTTACCTTGCTAATAACCTGCTGTATATAACCTGTGCCTTTACTCACACTTTCTGTGCGGAAACGCCTTTTGATTCCTTTGGGGTCTATTATTTCATAGTATGGTGTCCCAGGTGAAAAGGCGGAATCAGTTTCAAACTCTTTACCGGATTTCCAAAGCCCTTTAGTAAACCCACTGCCCGGCCGCGTGAGATTATTTATCTCCCACTTTCGGCTCCAATTTTGTCCTGCCCATGTAATAGACCCCTTAATGTTATAAGAGGTAATGATATAGCTGGGAGATTGGCTGAACGCATTATCGTAGGAGTCAACTTCCTTGATATTATTTATGTCAAACACCGCATGAAACGTCTTAGTCTCATCAATTTTATTTGGCATTGTTTTAAAAGATTTTTCTAGTTAAATAACTACCCCACCCCCAACCGGTTCCGTCGCCACGCCGAAGCCAGTGCGCCCTGCGCTTCGCCCGTTACCGAGGGGGTAGGGGCCTGCTTTTCGCTCAGCAGCATGGCCACCAGCGCGGCGGCTACCTGGGCGGTGCCCTCGTCGGGCATGGTGGGGGCCAGCGCGGCGGCGCTGAAGTGGTCGCGCACGAAATTCGTGTCGAAGTGGCCGCTCACGAAGGCCGGGTGCCGGAGCACGAAGGTGCCGAAGGGCAGCGTGGTCTCGATGCCCGTAATCTGGTATTCGGCAATGGCGCGCAGCATCCGCTGGATGGCTTCTTCCCGGTCAGCGCCATACGTCACCAGCTTGGCAATCATGGGGTCGTAGTAAATCGGGATGTCCATGCCCTGCTCAAAGCCATCGTCGACGCGCACGCCGGGGCCCTGGGGGCGCACGTAGGTGGCGAGGCGGCCGATGTCGGGCAGGAAGTTATTCTGCGGGTCTTCGGCGTACACGCGCAGCTCCAGGGCGTGGCCATTTATCGCCAAATCTTCCTGGCAAAAGGGCAGCGGCTGGCCCTCGGCCACCCGAATCTGCTCCTTCACCAGGTCGAGGCCCGTAATCAGCTCCGTCACCGGGTGCTCTACTTGCAAGCGGGTGTTCATTTCGAGGAAGTAGAAGCGGTGCTGGTCGTCGAGCAAAAACTCGACGGTGCCGGCCCCCGCGTACTGGCAGGCGCGGGCCACCTCCACGGCGCAGCGGCCCATTTCGGCGCGCAGCTCGGGGGTGAGCACCGACGACGGTGCTTCCTCAATCACCTTCTGGTGGCGGCGCTGAATCGAGCACTCGCGCTCAAACAGGTGCACGATGTTGCCGTGCTCGTCGCCCAAAACCTGAATCTCGATGTGGCGCGGCCCGGTCACGAATTTCTCAATAAACACCGCCCCGTCGCCAAACGCCGACGTGGCCTCGCTCACCGCCAGCTGCATCTGCTCCTCAAACTCGCCCACGTGGTGCACCAGGCGCATGCCCTTGCCGCCGCCGCCGGCCGAGGCTTTAATCAGAATCGGAAACCCTACCCCCTCCGCAATCTGCATGGCCGCCTTCACGTCGGAAATGGCCTCGTCGGTGCCCGGCACCAGCGGAATGTCGTAGGCCTTCACCGTCTGCTTGGCCGAGAGCTTATCGCCCATCAGCTCCATCGCCTCGGGGCTGGGGCCCACAAAAATGAGCCCCGCCGCCCGCACGGCGCGAGCAAAGCCGGCATTCTCCGACAGGAAGCCGTAGCCGGGGTGAATGGCGTCGACGCCCAGCTGGTGGCAGATTTCAATAATTTTATCGCCCCGCAGGTAGCTGTCTTTCGAGGCGGGCGGGCCCACGCACACGGCCTCATCGGCGTAGCGCACGTGGGGCGAGAGGCGGTCGGCCTCCGAGTAGATGGCCACCGTGGCCAGGCCCATTTCGCGGGCTGAGCGCAGCACGCGCAGCGCAATTTCGCCCCGATTGGCAACCAGAAGCTTAGCTATTTTTTTCATGGGGGGTGGGAAGTAAAACGGAGTGGTACTCCGTTTCCGGGCGAGCGACTCGTTCAGTGCTAAACGGAGTACCACTCCGTTTTACAGCCACAAAGAAAACCTTAAATCACTTCCTTGGTAATAAAGAAGTAATCCCTACCTTGCAGCTACGCCCAAATTGTGTACAAAGGCCGCGTAGGGTTATCTTTGTCGTTTAGCTAATCTTAAGACGCGCGCGCCGGCTGGGTTCGCCGTTTTGCTCTCTTATCTTATTCCCCCAAGTTTTTCAGTGGATATTTTCGACCGCGTCACGGCCAACCGGGGCCCGCTGGGTTCGCACTCACACTACGCCCACGGCTACTTCACGTTTCCTAAGCTCGAAGGCGAGATTAAACCCCGGATGATGTTCCGCGGCAAGGAAGTGCTGACCTGGAGCCTGAACAATTACCTCGGCCTGGCCAACCACCCCGAAGTGCGGCAGGCCGACAGCGAAGGCGCGACCGAATTTGGCATGGCCTACCCGATGGGCGCGCGCATCATGAGCGGCAACTCGACGCTGCACGAGCAGCTCGAAAATGAGCTGGCCGACTTCGTGAAGAAGCCCGCCGCGCTGCTGCTCAACTTCGGCTACCAGGGAGTAGTGAGCATTATCGACTCGTTGGTGAGCCGCCACGATGCCATCGTGTACGACGCCGAGTCGCACGCCTGCATCATCGACGGCGTGCGCCTGCACCAGGGCAAGCGCTTCGTGTTTCCGCACAACGACATCGAGAACCTTGAAAAGCAACTTGAGCGCGCCAAGCGCCTCACCGACGAAACCGGCGGCGGCATCCTGGTCATTACCGAAGGCATGTTCGGCATGTCGGGCAACCTCGGCAAGCTGCGCGAAATTGTGAAGCTGAAGGAGAAATATAACTTTCGCATCTTCGTCGACGACGCCCACGGCTTCGGCACGCTGGGCCCCACGGGGGCCGGCACGGCCGAGCATTTGGGCGTGCAGGAGGGCGTAGACCTAATTTTTTACACCTTCGCCAAGAGCATGGCCAGCATCGGCGCGTTCGTGGCGGGCCAGGAGGGCGTTATTGAATATTTGCGCTATAACATGCGCAGCCAGATATTCGCTAAGTCCCTACCCATGCCCCTGGTGGTGGGGGCGCTCAAGCGCCTGGAACTGATTCGCAACCACCCCGAGTACCGCGAAAACCTCTGGACCATCGTGCGCGCCCTGCAGAGCGGCCTGCGCGAAAAAGGCTTCAACATCGGCACCACCGAGTCGCCGGTGACGCCCGTGTTCCTCAACGGCCAGATTCCCGACGCCACGGCGCTAACCTTCGATTTGCGTGAGAATCACGGGCTTTTCTGCTCTATTGTGGTGTATCCGGTAGTGCCCAAGGGCGTTATTATGCTGCGCCTCATCCCCACGGCCGTGCACACGCTCGAAGATGTGCGCCAGACGATTACTGCTTTCGAGACTATCGCCGCCAAGCTCGATAAAGGGCTTTACAGCAAGCAAGCCGCCACGGCTTAAGAGGCTGATTGCTACCTCAACTACCAGCCCCGCGCTGCCAGCTTACCCAGCCGGCAGCGCGGGGTTTTTGTATTTTTAGAAGATGAGGGAAGGCGCAAAATTTCATCAAACAAGCATATTTTGCCGAAAAACTGCCCTGTGAGGCTAGAAATGGGGTTTTAAAAAAACGCGAAAAAGTTGCCTGCGTAGAAACTGCCTGTATATTAGGGCCGCGTAAGCACAATTCCCCTTTCTCACCCATTTCCAACTACCTTTCATGGCCAACCCATTCAACAAACTGAAGGACCTCGTTACGTCGCTGGAAGACGACTTCGAAAAGTCGTACGACAAGCACAATGCCGCCGCTGGTACCCGCGTCCGCAAAGGGATGCAGGAGCTGAAGAACATGGCCCAGGAAATCCGCCTGGCCGTGCAAAACCAGAAGAACACTTCCAAGGAAGCCACGCCGGTTGCTAAAAAAGCCGCGCCGGCCGCCGCCAAAAAGGCTGCTCCGGCTGCGAAAAAGAAGTAAGGCTGAGCCACGGATTCGGCCGGGTTTTTCGGATTAATCGAATTTCGTGGATGATGCTCACTGAAAAAGCCCCGTTGCATAACGGGGCTTTTTGCGTAATAAGGGGGGGGTAGGGCGGGCGGGGCCTAGCTTAATTCTACCAGGAAGTAATCCTTTTTGCCCTTCTTCACCACCAGGTAGCGGCCAAGCAGCAGCGGCAATTCGGCCACGGTGGCGTCGGCGGAAGTAGCTTTTTGACCGTTGAGGCTCAGGCCGTTGGCCTGCACTAGTTTGCGCACCTCGCCCCGCGAGGGCAAAATCTGCTGGCCGGTGGCTTCGCTCAGCAGCACGGCGAGGGGTAAGGCCTGGGCTTCGGCACGGGGCACGCGCAGGTGGGGCACGCCGGCAAACACGTCGAGCAGCGTGGCCTTGTCGAGTGCCGCCAGGTCGCCCTTGCCGAACAGCACCTCGGAAGCGGCTACGGCCGCCTCGTAGGCGACCGCGGAGTGCACCCGGATGGTTACGTCCTTAGCGAGCGCCTTTTGCAGCGTTTTGAGGCCGGGGTTTTGGGCGTGCTCGGCTTCGAGGGCTTCAATCTCGGCCTGGCTGAGCAGCGTGAATACGCGGATGAGGCGCGGGGCGTCGGCATCTTCCGCGCGCAGAAAAAACTGGTAGAACTGGTACGGCGAGGTCAGCTTGGGGTCGAGCCACACGGTACCTGTTTCGCTCTTGCCATACTTGGTGCCGTCGGCTTTGGTGATGAGCTGGCCGGTGAGGGCATAGGCCTTGCCCTGGCCATCGGTGAGGCGGCGAATGAGCTCGGTGCCGGTGGTGATGTTGCCCCACTGGTCGCTGGCGCCCATTTGCAGGGTGCAGCCCAGGTGCTTATAGAGGTGAAAAAAATCGTAGCCCTGCAGCAGCTGGTAGCTGAACTCGGTGTAGCTGATGCCTTCGCTACCCCCCCCGCCGGCGCTGTCGTCGCCGCCGCCGATGCGGCGCTTCACCGAATCCTTGGCCATCATGTAGTTCACGGTGAGGTGCTTGCCCACTTCGCGCAGAAAGCCCAGGAAGCCGAAGTCCTTGAACCAGTCGTAGTTATTGACGAGCACCGCGCCGGTGGGCGAGTCATTGAAATCAAGAAATTTTTCGAGCTGGGCCCGAATGCCGGCCTGGTTGGCGCGCAGGGTAGCTTCGTCGAGCAGGTTGCGCTCGGCGCTTTTACCGCTGGGGTCGCCAATCATGCCGGTGGCGCCACCCACCAGCGCCACCGGGCGGTGGCCGGCGCGCTGCAAGTGCACGAGCAGCATGATGGTAGCCAGGTTGCCGATGTGCAGCGAGGCCGCCGTGGGGTCGAAGCCAATGTAGCCCGACACGGGCGCGGCGCCGGCCAGGTGCTCGGCGGTGCCGGGCATGGCGTCGTGGTACATGCCGCGCCACGTTAGCTCGGCGAGCAGGTTGGGGGTAGGGGGGAGCAGGGTGCTTATTTCAGAAGACATACGCGAGGCACGACGGCCCAAAGCCGTCATAAAAACAGTCGGCAAAGGTAGCCGGGCGGTAGCTTTGTAGGGTGCGGAGCTTGCCCCCGCCCCCACTATGCCAGTTTTAGCGCCCGAAGACATCCTCAAAGCAGTGCAGCAGCGGCAGTTTCAGCCGGTGTATTTTTTGCAGGGTGAGGAGCCGTATTTTATCGATACGGTGGCTGATGCTCTCGAAGATTCGGTGCTGCCCGCGAGCGAGCGCAGCTTCAACCAAACGGTGCTCTACGGCAAGGATACCGACGCGGCGGGTATTCTGGGCCAGGCCAGACGCTTTCCGATGATGAGTGACTACTCCGTCGTTATCGTGAAAGAGGCGCAGGCCGTGGCCGACCTGGAGAGCGAAAAAGCCTGGCCTTTTCTCGAAGCCTACCTTAAAAACCCGCTGGCCAGCACGGTGCTCGTACTCTGCTACAAGCACAAAACCCTGGACAGCCGCAAGAAGCTCGGCAAGCTGCTGGCGGGCAAAGACGCCCCCGGCGCGGTGCTGATGACCAGCAAAAAGCTCTACGACAGCCAAGTGCCGCAGTGGCTCACGGGCTACGTGCGCAGCCGCAAGCAGCAGATTACGGGCGGGGCCACGGCCCTGCTGGCCGAATACATCGGGGCCGACCTGAGCCGGTTGGCCAACGAAGTGAATAAGCTGCTGCTCAACGTGAAGGCCGGCCAGGCCATCGACGAAGACCTGGTGCAGCGCCTGGTGGGCATCAGCAAAGAGTACAACATCTTTGAGCTGCAACGGGCCCTGGTGCAGCGCGACGTGCTCAAGGCCAACCGCATCCTCACGCACTTCGCCGCCAATCCCAAGGCCAACCCGCTCATTCCCAACCTCACGCTGCTCTTCAACTTCTTCACGCGCCTGCTGATGCTGCACCAGGCCACTAACCCCTCGGACGCCGACCTGCAGAAAATGGGCATCAATAAGTTTGCGCAGAAGGAATATCAGCTGGCCCAGCGCCAGTTCAGCCCCGAGCGCACGATGGACCTGATTCACCTCATCCGGCGGGCCGATGCGCAGAGCAAGGGTATTGAGAGTGGGAGCATGGACGAGGGCGAAATCCTGCGCGAGTTGGTCTGGCTGATTCTGCACCCCGTGCCGGTAGCAGCGATGGGGTAACGCCGCCCGCCCCGCTTGCGTAAAAGACCGATACTCCCTCTAAACCTACTTTCACTCATGAGCGATAACCAACCGAGCGGCACGCTGGGCGGCATGATAGCCAGCCTGTTTCGTGGCAAAACGAACGACGATGGCTCGACCAGCGGCGGCTTTACTTCTACCCACAAAGTACTGAGCGGCGCGCTGCTGGCGGCTGGCGCCGCCTACCTCTACAAACGTTCGAAAATCAAGCAAGCGCTTAGCGATAACGGCTAGCGTACGCGAGCGTAATATTTTGTTTGGAATGCTCTGGGAGCGTGCTCAATTTGAGTACGTCTGCCAGAGCTTTTTTGTGCCTTTTGCTAAAGCGGCACGGGGTGCCTGCGAGCGGCTGGCGCTGATTACGAAGCCCGAAACTGACACTACGTGAGCGTGATAGGGGCCTAAATTAGCCTTGGGCATTGGATGAGCCTAACACATTGACAGGCTTTGCCGTAAAAGGAGGGTTTTCCATTCACTCTGATTCCAGCGCAATGAATTTGCCCGAACCTATTTCCGACGCGGCCGACAAGGCTAAAGACCTCTATGGCGATGCCGCCGACAAAGCTAAAGGCCTCTATGGTGATGCCGCCGACAAAGCCAAAGACCTCTATGATGACACTATTGACAAAGCCAAGAACGCGTACGGCGATGCTACTGGCAAAGTAAAAGACCTGTACGACGAGGCGGCTAGCAAAAGCAAGGACCTGCTTGACAAAGTGCCCGCGCCCGTGAAGGATGCCAGCGAAAAAACGGCCAAAGCCTTTAATAAGCTCACTACCACCCAGAAAATAGTGGGTGGCGCCTTGTTGGCGGCTGGCCTGGCCCTGCTGATAGCTCCCAAGAAGAAGGGCAAAGCCAAGCGCGCTAAAGTAGCACTCAACCGCCTGCTGCTGTTCGTGAACGACCGCATTGAAGGCTACAAGCGCGCCGTGGCCGAAACCAAGGATGCCGCCCTGAAAAGCTACTACCAGAAGCTAGTGAGCCAGAGCCAGGACTTTGCCAGCACGCTGAACGGCTACCTGACCAAAAAAGGGGGTGAGCGCGAAACGGGCACTACCCTGAAAGGCAAGCTGTACCGCAAGCTGATGGACGCCCAGGCCGTGGTGACGAACCACGACGAAAAAGCCATCCTGGCCGCTAACGTTTACGGCGAGCGCTGGGCCATTAAGGCCTACAAAAAGGCGCTGCGCCGCAAGGCGCTCAAGGGTGATATCCGCGCCGCAGTGAAGAAGCAGCTTGACCAATCAAAGGATACGTACAAGAAGCTGAAGGCGCTGACCGCCAAGCAGAAATAGCTTACCCCAATCTTAAAAAAGCCCCCGGCGCACCCACAGGAGAGGGTTGCGGCCGGGGGCTTTTTTGATGGAAACAATCGCTTACTACGGCCGGCTTTTCACCCGGATAGCTCTGAACTCGGAACCGGCTTTCCACTGCGGAAAGGTGGTTTCGCTGGCCAGCTGCTGGCCGATGCGGAAGAGCAGGCGCGCATCCTGGGCCGCGCCGCGCAGGTCCCACTTGGGGTCGTACTGGTCGGAGGGCTGGTGGTAATGGTTGGCTTCGAAGTCTTTACGCGCCTGCTCGGCAAAAGCCTTGCCGTGCAGGCGGCTTTCGAAAGCCCCGCTGGCGTAGAGGGCCGGCACGCCCACCTTGGCAAAGCTGAAATGGTCGGAGCGGTAGAAGCTGCCGGTTTCGGGGTGCTGGTAGGGGATGACGTAGCGGTTCTGCTCCTTGGCGGCCGCGCGGGCGTAGTTGTCCAGCTCCGACTGCCCGTAGCCGGTGATGGTGACGTCGCGCATGGGGCCGAAGGCCAGCAGCTCATCCATGTTGATGTCGGCTACCGTGTTTTTGAGGGGGTAGAGCGGGTGCTGGGCGTAGTAGTCCGAGCCGAGCAAGCCTTGTTCTTCGCCCGTCACGGCCAGAAACACGATGCTGCGCTGCGGCTTTTCTTTGGCCTGCACGAAGCCGTTGGCAATGGCCAGCAGGCCGGCGCAGCCGCTGGCATTGTCGAGCGCGCCGTTGTAAATCGAGTCGCCGGCCACGGCCGGGCCGATGCCCAGGTGGTCCCAGTGCGCCGAGTAGATAATATACTCGGTGGGGCGGGTGGTGCCGGGCAGCACGGCCACCACGTTTTTGGAGGTTTTATAAGTGATTTTGTTGTGCAGCGTGGTCGTGAGGCTCAGGCCCAGGTCTTTGCCCCGGAAGCCCGGCTTGTTGGCGGCGGCGTAGAGCGCGTCGTAGCTCTGCCCGGCGGTGGTGAACAGGCGCTTGGCCGCGTCGAGGGTCATCCAGCCTTCCAGGGCCACTTTGCGGGCGCCGTGGTCGGGCGTTTGGGGGTGCAGCTTGGCGCCGCCGTTGCTGCTCTGCACCACCGTCCAGGGGTAGGAGGCGGGCTTGGTGTCGTGGATGATGACCAGGCCAGTGGCACCGTGGCGGGCGGCCTCCTCGTACTTATACATCCAGCGGCCGTAGTAGGTCATCTCCCGGCCCTTGAACAGCGTGGTATCGGTGCCCGCGTTGCCAGGGTCATTGATGAGCACCACCACCGTCTTGCCCTTCACATCGAGGCCAGCGTAGTCATCCCACTTATACTCGGGGGCCGTCACGCCGTAGCCGGCAAATACCAGCGGCGAGTTCTTGATTTCGACCGTCGGCTTTTCGCGCTCGGTCAGGAACATGTAGTCGGTGCGGTACTTCAGCGTCAGGCTCTTCCCTGCCCCGGCGATGGTGGCCGTGGAGTCGGGCTTGCCCAAAATCTCGACTAGTGGCACCGGCTGAAAGTAGCTGCCGCCTGGGCCCGGCTTGAGCCCCAGTTTCTTGAATTCGCTAGCCAGGTAGGCGGTGGCCTTGTCCTCGCCCTTCGTAAACGGCCGCCGCCCCTCAAACGCATCCGAGGCCAGCACCTGGATGTGCCGGGCCAGCAGCGCGGGCGTGATGCCATCATTGGGCGTGGGCACGCTGGCCGTGTCGGTGGGTGCGGCCTCGGTGGGCGGGCCGCTGGTGGCGGTGGCGGAGTCGGTGGTGGACTGGCCCTGGCAGCTTGCCAGTAGGAGGCCGGCCGCCACGGGGGCTAGCCAGGGGGGTAGGGAGGAAAAACGCATAAAGGAACAGGTAGTAAGAATTTTGCCAGCGCCACTATAAGCTGCCGGTTAGCAAAGCGGCGGCCGGGACGAAGGTAGGGTAAGCCAGCAGGTTAGTAGGTGCCCGAGCTGGCTTCGCGCCTTTACGAGCCGGCTGCAGCTGCCAACAAGCCAGGCTGCCGGGAAAAGACAGTATTTTACCCTGCTGCGTGGCGGGCTGTTAAAGTCAGGTAGTTGCTCCTGGGTTAATATTAATAATCAAGGTGTTATTTGCAAAACCGAGGATGGCAAGGGGTAGGGTAAAGTCTGAGGAAGATGAAAATCGATTTTCCGGTTTTTCACACGGCGCGCTACTTTTAGTCCGTACTTCACGCCTCACTAACCATGTCACCTGCTGCTGCTACTTCCCGCCCCTCCGCCGCCTTCATTGCCGCCTCGTGGCTGGCCCTGCTCGCGGGCATGGGCGGCTTTCTGGTCGGCCTCTGGAACGCCACGATGGCGCTCAATGAAAAGGGCTACTACTTCACCGTATTGATGTTCGGCCTGTTTGCCGTTATCTCCCTCCAAAAAACGGTGCGCGACCAATTGGAAAAAATCCCCGTCACGGGGCTCTACTACGGCCTGGCCTGGTTTGCCACGCTGCTCACCATCCTGCTGCTGCTCGTGGGGCTCTGGAATGCTACCCTCACGCTCAGCGAAAAAGGCTTCTACGGCATGGCCTTTCTGCTGAGCCTGTTTGGGGCCATCGCCGTGCAGAAAAACACGCGCGATATGCGCCTAGTGCCGGGCGGCGGGGCCGTGCCGGGCGATACTGAGTAGCAGCTTTTTCCGCGAAGCAATGGCACTTTCGCCAAAAAAGGAGGGAGTTAAGGGCTGAATTTCCCCGTGAAGGAGGCAGCATTTCGGGGGACTGCTCAACGCGCTATGACGTTAGCCAACGACTCCCACTGCGCCCGCAGGCGGTCGCGCTCGGTCAGCAGGGCGGCGCGGTTGGTGCTGAGGTAGGCGTGCTGCCCGGCTTCATCGGCCTGGGCCAGCCCAAATGCCTCGCTGGCGCGCAATGCGGCCAGCTCGTGCAGCAGCGCCGCGTGATTGGCGGCCAGCGCATCGCGGCGGGCTTGCAGTAGCTCTACCGAGTCAGGGGCAGTTTCGGCCGTGAAAATGCCGCGCCGCAGGTCGAGCAGCTGGGCCTCAAGCGCGGGCACATCCTGGCGCTGGTAGGCACCGAGCACCTGCTGAAACGCGGCGGTAGCGGCGGCTTTTTGGCTTTCGGCCACGCGGTCGGGGTGGCAGAGCTGGGCAGCTTCGCGGTAGAGCTTTTTGAGTACGTCGCGCCCGTCGGCGTCGAGGGCGAAGGTGTGGGCGGCCACGGCCTGGGCCTGCTCGCGGTTGTGGGCTTGCTGTTGGTAGCGCTGCTGGGCGCGCTGGTATTCGCTTTCGGCGTAGGCCGAGGTGTGGCGCTGGTGGCGGGCCACGTCGCGGCGCAGGGCCAGCACCTCTTGCAGCAACTCGCCCAACTCGCGCTGGTGCCAGAGCTCGAAGGCCGTGAGCAGGCGGGTAGCTTCGGCGCGCTCGGCTTCGAGGGCCAGCAGCTCGGCTTCGAGGCGGCGGATTTCGAGCTGCAGGGCCGCTAGCTGTGGGTCTTCCCACCGGCGCACCTGGGCGTGGGCGGCCACGAAGGCGTGCAGCAACTCGGTGGCGTCGGCGTAGCGGTGGGCGCGCAGGGCGGCGAGCACGGCGGCCAGGCGGCTATCGGCCAGGGGCTCGGCTTCGAGGCGCTCCAGGTGCTTGGGCAGGTCTTCGGTTTCGTGCAGCGTCAGCAGCGACTGGATGACGGCCAGGCGCTTGAGCACGCGCTGCACGGTGGGGTCGGCGGCCGGCGCATCGGGCTGGCCGGTGAGGCGGGCAAACTCGCGCAGGAAGTGCCGGGCCAGCTCGGGGTCGCCGGTGGTGAGCACCAGGTTTTCCTCGTTGTGGTGGGCGGCGCGGTGCGTCCAGTTGTAGGAGCCGGTGAGCACGTCGCGCCCGTCGAGGATGCAGAATTTGTGGTGCATCAGCCGGTCTTCGACCACGAATACGCCGATTTGAACATTTTTATGTACCTTGTCTAGGTCTGGCTAACCCAATTAAAAACTGTTATGGCAATCCGTGCAAATCTTGTGAATCTTGATGCGATGATTAAAAGAACTGACTTTGCGATTGCTGAGGCAGAGTCGACAACATTCGAAACAGTATCTACCATTTCTCTCCGTGACCTTATAAAAGGAGGGCTTTTAGGTCCTAGTTTAAGAAAGCCTGATTTCCAAAGAGAAACTAATCATTGGGTGCCAGAACAGGTTGCATCTTTGCTTGATTGCTTTGTCAATGGTGATTTAATTCCTTCAGTAATTCTTTGGCAGTCTCCTTCTTATGTGTTTGTTATTGACGGTGGTCATAGACTTAGTGCTTTGAGAGCATGGGTTGAGGATGATTACGGTGATGGACCTTTGTCACAGTCATTTTTTGGCTACGAAATTTCAAACGAGCAAAGAAAAATAGCAGCTCGTACACGTAGTCTTATTAATGATAAAATTGGAAGTTGGCAGCATTTTCAATCAAAAATTGAGGATGTAAATATTAGTGAAACAGATAGAAAGCGCTACGTTACAATTGGCTCAAGAGCTCTTCCTATTCAATGGGTAAAAGGAGATGCTGATAAAGCAGAAGCTTCTTTTTTTAAGATTAATACTAAAGGTACTCCGCTTGACAGCATAGAAGAGCTTCTATTAAAAAGCCGTAAAAAACCCATTTCTATCGCATCCCGCGCTATAATAAGAGCTGGTAAAGGGCATCGATACTGGTCATCGTTCGAGTCAGTAAATGCTTCTAAAATAGAGGGTTTAGCTAAAGAATTACATTCGGTATTATTCGACCCGGAAATTAAGAGTCCAATAAAAACTTTAGACCTGCCTTTAGGCGGGCCAAAAGGTGTTCGGACAGCACTACAAGCGTTAATAGATTTATCTTTAATTGCTCTGCGTAATCAACAGGGACAACCTAAAGATTTAGCTAGTACAGATGATGATAGTGATGGTACTGCTACCATAGATATCTTGAAGAGAACACTTACACTCTCGAAGCGAATAACAGGAAATGATGGAGGTAGCCTTGGGCTTCATCCAGCTGTTTACTTCTATGGGCCTACTGGAAGGCACTCTGGGCCGATGTTTATGGGAACGCTGTCTTTAGTTGGTAAAAAACTATCTAATAATGATAAAAGCTTTTTTAAAAAATTTACTTCTGCTAGAAGTAAGTTAGAAGAAATTTTAGTCAAACAAAAACCACTGATTGCTAATATTCTTCAAAAACATATAAGTCCGAAGCGTGTTGACAAATATGCCGTACTATTAAACGGGATTATTGACCGTCTTAATGTAAATGGTAATGTTTCAGAAGATGAGATAGTTGAGCTTGCAGATTTAAAGGGTAGAATTGTTATTGGTAACAGTTCAGATGCACAACCCGATTTTTCAGACGATGCTAAGAGTGAAGCATTTATTACAAATGCTTTAGCATCTGCCATAAAATGTGCTATATGTGGGGGATATATAGACGCTGAAAAGTCTGTCTCTTACGACCATATTTTGAGAGCAAGAGAAGGTGGATTAGGTCAAGCTGATAACTGCCAACTTACCCATCCTTATTGTAATCAATCGGTAAAGCAGTAAAATTCATCCTGTACTCTGACTCCATTATTAAGCTATTACCTATCCCGCAGCAGCCCGAGCGCCGCTTGCGTCCGGTGAAGCAGGGCGGCCGGGGAGGGCAGCGGCGCGGGCAGGTGGGCGGCGGGCGTGGGCTCGGGGTTCATGGCTGCAAGTATAACTAAAGAAGCCCCGGCAACTGCCGGGGCTTCGGTTTTTGGGGCTATTGCGCTGGCGCTATACCAGTTCCAGGAGCTTGTCGCCGGGGACGTGCAGGGTGGTGTGCAGGCGCTTGATAAAGTCCAGGTTAGGGGCGCGGCGGCCGTTCATAATTTCACTCAGGCGCGACTCGCTCACGCCGAGCAGCTTGGCAAACTGCTTCTGGCGCATACGGAGCCGGAACATCTCCACTTCCAGCCAGCCGGCCAGGGTGGAGGGGAGGGCCGGCTCGTGGCCCTGCGCGATTTCGTAGGCGTCGATGGCTTCGCCTAGCTCAAGCAGGCGGGTGAGATGCTGTTCTTCGTTTTCCTGGCCCAGGCGCATGGCTTCGGTGAGGGCAGCCTGGTATTCGGCTTCGGTGGAGATAGCTAGGGACATGGCGGTAAAGCGTTATAATGGTAGAATTGGGCTAGCTGGCCGACAAGCTGGTATATTGGTTACAGCGTGGGAAGCTGGGCCCGGCGCTTATCGTATTCCTTGTGCGTAAAAATGCCCCTTATGTAGAGCTGCTTGACTTTAAAGAATATCATGGCGATAATTCGGTAACTGCCCACATTGAACACGTACCGGTCATTGGTAATATAGTCAACGTCTGGAATATCAGCGCGTAATTCATTGAGGTTGCTCCAACTACCCAGCTTCATCTTGTGATACCATACTTCCAATAACTCAGTTGATTTTGGGTGTTCTTTAGCGAATGCGTTGATTACCGGCTTACTCAATACGCGCATACTTTAACCTGTAAATTGAGGGCGGGGTCTGATACACTAATACGGTAAAAGTAGCCCCATTGTTCCTAATTACAAAATAAAAATTACCATTTTCAGAATAACTTCTGCGCCGGCCGGCTGCCCATCACAAACTCCAGCGTGCCGCCCTGCCTCACCGCGCTTACCGGCAGAAACGGCCGCGCCAGCAGCTTGCCATTGAGCCGGGCCGACTGTACGTAGACGTTTTTATCGCTCTGGTTCTTAACGGTAACCACGAATTGCTTGCCTTCGCCAACTTGCAGCGTGGCGCCGTGCACGGCGGGGCTGCCGAGCGCGTATTCGCCGGAGGCGGGGGCGACGGGGTAGAAGCCCAGGGCCGAGAAGATATACCAGGCTGACATCTGGCCGCAGTCGTCGTTGCCGCCGAGGCCGTCGGGGCCCTGGTGATACATCTTATTGAGAATCATGCGGATGCGGGGCTGGGTTTTCCAGGGCTGGTCGGTCCAGTTGTAGAGGTAGGCGGCGTGGTGGGCGGGCTCGTTGCCGTGCACGTAGTTGCCGATGATGCCGTCGCGGGTGATGTCCTCGGTTTCGGCGAAGAACTTGTCGGGCAGCTGCATGGTGAAGAGCGAGTCGAGGTGGGGCACGAAGCGTTTGCTACCCCCCATTTTGGCGATGAGGCCGGCCGGGTCCTGGGGCACGTAGAGGCTGTAGTTCCAGGCATTGCCCTCGATGTAGGCGGGGTCGCTGGTAGTGAGCACGTCGAATTTCTCCCGGAACGCGCCGCTGCTCAGACGCGGGCGCATGAAGCCGATGCGGGCGTCGTACACGTTTTGCCAGTTGGTGGCGCGCTGGCGAAATTCCGTTGAAATGTCGGCGCGGCCCAGCTTCTGGGCGGCCTGCGCGATGCAGTAGTCGTCGAAGGCGTATTCCAGGGTTTTCGACACTGAGGCGCCGCTCTGGTCCTCGGGCACGTAGCCCTTATCCAGGTAGAGGCCCAGGCCGTCGTACCAGCGCTGGCGGGCGGTAGTGACGCAGGCGTCGAGGGCGCGATTCTGGTCGAAGGGCGCGTTGCCGAGCACGATGGCATCGCAGAGCACGGGCACCGCGTGGTAGCCAATCATGCACCAGTTTTCATTGGCGTAGTGGCTCCACACGGGCAGCATGTGCTCAGCGCTTTGGTCGAAGTGGGCCAGCATACTCTGCACCATGTCGGCATTGCGCTGGGGCTGCACGAGGTTGTAGAGCGGGTGCAGGGCCCGGTAGGTATCCCAGAGCGAGAAGGTAGTATAGTTGGTGAAGTCCTTGGCCGTGTGGTTGTTCTGGTCGAGGCCCCGGTACTGGCCGTCCACGTCCTGGTAAATGGTGGTGCCCGTAAAGGCGTGGTACATGGCCGTGTAGAAGTTCTCCTTATCGACCCGGCGCGGCGAGCTGATGGTGATTTTGCTCAGTTCCTGCTGCCACTGCGCCTGGCCCCGGCGCTTGTAGTCGGCAAAGTTCCAGCCGGGCGCTTCGGCGCGCAGGTTGGCCAGCGCGCCGGCCGTGCTCACGGGCGAGAGGGCCATTTTCAACTTGATTTGCTGGCCCGCCTGCATCGCGCCGAAGTCGAAGTGCAGGCGCAGCTGGTGGGCGGCCAGGTCGGGCCAGTTGTGGTTTTGGTCGAAGCGGCCCCAGAAGCCCCGGTAGGGCTGCTTCGCATCGTAGTTGCGGCTGCCGTAGGATTGGAAGGGGCGCGAAAAGCTCAGCGCGAAGTACACCGTGCGGGTGCGGCCCCAGCCGGTGGTTTGGCGGTAGCCGGTCACGAGCGAGTCGTTTTCGACCCGCACGAACGTCCAGGTATTTTTGCCGGGGTAGTTGTAAATCCCGGCCATCAAGTCCAGGATGATGTGGCTCTGGTCGGCCTGCGGAAACGTGTATTGGTGAATCCCTACCCTGGTGGTGGCCGTCAATTCAGCTAGGATATCGTGGTCGGCCAGCCGCACCTTGTAGTAGGCCGGTTCGGCCACTTCGGTCTGGTGCGAATAGGCCGAGCGGTAGCCGCTGCGCGGCTTATCGGCGGTGCCGGGGTTCAGCTGGAGCGGTCCGGTGGTGGGCATCACCAGAAAATCGCCCAAATCGGAATGCCCCGTGCCGCTGAAATGCGTGTGGCTGAAGCCCACGATGGTGGGGTCTTGGTACTGATAACCCGCGCAATACGAGTAAATCTCAGGATTATACTTGCCGTTGAGCTCGTAGCTGATAGTATCGGTATCGGGCGAAAGCTGCACCGCGCCGAAGGGCACCGTGGCCCCTGGGTAGGTGTGGCCCATGCGGGCCGTGCCCACCAGCGGGTGGGCGTACTGCACCAGGTTTTCGGAGGGGGTAGGGGCCGGGCGCTGAGCCAGCGCGGCAAAGGGGAGCAGGAGGAGCGCCGGGAGCAAGTGCTTCATGCGGCAAAGTAACGCGGCAGGGCGTCCCAGGCCGGGGGCAAATGACGAGGCCCGCCGCCGCCCACCCGGCCCGGCACCGGGTTAAGCGAGCAACGGCGGGCCCCGCTGGTGGGCGGGCACCAGGGGCTAGTCGCGCTGCACTTTGTAGAACTTAATCCCGTACAAAAACACCATCACGTAGCAGATAATGGGCAGGTAGTAGGCGTGCGCCACGCTGGCGTTGGCTACCGGCCCCATCACGAAGCGCGGAAACAGCGCCGCCCCCACCACGCCCATCACGATAAACGACGAGGCCAGCTGCTTGTGGCGGCCCAAGTCCTTGAGCCCCAGGCTATAGATAATCGGGAACATGACGCTGAAAAAGAAATTGAGCCCGATGAGCGCCCCAAACGACACCCAGCCCCAGTGCTGCGCCACGAGCAGGCACATGCCGATGTTGGCCACGGCCACGAAGGCCAGCAGGCGGTTGGGGGCGATAAACTGCATGAGGTAGGTGCCCAGAAAGCGGCCCAGCATCATGCCTACCAGGCTCAGGGAGAAAAAGTAAGCCGCCACGTCGTTGGCCAGGTGCGGCAGGCCGGGCACCAGGCCCACGGTGCGGCTAAAGAGCGTGCCCACCTGCCAGAACCCGTGGATGGCCGGCCCCGGCCGCAGGGCCATGTAGTCGGTGCCGTAGTTGATAAAATAGGCCCAGGTGCCACCCTGCGCCGCCGTGTTGAAGAGCTGCGCCACGCAGGCCCACACAAAGTGCTTGTGCTGAAACAGGGTTTTGTCGGCCGCCAGGTCGGTGGGCGCGTCGCCAGTGGCGGCGGTGGCCGTGCTGGGCGTGTGCTCGGCATTGAGCGGGGGCACCTTCACGAAAGCGAAGGCCAGGCCGATGCAGCCCACCACCGTGCCGATGATGGTGTAGAGCACCTTCACCGACGACAAGTCGCCGGCCGCGTGGGTGCCACGCAGCACGAAGTAGCCGCCGATGAGCGGCCCCGACACCGCCCCAATGCCATTGATGGCGTGCGAGAACGTGATGCGCTGGTCGGAGCTGGCCGGGTCACCCAGGCCATCCAGAAAGGGGTGCGCCACGGCTTCGAGCGTACCCAGGCCGCAGGCCAGCACAAACAAAGCCACGAGCAGGAACGTAAACGAAGCAGCGTTGGCAGCCGGCACCATCAGAAAAGCCCCGGCGGCGTACAGGCCCAGACCCAGGATAACACCTTTCTGGTAGCCAAAGCGTTTCATAAACCAGCCGGCGGGCAGGCCCATCACAAAGTAGGCCCCGAACGTGGCGGCCTGCACGTAGGCCGAGTTGGCCTTGCTCACGTGCAGCACCTGCTGAAAGTGCTTGTTGAGAATGTCGGCCATTGTCACGCCCAGGCCCCAGAGCATGAACAGTGAGACGACGAAAACGAGGGTGAGTACGTAGCGGCGCTCGGTAAATGCCGGGGGGGTAGGGAACAGCGAGCGGGGAGTAGTAGTTTGCATTAAGCAGGGTAAGAGGAGAAAATAAACGGAGAAAATATGGTAGCAGACCAGCCGTTGACCGGCTTTAAGGGGGTAGGCGCCCGGTAGTAGCGCCTTGGTCAGCCAGTTGTATTATAGAGATTGACTTGCACCTCAAAAAAAGCAAATTCAGATAGAATGCCAGGTAATTGACCGCGAAAAATAGGATATAAGGCTAAAAGCACAGGTTGATGGGTAGTAGCACAGGTACCTTTGTTACTATATGGCTTATCAAATTGTTTTATAAAATGAATAACTTGTAAAGTTTAGACAAAAACGTGATTTTGGATTGAATGTATCCCTGTTATTCGCGAACTTGCTGCCGCTTAATTATTCGTTACTAGTCCAACCCTTCTGCATTCGTCACTTTTATCCCAAGCATAATGCATCAGTTATTTAATACAGATTTTTTTAGTCAGCTGGCCTTGGGAGGGTGGTACGCGGTGCAAGTCTACGTGTTGTTGTTCTGCGTGTACGTATTCGTGCCGGTTATTTTTTATCTGTTATTCGCCTCCCGCATCCAGGCGCTGTTTCGGCCGCGGGCCACGGCCGAAACAGTGGCTCAAACCGATTTTATCCTGCTGGTGCCCGCCCATAACGAAGCTGAGCTGCTGCCAGCCCTGCTCGCCAGCATTGGCCGGCTCAACTACCCGGCGGCCCGGTTTCGGACGGTAATAGTGGCCGACAACTGCACCGATGATACGGCTCAGCTGGCCCGGCAGGCCGGGGCGCAGTGCCTGGAGCGCAGCACCGCCTACCCCTCCAATAAGTCGCAGGCCCTGCGCTACGCCGCCGAACAGCTCAAATTCGCGCCGCCCTACTCGGCGGCCGTCGTGTGCGTACTCGACGCCGACTGCCGCCTCGACCCGCAGTTTCTGGCCGAACTCGATTGCCACTTTGCCCAGCCCGGCGCCGCGCCGGTGGTGCAGTGCAACCGGCGCGTGGCCAACGCGTTCGAGTCGGACGTGACCGTGCTCGATGCCGCCGCCGAGGCCATGCGCCAGCAGGTGCTGCTGGGCGCCCGCCAGCTGCTGGGCCTAGAGGCGTTTATCTACGGGCTGGGCTGCTGCCTGCGGGAAGAGTATTTTGCCGAACTAATGGCCCAGCCCGTGCTTTCGCTGGCCGAGGATAAAGAGTGGAAGGCCTATCTAGCTGCCGCCCAGGTGCCGGTGGCCTACTGCGCCACGGCCTGCGTGAGCTACCAAACGGTGAGCGACGGCGCGGCGTTTCGCCGGCAGCGGCAGCGCTGGCTGGCGGGGCAGTTTGCCTCGGCCCGCACCCACGGGCTGCCCATGCTGGCCCAAGGCCTGCGGCGGGGCCGGCTTTCGCAGCTCGATTTTGCCTGCGACCTGCTCCAGCCCCCGCGCTCGTGCCTGTTGGTGGCCGCGCTGGTGTTTGGGGCCGTGGCTGGGCTGGCCAATGAATGGTCGCTGGTAGGCACCTGGGTGTGGCTGGGGCTGGCAACGTGCTTGTTCGGGTACGGCGCACTGGGCCTGCGCCTGGTAGGGGCCGCGCCGCGGCACTTTCTGGCGCTGTTTTCCGGGGCCCGGCTGGTCGTTGAGGTAACCAAGTCAGTGCTGCTGATTTTGATTGGTCACAAGGAAAAGGAATGGAAGGCCATGCGCTAGCCGCTGGCCGGCGCGCCTAACGCGCCGGCCCCTTCCTTTGCAGCCATGCCGCGTCCGCAAGTCCGCATTCTGATGTACCACGCGCTGGTCGAGCGCCACGAGCCTTACCAGGCCGCCGTGCACGTGGAGGTAGCCCGCTTTGCCGAGCAGATGGCGTGGTTGGCGGCCTCCGGGCACCGGGTTATCGCCCTGGCCGAGGTGCCGGCCGTGCTGGCCGGCGCCGCAGAAAGCGCGCCGCCGGCCGTGGTGCTCACCTTCGACGACGGGTATTATTCGCTGCTGCACCACGCACGGCCCATTTTGGCCCGCTACGGTTTTCCCGCTACCCTCTTTCTGACGACCGATGCGGTGGGGGAGGCCAGCTACGCCGGCCAGGGGGAGTTCGCGCGCTCGGCGCCGGTCGGCGACCGGCCCCTCAGCTGGCCCGAGCTGCGGGAGCTGCAAGCCGCCGGCTGGGCCATTGAGGCGCACGGGTGCAGCCACCGGGCGCTGGCCGGCCTACCCCCCCCCGCGCTGGCCGGCGAGCTGCGGGGCAGCTGGGCCGCCATTGCCCGGCAACTGAGCTATGAGCCGCGCTACCTGGCATTTCCCTACGGCAGCTACGACCGCCACACCCTGCGCGCGTTGACCGCGGCGGGCTACCAAGCGGGCTTTTCGGTGCACGGCGGCCCGGCTACCCCGGCCAGCGACCCGCGCCGCCTACCCCGCCTCGAGCTAACGGCCACCTGTGAGCTGGCGGAGTTTGCGCGGCTCGTGGCCACGGGCTACCCCTCCGAGGGCGCCCGGCTGCGGGCGGGGCTGCGCAATTGGGCGTACCGGGTGCCGCTGATAAAAGATGCGCTGCTGGGGCTGGGCCGGCGGCTTAAGAATTCCTAAACTTCTCTTCGTTTATTGCTTTATTGCCGGAGGTAGCGCCCCAGCTGCGAGATGCTGGCGATGCCCAGCTGCCGGGCCTGCCGCTGGCGCATGAGCAGGCAGTAGGCGTTATTAAAGCCCAGCGGGGCCCGCCACTCCAGACCG
Source organism: uncultured Rhodanobacter sp. (assembly GCA_964657755.1). GTDB lineage: Bacteria > Bacteroidota > Bacteroidia > Cytophagales > Hymenobacteraceae > Hymenobacter. The sequence goes on from CAZZWL010000080.1 coordinate 25,577, forward strand.
TAGCGCCGCCGGAACTCGGCCCGCACGTACTGATATACCGCCGCCGGCCGGCCAGCCAGCGAGTCGAGTACTGCCGCCGAGGGCTGCAAGAGCACCTGCAAGCCGGTGCCCGTGTACTCGGGGTACATGTCAATCTGCCCGCCGCGCAGCGCTTCGAAGCAGATGGTGGTGCCGCCCAGCCCGGTTTTGGTGGCCACGGCCAGGTCAGTATTGCCCCGGATGAGGGCGGCGTACATTTCCACCAGAATGTACTGCTCGGCAAAAATCTTGGAGCCCAGGCGCACCACCGCCGCGCCGGGGGGTAGGGGGCGCGGAGCCTTGAGCAGGCCCTTGCGGCGCAGCCAGGCCAGGGCCACCGCGCGCGGCTCGCGGTGCAGGTAATCGACCTGGTAGTTGAGGTTGGTCATGGCCGAGTCGGAGAGCTGGCCGCTGAGCTGGTCGAATACCGGGCCCAGCTCGGGGTGGGCGCGCAGCAGGGCGGGCCGCAGCACGG
>CAZZWL010000081.1:0-25809 GCA_964657755.1 uncultured Rhodanobacter sp.
CATGGGGCAGGTGCTGGCTCATGCGGTCGGCGCTGTTCTTGATGGGCACGGTTTTGTCATCGGCCCCGTGGATGACCAGGGCGGGTACTTTGATGCCGGCCAGGTCCTGGCGGAAATCGGTTTCAGCAAAAGCGTGGCCACAGGCCACCGTGGCCTGGTGCGAGCCCAGCGCCGCCATGCCGAACGACCAGTCGAGTACGGCCTGGCTCACGGGGTTGCTCAGCGGGCCGTCGCCGTAGAATTGCTTGCCGAAGGTTCGCAAGAAGCCGAACCGGTCCTTGGTAATGTTCGCCTGAATGTCGTCGAACGTGGCCTTATCCACGCCGTCGGGGTTGGCATCGGTTTTCAGCAAGTAAGGTGTCACCGACGAAACGAAGGCCACCTTGGCCACGCGGGCCCCGCCGTGGCGGCTCATGTAGCGGGCCACTTCGCCGCCGCCCATTGAGAAGCCCACCAGCGTCACGTTCTGCAGGTTCAGCGTGTCGAGCACGGCTTTCAGGTCGTCGGCCAGCGTGTCGTAGTCGTAGTCCTCAAAAGGCTTGGACGAGTTGCCGAAGCCGCGGCGGGTGTAGGCCACCACGCGCAGGCCGTGCTTGGGCAGCTCGCCCAGCTGGTAGGTCCAGGCCTCGTGGCTTTGGGGCCAGCCGTGGATGAGCACCACCACGGCCCCCTGGCCCTGGTCGGTGTAGTGCAGCTTGATGTCTTCGCCGTTGGCGTCCTGGCCGGCTTTGATGTAACTCATGAGATTGGAAAATGGTGAACGATGGGAAATGGATTGCCTGATTGAAAGGCCGCTTTGAGGCGGGTAGCAGCAAAGTCCTGCGCAGCTGCATACTGGCCGCCGCGACCCTACTTGCTGTCGGTGTCCAAACTTTTCAAATACGCCACCAGCTCGGTGCGTTGGGAAGCTGTGACGACGTAGAAAGGATGCGGGGCCGTTTTGCCGCGTTTGGGATTTAGCAGCTCGTCGAGGCTGTGCACCGAATCATCATGCAGGAAAACCGGCTTGCGGGCCAGGTCCAGCAGCAGGGGCAGCGCGTTGCCGCGCGGGCCGCCGCCGGGGCTGGCATCCACCACCACCATTTTGTCATCGAAGGTGCCGGGCGCGTTCTGAATGGGCGTCAGTGGGGCCTTGCGCTGGGCAATGACTTTGGGCGCGTAGCCGGGCCAGATAACGTTCATCGCCACCAGCTTCGACTGCACGGCCGCGCCCTGGTTGGTGTTGTGGCACGAGGTGCAGTTCTGCGCCACGAACAGCGCCCGGCCGCTGGCCACCAGCGCGGTGCTGGTCACCACGCCCTTCGGGGCCTGCAGGCTGTTGACGTAGGCTTGCAGGTCGCGCAGCTTTTGCTCCTCCACGCGCTTGCCGGTGGGCGTGGGCGGCTCGCCGGGCTTGCCTTTGAGCGCGGCCGTGACGTAGGGGTAGCCCGTGACGCCCGTGGCGGCCAGCACCTTGGTGTAGCCGGCCAGCATCGAGTCGCCAGCGGCCGCTCCCAGCGTGTGAATGAACTGCCGGCCGCCATCCGAGAGCAGGTTGCTTTGGTCGAACAGGGCCGTGTACACCGTGTTGTTGAAGTCGTTCAGGTCGCTGTTCTGGCCCGACGAGCCGTAGGGTGCGGCCAAATCCTGCCGGAAAAAGGGCGCAATGTGAACCGGGTTGCCTACCCCGTCCGGGGAGTCGTCAAACGAGCCGATGGGGTAATACTTCGGGTTGCTAAAATAGGCGTCGAACTCGGCTTCCGTCGATTTGGCCGTCAGGCCCTTGGCGGCCCGGCCGATGGTGCTGCCATCGGGCATCTGTAGCTGCGCGGTGGTAAAAAAGGCCCGCGTGTTCGCGCAGGTCGCCAGCAGCTTGCCCACGTTGAGGGCGTGCTGCGTCGGCCCGTCAATACGCTTGCCGATAGTGCCTTTACCCGTCAACTCGTACATCGACTTGTCGGTGATGGTGTGGCACAGGGCGCAGGTGACACCCACTTTCGCGCCTTTGGGTACCATGCCGATGACGGCGTTGGCCTTCACCAGCGCATCGAGGGTGGCCGGGTCGTTGAGCCTGGGCGCCTTCGCGGGCGAGTGGTCCGTTTTTACCTCACTGGCCAGGGTCGCTCTCAAGTCGGCCGGCATGGCCTCCACATCGAAGTTGACGCCGGCTTTCAACGCGTCGAGCACCGTCAGCCGGGCGGCTTTCATGCCCTGGGGCATGCGGGCGGCGTCGGTCCAGAAGCCTTCATCCCCGAAGGTTTCGTGGCGAAATACCTCGCGCCCCCGCTCAATATTGCCCGCTTGCAAAGCCGGGGAAGGAGCCCCGGCCTGCGTGGTATCGGCCTTTTGAGCCGTGGCCGCCTCATTATTGGTCTGGGTCGTGCCCCCGCCCTGGCAGGCGGCAGCCGCTACGACCGCCAGGCCGGAAACGAGCAGGGCGGGCACTCGGAAGTGATGAAAGTGGGCCATCAAGGGAGGCGTTAGGGGTTAAAAGAAAATGACAATGGTGTACAGTTGGCAGTGGCCAGTTGGAATACAGGTGCTCAATTGGAAAAGCGGGTCAGCACCAGCAGGGCAGCGCGGGCGCGGGTTTTTACGGTGGCCAGGGGAATGCCCAACTGTTCGGCGGCTTCTGCCTGGGTGCAGCCGCCGAAATACAGCAGGTCGATGACCTCGCGCTGCCGGGGCTTGAGGTGCAGCAGCAGCTCGCGCAAACCGATGTGCTCGGGGTTGAAGCTGGTCGCGGCCTGGGCCCGCTGGACCCCGGCTCCATCGAGCGATTGGGCAGCGGAGTTGAAGCGGTGCCGGGGACTGCGCACCGCGTCGATGGCCTGGTTGCAGCATACGCGCACCATCCAGGTGAAGAGGCGGCCCCGCGAGGCATCGTAGCTGGCAATGCTGAGCCAGACTTTGAGCAAGCCTTCCTGTAGAACGTCCTGGGCCAAGGCTTTGTCGTGCACCACGCGCAGAATCACCGTCAGCAGGTTGTTGGCGTATCGGTCGTAGAGCACGCGCAAGGCCCGTTCGTCACGAGCAACCAGTTGCGCGACAAGGGCGGCTTCCCGGTCTTCGCCCGCCAAAAAAACAGGATTTTCTGACGTGATTGTAAGCAGTGACTCTCCCGGCGGTGACCACTGCCGGGGGATGTCTGCCTGGGATGCAGAAGACTGAAAGATGGTAGCAACTGGCATGTAAATGTCGTAGTACAGACAAAAGAATTTGCTTCGTCAAACCCTTTTGTCTGTACTACGCAATGTTATAGGCCGGCGTACGGATATTTGACCATCACCTAAACTGGGCTGGGACGGAATGGCCTTCTGCCGGGACAGATTGCCCGTTTTGGGGCCTGCGGTGCCTACAAGCTCTAGACCTTATGAAGCGAATTGCTTCAGAAACTGCTGAATGCTTTCGTTGCAGCTGCGCGAAGAGGTCAGGTGCGTGCCATCGTGCAGGGTGAGCAAGTATTCACCGTGCGTCCAGGGGCGTAGCTCTTTAATGAATTGGGTGTTGACAATCAGGGAGCGGTGGATGCGCAGGAACCGGGCCGCGTCCAGCTGCCGCTCCAGCTGGCTCAAGGTGGAGCGCAGCTGATGCGGTTCGCCCTGCGCGTGGACGGTGACGTAGTTGCCGGTTGCCTCCAGGTACTGCACCTGGGCCACGGGCACGAAGTACAAGCGGCCCGGCTGCTTGATAAGCAGCTGCGTCGGGAATGCCAGGGCAGCCGGGGCCGGTGGCAGCGTGCGCAGCAGAGCTTCCCAGGGCGGCGGCATCGTGCCGGCCCGCTGCTGGCGGATGCGGTGCCGCAGGTGCGCCAGGCAGCGGCTGAACCGGTCCGGGTCCAGCGGCTTGAGCAGGTAATCGACGGCGTGCGCCTCAAAGGCCTGCAGCGTGTAGCGGTCGTAAGCGGTGACAAAAACCACCAGCGGCAGCGCGAAGGCGGACAGCTGCTGCAAGACCTGAAGGCCGCTAAAATCCGGCATCTGCACATCCAGAAACACCAGGTCAACGGCGGCGTCCCCGGACAGCGCCGCCACGGCCTCGGCCCCGTTGGTGCATTCGCCTTCCACAACAAAGCCGGCGGCGTCGGCCAGCAGCTGCCGAATGCGTCGGCGCGCCAGGGGCTCATCGTCGACAATCACGGTGCGGATGGGGTCCATGGTCAGCAGCAGTGGTTAGAGTAGAAAAGGCAGCTCAATGTGGACCACCGTGCCCTGGCCGGGGGCCGGGCCCAGAGTCAACACGTACCGCTCCCCGTAGAGCGCCCGTAGGCGCTGCTCGGTGTTGGCCAGGCCCACACCACGCGGGCCATCCGGCTTAGGGCCGGGGCCGGAATCCCGCACTTCCAGCACTAAAAACTCGCCCTGCCGGTCGGCCTGAATGTGGATGGTGCCCACCCCCGCCGCGCTCAGGCCGTGCCGGACGGCATTCTCCACCAGCGGCTGGAGTAGCAGGTGCGGCACCACGGCCGGCAGCGCCGCCGGGGACACCGCGAAGGTCACGGCCAGCCGGTCGGAAAACCGCACCTGCTCCATTTCCAGGTAGAGCTGCAAAAAGTGCATTTCCTGGGCCAGCGGCACTTGCTGCGCATCGGCGTGGTCGAGCACCATGCGCAGGAATTCGCCGAGCTTGGCCGTCACGCTCTGCGCCTTTCTGGGCTCGTCGCCGATGAGGGTGGCAATGGCGTTGAGGGTGTTGAAGAGAAAGTGCGGGTTGAGCTGCTGCTTGAGCGCCTGCAATTGGGCCTGCACCAGCTGCACCTGTAAGTGAACGGCTTCCAGGTTGCGCCGCTGCCACTTGTCGTGGTAATCGAGGGCGTAGGCCACGAACAGCACCATCCAGTAGATGGGGACCCAGAAGTTTACCGTCGACAATACCGCCGCCCACGAAACGGGGGCCGAAGAAATGCCCACTAAGTACAGCATGCTCAGAAACAGCCCCCGGTAAGCAATTGTAATGACCACGCTGGCCACCGCGTGCACCAGCAGGTAGGGCAGCCAGCGGGACCGGCCCGCCGTTAAGTCGAAGCGTGCGGCCAGCCCGAAGACCAGCGGCGTGAGCAGCGTGCCAATGAGGCCATAAATCAGGGGGGCTAGCAGCAGCGTGCGCCAGACCAGGGGCGTGACCCCCGTGAGGGCCTGCGCATACGCCAGCACCAGCATAAAGAGCGTAAACAGCCCCCACGCCGCCGCGATGCGAAACCAGGTGATGCGGGGTAGAAGGACCATAGGCCAAGTCAAGTGCTGCCCGGTTAAACGAACGACTCCCCGCCGAAGTTGAAATTTCGCTTTCCACCATACCCAATTCATCCGCTGGCAGGTAGCGAGCCGGCTAGGTAGCAACGTTTTCCGGCAAAACGGCGGGCTTTCATCCTATCCCACCAGGTGAATGCGGCTTTTCAGCTCGTCCTTGCACGAGCGGCTCACCGGCACGTATTCCTTGCCCAGCAGCACGCTGCTTTCCTCGTAGGCCTGCACGTGGTCAAGGTTCACGATGTGGGAGCGGTGGGTTTTGAAAAACTGGTCGGGCAGCTTCTGCTCCAGCTCCTTCATCGTGGAGTCGAACACGAAGCTTTCCCGCACGGTGTGCATGCGCACGTAGTTCTGCAGAGCCTCGAAGTAGAGAATGTCGGCGAGCAGCACCTTGACGTGGCCGGAGCCCTTGCGCACAAACAGATAGTCCTTGAACTTGGGGCAGCGCTCGGCCGTCCCCAGCACCTCCGTGCCGGCGGCATTGGCCGTGTCCAGAACGGGGCCGGTGGGGCCGGCCTGGTAGGCATTGTAGAGCGCCAATTCCACCTGCACTCGCAGCGAATCATCGGTGAAGGGCTTGACCAGGTAGCCGTAGGGCTGGGCCAGCTTGGCGCGGTTCAGGGTGTCGGCGTCGGAGCGGGCCGTGAGAAACACCACCGGTACGGCAAACTGCCGGCGAATGAGCAGGGCCGCCGCGATGCCGTCGCAGTCGCCGGCAATGTTGATGTCCATCAGCACCAATTCCACGGGCTGGGTGGCCAGCACGCGCAGGGCCTCATCGCTGTTGTCGACGGGTTCGAGCGGGGTGTGCCCCAGCCGAACCAGCGTGCGTTCTATCTCAGCGGCAATAAGCAATTCATCTTCAACTATGAGAATGGTAGACATAGGGTGGGATAAGGGACGCACCGGGAGCCTCGTCACTCACGAGTGACCTCCAGATGCGTGCCCGTGGGAAAGGAACGGGTCACCACCAGCTTCGCTTTCAGCTGTTTGGTGAGCGTGCGGACCAGCTGCATGCCCAGGGAGTGGGCTTTGACTGGGGCGTCGCCGGCCGGCATTCCGCCCCCGTCATCAGCGACGGTGAGTTGAAAGCCGCCGGGACGACTAGCGAAGGAAACGTGCAGGTGGCCCTCGGGAAGGCCCCGAAAAGCGTGCTTGTACGCATTAGTCACCAATTCGTTCACCACCAGGCCCAGCGTGCTGGCCTCTTTGGGGCTCATGATTACCGGGGCCAGGTCCGTACTCAGCCGGATGGTTTGCTCGGGCGTAGTAAGCGCCGTTTTCAGAGAATCAAGCAGTTCGCGCAGGTACTGGTCCATGCGTACTTCAGCCAGATTATCGGCTTGATATAAGAATTCATGGACTAAAGCCATGCTCTGAATTCTTACCCGGCTGGCATCCAGCGCGGCCACCAACGCGGGTTCGGGCAGGGCGGTCGCCTGCCAGCCCAGCAGGCCGCTCACCAGCTGCAGGTTGTTTTTCACGCGGTGATGAATTTCCTGCAGCAGTACTTCTTTTTCGGCCACGGACCGGCAGTTGGCCTGGTTAGCCACGGCCAGCAGGGCTTTCTGCCGGCGCAGCCGCCAGTACAGCCAGCTGCCCACCCCGATGGTCGTCGTCAGCCCGCCCAGCAGCAGCCACAGCGAGTGCAGCTGCGCCCGCTGGCTGCGCTGCTCAAACTCGGCGGCCCGCTTCTGTTCCGTCAGCAGCTTCACGTCGTAGCGCACCTGCAGCTGGGCCAGGGCCTGCGCCTTGTCACCGTTGAACAGGGAGTCGCGCAGGTCCTGCGCCCGGTTGTCAAGGTCGAAGGAGCGGCGCATCCGGCCCTGGTCGGCGTGCGCCCAGGCCAGGTTGGCCAGCGCGTCGGCCTCGTAGTCGGGCATCTTCAGCTCGCGGGCCAGGGTGAGGGCCAGCTCCGCCATGCGCTGCGAGACGGCCGGCTGCCCCTGCAACCGGTACACGCGGGCCAGCGCCAGCGCCGAGCTGACCGTCTGGGGCCGAAACCCATGGCGCTGCATGATGCGCAGGGCCCGGTTCATGTTCGTGGCCGCTGAATCCAGCGTGGCCCTGGTCTGGGGCTGAATCATGGCGTACACCTCGCCTCGGAACTGGTACACGTAGCCCAGGCCCCGGGCATCCTTCGCCCGCTGCATGTAGGGCAACGCCCGGGTCGCGTAGTGCAGCACCGAGTCGTAGCGCTGCATGACCAGAAAGGTGTTGGCCAGGTTGAGCAGCAGCCCGCCCCGCTCGCGGGGCGGCACGTTCCCCGTAGTGCCTTGCTGCTGGTAAGCCTGCCGCATGTACTTCAAGCCGGCCGCGAAGTCCTTGGTATCGACCGAAACCAGCCCCATACACTGGGTGAAGCGCCATTCGTCAGGGAGTTGGTGCACCCTGGCCACGCCGGCGCCTTCCTGGCTGTACTGCATGGCCGCCACGTAGTCGGCGGCCCGCTCACAGTTCACCACCAACTGGTACAAGCCATCGGCCACGCCCGGCCAGTCCCGCCGGTGGCGGGCCAGCTGTACGGCCTGCTCCCCCACCCGGCGAGCCTCCCGCTCATCCTGCGCAAAGAGCGCGTCGCTCAGCGCGCGCAGCGTCTGAAACCGGACCGAGTCCGGCAGCTGTGGTCGCCGGGCCACTGCGCGCAGTGAGTCAACGGTGGCGCTGTCCCCGGGCGAGGCCAGGCTGTTTTTGGCCGGCAAACAGGTTGCGCGGGCTACCGTACCGGCCAACAGCAGGGCCAGCACGGTCAAACGCTTACCGCCCGCCACGTCGCTTCGACGCGCCTTGGGGGCTGGGAATGGAGGAGCTGCTGCGCATTGCTGGTAGAGAATAGGGCCCCTCCCCTACCCTGCCCAGGTGGGCCGGCAGCGGAGGGATAGTTTGAAATAGGGATGGAAGAACCGTCCGGCCCCCAATAGAGCCGGGCCGGCGAAATAGCCCCTAACGGATACGCTTACTTTTTGGGCGACATCATCTGGCGCAGCTGCCGCTGAAAGGCCTTCTGAATCTGGGCCTCATTCGCCGCCTTGAACTGGGCGAGGATGTTGTGAATCACATCGGTCGAGGAAGCTCCCCCGCCCAGCAGCAGGCCCATTTGCTGGAAAAACTGCTGGTGGCTGGCCGTGATGCGAATCTGAAAGGTCTTCTTATCCGCTGAATCCGCAAAGAGGGAAGTAAGGTCCAGTTTGTCCTTGCCGTCCCCCGTGGCAGCTGGCGTCGGCGCCGCTTCCACTTCAACCTCTTCTTCCAGGTCATCTTCAACGGGTGCCGCCGCCGCCGGAGCGGCCGGCGGTGCTGGTGCCACCACGGCCGATGCTTTTTCTCCCTTTGGTTCCAGCACAGCTGCACTGACGGCTGGCGCGGGAGCCGCCGCAGGCGCGGGCTCCGTGGCGGTAACGGGTACGGCCGGCACCGACTGTTCCGTTTTTACTGCTTCCACCGGGGGCGCGGCTTCGACGGGCACCGCGGCCGGCTCCGGGGCCGAAGCCGCCAGCGTGGGCGTCGTCTCCGGGGCCGGGGCGGGCAGTACGAAGGGCTGACTGGTCCCCATGTGGCTGATGGCCGCGACGGAGCCCGTCAGGCGGGCCAGCTCGGCCATTTGTTCTTCCGGGGTGAGTTTGGGTTTCTTGGTGGAGGCTTTGGCCATGACGAAGGGAGGATGCAGACTTGGAGTTTAAGAGAAAAGCAGCGGCGGATGAACCGTGGGACTACGCGCCGGGGGCTGACTCGACGGCCGGGGCCGTAAACGCAATGGTTTTACCCGAGGGCGTGACGGCCCCCTCCCCTACCACGAGGGTCAAAATTTCCAGGATGAGCTGACCCAAGCCGAGGCGGCTGAGGTCGCGCTCCGGCAGCGGAAACATCGTGGAGCGGTTTTCCTTGTAGGTCATCAGCAGCTCCACCCGGCTCTTGAGCAAGGGCAGGCCTTTCTCCTGAAACAGCTCCTCCGTCTTGTCATAAATCCCTTTCTTCTCGGATTTCACGAACTTGTTCCAGAAGGCGTAGAAGCCCAGTAGGTTGGAGTCTTCATCGCGCGACTGCACAAACTGACCCAGGATGCCCATGTAGGACATGGTTGAGGCAATTGAGCCCTTGTCCGGCTCAATCGGCAGGAAGATGTAGTCCACCAGCCGAAGCAGCTCCGGGAGCCCCACCACGTTCACCGTACCGGGCGTATCCACTAGGATGAAATCGTAGTCCTGCTCAAACAACCCTTCGATGGAACTCACGGCCTTCTCCACGCTTGAAATGATGACCGGATAAGGCGGGATGCCCTGCTTCAGCAGGCGGGCCTGAAACGGCGCTTCCGACTGCAGCCGGTTCTGCTCTTCGAGGCGGTAAGCGTGCAGGGAGTTCTGCGGGTAGTCGCAGTCCACCATGGCCACCTTGTAGCCATAGTAGTAGCATAGCGCCGAGGCCATGTGGGTGCCGATGGTTGACTTACCAGCGCCCCCCTTCTGGGTGGCAAATGCGAGTACGTGGGGTTGATTCATGCGAAGAGCCAGAAGGTTTGAAGACGATGGATTGCTAGTTGCAAAGTGGCCTTGTTGCATGGCCACTTAGGTGCAATGGTGCAAGGCAATAAAGTTGCTTTGTTGCAAAAGAAAATAGTTGCCTAGTTTCAAAGTTGCAAGACAACAAAGTTTGCATGTGGCACTGTTGTTTAGTTGTAATGTGGCGAAGGTAACAAGTTGCGTTGTTGCAAAGCAACTTTATGGCAAACATTTATAAACGCGATTTGTGGTAAAGTTGCAAAGTTGTTTTGGTGTATTGGTGCAACTAATCAAAAGTCTGGCTTTGCTTCCTTTTGCCTTTATTCATGCTGTATTGTGGCAAAGTTGCAATGGTGTAGTGTGGCAGTATTGTCTAAGTGCACATGAAAAATAAGACTGACAGAACTTGTGATATCATGAGGTGTAAAGTTGCAAAGTGGTAAAGTTGTATTGTGGCAAAACTATTTAATCCTAATCCTAGTTCTAGCACCGTGCAACGCCCTCGTTCCACTAGCTCGTTCATCGTCCAGCAAGCCATGTCATTGTCCGGACAAACTTCGTTTGCCCGAGGCAATGACACCGCCAAGTTCGCAGGCTCACATGGCTTGGCTTGCTAGTTTAGCGTATAGCATTTAGCGTTTCGCAATTTTAAAGTAGTTTTAGCAAACCTGGGTAAGCTAACGTCCCCAGAATCATCATGGAACTAGAGAAACAAGCTGAAAATGTCGCTGACACCGCCCGTACTTTGCGTATTGACGTGCGGGTGAGCCCAGATGAAAAAAAGGATTTACAGGCAAAAGCTACGGCCGCCGGCTACAAGAAAGTGTCGGCTTATTTGCGCGACGTGGGCCGGGGCGTGGAGGTCAAAGAAAGTGTCCCGCCGGAGCTGCGGCGACAGTTGGTAGGCATCGGTACTAATCTGAATCAGATAGCACGACTGGCGCAGGCGGGTAAGTCTTTTAGCAGCCACGAAGCTCAGTTGGTGCAGGCGCTGGCCATTATCAGAGGGTATCTGGTATGATTGCAAAGACCACTACCGGTAATGATTTCGAGGGGGCGCTGACCTATGGGGCGGGGCAGCGCCAGGGCCGGGGCAAGGAGCCGGGGGAAGCCCCGCTTTTAGTTGTGGCTAATCTGATTCCGGGTACTCCCAAAGAAATGGCGCAGGACATGCGGGCCGTGGCGGCGCAGAGCAAAAAGATTCAGAAGCCGGTGTGGCATACCGTGCTCTCGTGGAAAGCGGGCGAGGTGGTGAGCCAGGCGCAGAAAGTAGCCGCCGCCCAGCGGTATTGTGAGCTGATTGGCGCGCCCATTGACCGGCACCAGGTAGTCGTGTATGAGCACCGGGATAAGAAGCACGCGCATGTTCACATCTACCTGAACCGGGTGCCAATTGATGGGGGGCCAGCCCTGCGGACGGATAATAACTTCTATCGGCAGCCGGCTATCACGCGGCAGATAAGTCAGGAGCTGGGTATGGAACCCATCCCCGAGCGGCGGCGCAGTTTGCGGGCGCTGGACCCCACGAAGGAGGCCGTGCGGGAGCAGGTCAGCCGGGCGTTGCAGACCTTACTGGCTCAGGCCAGTAGGGGAGGGGAAGAGTGGCTGGCTTTGCAATTGCAAAAAGAATTGATTGGGGTTCGCTACACCCACGACAAGGGCGGCATCCTGCGGGGCGTGAGCTTTGAACTAAATGGCGTGGCAGTCCGGGGGCAGGAAGTGGGCTACAAAGGGGCGCAGCTGCGCGAAGCCCTGAACGCGCCCGGGTTGCAGGCGGCGGTAAGGCCGGAAGTTGCGCAGGCGCTTAGCGCGGACCAGCCAGCGGTGCTGCCGAAGCCCAGTCAGCCCGAGCCCACGAAGCGCCCCCGCCGGAAGGGGCCCGCCCGGTAGCGGCCGGACGGGTGGGGCGGTTCATTCGTGTGCCCGGCGTGCACCTCACCGCTGACTTTGGACCGCTCGTCAAATAATCCGCGTCGGGGGGTGCCGGCGGGGGTAAGTTGCTTGATTCACCAAGCGTTTCAAGCGATGGAAGACGAAAAAGGGTTACGGAAAATTATGGAGTTTATGCGCCTGTTTGCCATCGTGCTGATGGGCATCAACATCTACTACTACTGCTTCGGCTACTTCAAAAGCATGGGCTGGACGCCGGCCGTGGTCGAGCACATGCTGGAGAGCTTTACCAGGAATACCTTTCTGTTTAAGGCCAGCTGGGTCAGTAAGACACTGGCCGTGGTCTTTCTGCTGTTGAGCTGCCTCGGGACGCGGGGGCGGGCCAACGAAAAGCTGAAAGGCACTTCGGTAGCGGGCTACGCCGCTATTGGGCTGGCGCTGATTTACGGGTCGGACGTGGTGCGCGGCTTCGCGTTGGGAGCCGGGCTGACGACGGCGCTTTATACCGGGCTGCTGTCGGCGGGCTTTCTGCTGCTGCTGAGTGCCGGGGCCTGGCTGAGCCGGCTGTTCAACAACGACCTGATGAAGGACATCTTCAACAAGGCCAACGAGAGCTTCCCGCAGGAGGAGCGGCTGATGGAAAACGAGTATTCCGTGAACCTGCGCACTGAGTACCAGCTGCGCGGCAAGCCGCACCACGGCTGGCTGAACGTGGTGAATCCGTTCCGGGCCACGATGGTGCTCGGCACGCCCGGCTCGGGCAAGTCGTTTGCCATCATCAATGAGTTCATCCGGCAGCACCTGGCTAAGGGCTTCTGCATGTACATCTACGACTACAAGTTTGACGACCTAAGCCGCATCTGCTACAACACGCTGCTGCGCCACCAAGACAAGTTTGACAAGCCAGTGGGCTTCTACGTCATCAACTTCGACAACCCGCGCAAAAGCCACCGCTGCAATCCGCTGCTGCCGGAGCTGATGACTGACATCGTGGACGCCTACGAAAGCGCCTCGACTATCATGCTCAATCTCAACAAGAGCTGGATTCAGAAGCAGGGCGACTTTTTCGTGGAGTCACCCATCAACTTCGTGGCGGCCATCATCTGGTTTTTGAAGCTGTTCGAGAAAGGCAAGTACTGCACCTTCCCCCACGTCATCGAGTTTCTGAGCCGCGACTATGAGGAGATTTTCCCGGTGCTGGCCTCGTACCCCGAGATTGAGAACCTGGTGAAGCCCTTCGTATCGGCCTTCCAGAAAGACGCCATCGAGCAGCTGGAAGGGCAGATTGCCTCAGCCCGGATTCCGCTGGGGCGGCTGGCCTCGCCGCAACTGTACTGGGTAATGTCGGGCAACGATTTTACGCTCGACATTAACAGCAACGAGGAGCCCAAGGTGCTCTGCGTGGGCAACAACCCCGACCGCCAGGCCATCTATGGGGCCGCGCTGGGCCTCTACAACGCCCGGCTGGTGAAGCTGGTGAACCAGAAGGGCAAGCGCAAATCCTCCATCATCATCGACGAGCTGCCCACCATCTACTTTAAGGGGCTGGATAACCTCATTGCCACGGCGCGGAGCAACAAGGTGAGCACCTGCCTGGGCTTCCAGGATTTCTCGCAGCTGGAGCGCGACTACGGCCAGAAAGAGGCCGAAGTCATTAAGAACACCGTGGGCAATGTGTTCAGCGGGCAGGTATCGGGCAACAGCGGCAAGTGGTTGAGCGAGCGGTTTGGCAAGATTCTGCAGCAGCGCCAGAGTTTGAGCATCAACATGCGCGAAACCAGCACCAGCCTCTCCACCCAGATGGACAGCATGATTCCGGCCAGCACCATTGCCAACCTCACGCAAGGCAACTTCGTGGGCGCGGTGGCCGACAACTTCGGCGAGGAAATCGACCAGAAGGTGTTCCACGCTCGCATCAAGGTGGACGTGAAGGCGGTGACTGCCGAAGCCCAGGACTACCAACCCATCCCCGATATCACCAGCTTTATTAACCCAGCCACCGGTAAGGACGAGGCCGAGGAAATGATAAAGGCCAATTTCAACCGCGTGAAAACTGAAGTGAAGGAGCTGTGCGCCCGCGAGTTGCTGCGCATCGGGCAGGACCCCACGCTGCGGCACCTCATTAAGGAGAAAGTAGAAAAGTAAGGCCTGGACAGGTGGCCCGCTTGGACGGCACGGAGTCGGGTTTTGCGCCCCGGCTTCGTGCCGTTCGTGTATCCGGGGGCATCTAGCCGCAGCAGTTGCCCGGACCTTGCTGCTGGATGGGCGGGCAGGGCACCGTGCCGTAGGAGCAGTACACGCAGCAGTCGCCGGCCAGGGGCTTGAGCACGGTATGACAGCCCGGGCACTCATAAAAGTACTGGCAGGCGTCGGTGGGCATCTGTTCGGTTTGCTGGTGCTTGCAGACTGGGCAGGTGAGCGTGGAAGTAAGCTGCGGGGATTTGAGTGCGGGGGAGAGCATACGGGAATTAGTTGCGGGTGACAATCTGGTAGCCGGTGCCGTTGATGGCTTTTTCCACCTGCGCAGTCGGACTTTTGTGCGCGTCGAAACGCACCTGTGCGGTGCCCTGCGCATACGACACGGTGACGGCCTGCACGCCCGGCAGCTGCTGCACCGCGTGCTCGACGTGTTGGGCACAGGCCTCGCAGGTCATGCCCTTGATGCGATAATTAGCCGTTTGCCAGGCCGGCGTGGCCCCGTTTGTTGCTGGGACCGGCGCGGCGGCAGGCGAGGTCGGGTACAGGCGCGCCCCGTAGTAGGGAAAGGCCAGCAGCAGCACCGCCAGCCCGGTAACTATTCCCAGAAAAAGCCGGGATTGGGTGAATGCCGGCTTGGCATCTATCGCGCAGCCGCAGTCATCGGTAGCGGAGGCCGGCTTGAGCTTCTGGTACCATGCGAAGCCCAGCACGCCCACCGTGAGCGCCATCAGGTAGGGGCGGAAAGGTTCGAGCCAGGAAAAGGCCGCTGCCGAAGCGCCCAACCCTCCGACCAGGGCCAGCAGGGGCGTGATGCAGCACAGGGAGGCAGCCAGGGCGGTGAGTAGCCCCGCGCCGAGCAGGGGCTTGCTGGTGGAGGGGGGCGAATTCATGGGGCGGGCTGGAGGGTAGGGGAGGCGGTGCGTTCGGATAACAGCGGGCGCAGCATGGGCAGGTGCAGCTCGCTGAGCGCGTAGAAAACCGTTTGGCCGACTTTGCGGGCGGTTACCACACCGCCATCTTTTAGCTTGCGCAGGTGCTGCGAAACGGCCGATACCGTCATGCCGAGCACGTCGGCGATGTCGCACACGCACAGCTGCTGCTCGGCCGCCAGCAAATACAGCAGCTTGAGCCGCACCTCGTTGCCCGCCAGCGCCAGGATACTGGCCGTGGCCTGCAGGGACGGCCCGGCCAGTGCCAGGCGTGACTGGCATTGCCGGATGTAGTCAGCATCGGCAAAAACCCGGATGCAGGCGTTGGTTTCCATAAAAACAGTTTTCGCAAAGGTAGTACTTGCGTGTTTAAGCAAGTGCTAAAATAAGCGAAGTTTTTGCAGCGCCATTCCGCCGTTCGTGTGGTGTGCCGGCACCTCGTGACCCATTTCCGACCATTCGTCAACTTTCTCCCCAGCGCCTGGTGGGGGCCGGTAGGTTTGCAGCGTCGAATTCCGGGCTGGCAGCGCCTGCGCCGGCCGGAAGGGCAGCTTTTATTCACCTACCCATTCCTCCTATGGCTGAGCAAGATGAAGTGAATACCCCCACCCCGGAGCGCTGGTACATGAGTGCGGTGCCGACTTCCAACGGCAACCTCAGCGGCCAGGGCCTGCAGCGGCAACCCGCCGGGCACTCCCTCTATGAGATTCAGATTAATCCCGCCAATCCCAACCAGGCGGCCCTGCTGCCGGCCCCCGGCGCGGATGGTCGACTGCTGAATGCCTTTGACCACGCCCTGATGCGGGCCTTTACCACCAACCGGCTCCCCGGCCGGGAGGACAAGTTTCTCACGGTGGAAAAGCCTACGCTGCTGGAAAAGGTGGGCGATAACTGGAAAATCACCGAGCAGGGTCGGGTGGGCTACAGTGCCACCGAGCCGGAACAGCGGTTGCAGGTATTTGGCCAAGTGCCCCCACCAGCTACCCAGCAAGCCGAATTAACAACGCGGGCCGAGGAGCTGGCCAGCGAGGTGGCCATCACTACCGGTACTGTTCGCACCGAAGCGGAAGCGGAACTGGAAGGGGTAGCCAACCGCGCGCAGCAAGGACCCGACGAGAGCCGGGCCACTTACGCGGATTCCCTACGAGGTGAAGCCCGAGCGGAAGTAGGCGAAAGCACCGACGCGCCGGAGCGGCAACAGTCGGTAGGGGAGGGGCAAAGCAGCGAGCAGCCGCCCGTGGCGCCAGCCCCGGATACCGCGGCCAGTACGGAGCCGGTTGGGGAAATGCGTATTACCTGGCAGCAGAAGGGCGACGAAGTGGCCCCGCTGCTGGAAATGCGGGCCTACCTCGACCAGCTCAAGGAAGCCGGCGTGGCAGTGGGCGCTTTGCAGCTGGAGCGCGACCCGGCCGGCAAACTTAGCGGCGGCTTCGCGGTGAGTTACGACCCCGAGTCGCACAAGCTGGGCCAACTCGAAGCGGCCCTGCAAGGCTTCCGCCAGGTAGGAAATGGCGTGGCCGTGGTGGAGAAACCGGAGCAGGCCGCCGCCCGGCGGCAGGAAGTGGGCTACGATGACGACTACGAGCCGCAGCGCAGCAAGCAGGTGCGTGAGGCGTTCGGGGTAAAGCAGTGGGACGCGCTCAGTGCTCAGCTATCGGCCGTGCCCAAGCACGCCCTCACGGCCCCAGAGCAGGTGCAACAAGCGGCGGCCGGGCAGCGGGTGCAGCAGCTGGCCCAGCAGCAGGGCAAAACCACCGAGCAGGTCATCCGCGACGGCAAGAGCATTTTCGACATCGACACCAGCGGCAACCCCGCGTCGGCTTTTCTCAAGAACTTCTACGCCCACCTGAACGGCGGCCCGAAGACCCGCCAGAATCTGGAAGTCGACTACGAGAAAACCCGCCAGGACTTGCAGGCCCGCCTGACCCGGCACGCCGGGGCGGCCCAGCCGGAGCTTTCGCCCGGCTCGCCGGCCCCGGATGCCAAGGCCCCGGCCGTGGCTGCTGAACCCGGCGTGGAGGCCGCCCGCCAGACCATCGCGGTACCGGCCCCAGCGGCGGTACTGTTCAAAGCCGATGAAGTGCCGCAGAAAGTGCTGGCCTCCCTCGGGCTGAATCTGGCAGAGTTAACGGGCAGCGGACAGCTGCAAAAGCTGCTCAGCGGCGAGAAAACCGACTTGCTGCCCATGCAGGTCGCGGGCAAGGAAGGGCAGGAGCCGGTGAAGTTCGAAGGCAAGATGGTGCTCCACCGCGAGGCCGACGGCACGGCCACACTCAAAATGGAATTGCCCCAGGAAAAGCTGGTTATTCCCAACGAGATTGGCGGGCAGCCCTTCACGCCCGAGCAGCGCCAGCGGCTCGAAACCGAGGGCAACGCCGGCCTGATTCGGGGCCTCAAGGACGAGCAGGGCCGCGAGTTCAACGGCTACGTGGCCGTGGATAAGGCCATGAATAAGGTCGTGGTGCTGCCCGAAGACAAAGTGACGCTGCACGACATCGTGGCCGGCGTCAAACTCACGCCCGAGCAGAGCCACGACCTGCGCGAAGGCAAGGTGGTTGCGCTGGCCAACATGGCCAGCGGCAACGGCGGGCAGAAGTTCGACGGCACCGTGCAGGTGAATGCCGCCAAGGCCTGCATCGAGGTGAAACCGGCCGCCCACGAATTGGGCCAGCGCCAGGCCCCACGGGCCGAGCAGACGGTGAAAGCCACCACCCCGACCGTGGCCCCGGCCCCCGTGAAAGCCGAAGCGCCCCAGGTGAAAACCCGGGGACCCCGCCACTAGCCGGGCCTCCCTCCAAACCTCTATTTCTCACCCTATAAGCCCGGAAGCCCTCTTCCGGGCTTCTTTTTTCTGCCTTCCATTCTCCGAACTATTCCGCTTTACCATGCAACACGAACTCACCTTCCAGAAGATTAAGGAGCAGGTTGAGCTGCCCGAGCTTCTGAGCCACTTCGGCTACAACCTCCGAAAAGGCGAGCACCTGGGCAAAGGCAAATGGCACGTTTTTGAGGGCGATGACACGCTGGTGGTGTTCAAAGGCCGGGGCGGCGACTGGATGTACTTCAACGCCCAGGACGACCGCGACAAGGGCAGCGTCATCGACTGGATGAAAAACCGGGTCAGCTCCGACCGTATTGCCGGCCTTGGTCCGCTGCCGGGCCGCAACCTCTGGCAGTCGGTCAACGACCATTTTCGCGCCTATCTCAACCTGCCCGAGGCGCAGCGGCCCCGGCTCGACCTGCCGCCCATCGCTGAAACCGCGCCGGGCGAGAAATTCCACAGCATCTACACCCAGCACTGCCGGCCGCTCGAAAACACGGCTTACCTGGAAGGGCGCGGTATTACCAAAAGCACGATTGCCAACCCGCAGTTCGCGGGCCGCATTCTCAACCAGCTCTACACGGTGCAGAAGGAGGGAATGCCGGCCAGAACCTACGTCAACACCGCTTTCCCAGCTTACCATGAGGGGCGGGTGGTGGGGCTGGAATTGAAAGGCGAGGGCTTCAAGGGCCAGGCTCCCGAAAGCCAGTTCACCCGCTCGCTGTGGCTGAGCAAGCCGCCCGAGGGCCGGCCGGCGGCGGTGCTGGTAGTTAGTGAATCGGCCCTCGATACGCTGTCCTACGCGCAACTGCACCCCGGCGAAAGCGCCCTGTATGCCTCGACGGCCGGCACGCTCACCCAAAACAAGATTTTCGAGTTGAAGCGGCTGCTCAGCGAGGAGCATATTCCGGCTGTCCGCGCCGCGTTTGACAACGATACCCAGGGCCACCACTTCGATACCCGCCTGCTGGCGGGTCTGGCCAGCGAGCAGAACCCGATGAAAGTGGTCCGGGAACACGAGCACCGGCTGACCGTCGAAATCACGGCGGCCCACCCGGCCGGCGTGCAGGCGCTCAGCCAACACCTCAAAAGCTACAACGACCAGACGGCCCGGCAGTACGCCCAGGAAAACGGGGAGCCGGGCAATCCGGCCAGCAGCCAGACCCTGCGCGACGAGCTGATTCACTCCAACAAGCTAGGAGCTCATACCTATCAGTTTCACGTGCCGATGAGCCGCGAGGCGTTGGGCGCTTTCAACCAGGCGGCCAGCCAGGCGCTGGCCTTTGAGCACCGCGTGGAGCTTGTGAAGAGCCAAGGCAAAGACTGGAACCAGGACCTTAAGCAAGACCAGCTGCAGCGGGTGGTGCAGCGCGAACTCGGTGGCGTCGACGATGACCAGTACGGCTTCGGCCAGCAGCACTGGGACAACCCACCCATCGAGGGCCGCGGCAAAATCACGCAGCTGCACGAGGCGCAGGCCCAGGCCCGGAGCCAGGGAGAGCGGCTGCTGGTGGTAGAACTGCGGGAAAGCCGCGATGCCGTGGCGCTGCTCCCCGCTTTGAGAGAAAATATTGAACGGGTCGGCCTCACCATACACCACGCCATCAAGCTGGAATCAAATGTGCCCCGCGAAATTGCCACGGAGCTCACGCTGCGCTACCGGCTGGATTCACCGCAACTGCCCGCCATCAGCGACGCGCTCGATGCGTTGCGGCAAAATCCCCAGGCCACGGTCATCGAGCCGGTAGCGGATGCGGCGGAGCGGCGGCAACTTGCCATCGCGCAGGAGCAGCAGCGCCAGGCCGGCCCACCGCTGGTGCCGAGTGATTCCCCGACCCACGACCTGGCCCGGCAAACATTTATCAAGGCTGCTGGCCAGCTGGTGCATGACCTGCGGGAGAGTGCGGCGAATCTGGACGCGGCCCGGTTGCAGGAAGTCAGCCGGCAACTGGTGAAGAAACCGGAGCTTTCGGGCCTGAACCGCGAAAACGTGGACAAGGTGCTGGCCGTGGTGGACAAGCTGGTGAATCTGAAAGATTCTCCCGCCGTGCAGCAGCTGCGCCAGGCGGTGCAGGTATTAGGCAATCCCACCCCAAGCACTGCCCCGAAGCATGAGGCTACGCCCCAGCCCCCAGAAAATCGTCGGCCTGGCCCCCGCATATAAGTGGGCTCACGGATAGTAATATTGGCTTATTACCAGCAGAATGCCAACGGCGAAATAAATGCCAAAGCGTTGGAGTTTCTGCGCTGGTTTATGGTGCTCACACATAGCCCGCCAACAGCGAGTAGCTGCTGACTGGTTCAAGTCAGCAGCTACTCGCTGTTGGCTTGGAATGGCGCGAGCCAATCGCAGTACGGCTACATGGCCCGTTAGCCAGCCGGGCAGTAGCCTATTTGACTAGTATCAGGCTACGCTGAAGCTGGTCCTGAAACTATTGCTTGGTCCGCGGCCAGGTTCATAATTCGCAGCGGGCACTGGCCGGGAACAGCTTCGGGCGGGGTCGGCTTCATCCGCTACGGGTAAGCAATACATGCGCCGCTGGATGACCAGGGCCGAGAGCACCGTGAGCCCGCCAATGGCCGCCAGCGCGGCCCCCAGCCCAAAGGCATCGGCCAAGATGCCCGTGAGCAGCGCGCCGATGGCGTAGCCCGCGTCGCGCCAGAAACGGAAAATGCCCACGCTGTGCGCCCGTTGGGTCAGGGGCGCGTACTCGGCCACGGCGGCCAGGAACGTGGGGTACACCAGCGCCGTGCCCGCGCCCAGCAGCGCCGCCAGCAGCACAAACATTGGGTAGGTATCGGTGAAGAGCATGGCCAGCAGCACCGCCCCTTGCAGCAGCATGCCCCAGAATAGCAGGTCTTTCTTACAGAGCCGGTCGGCCAGCGGGCCGGTGAGCAGCTGGCCCAGGCCCCACACGGCCGGGTACACGGCCGCCACGGTGCCAATCTGCGTCAGGGTGAAGCCCTTGCTGGCCAGTAGCAGCGGTAGCAGGCCCCACACCATGCCGTCGTTGAGGTTGTTCACCAGCCCGGCCTGCGTGACTGAGCCCAGGTTGGGGTGCCGCCACGTCACGTCCCAGAAGGAGAGCGGCGGGCCAGCCGGCGTGGCCGGGGCCTGCGCCGCTTCCAGCGCCACGTGGTGGCGGGTATCGCGCACCAGCAGTGAGCCCAGCAGGCCCAGCACTGCCAATACAATGCCCAGGTAAAACGGGTAGGGGCGCAGCCCGTATTCGGTGGCCAGCCAGCCGGAGGCGAAGGCCGTGGCCGCCACGGCCAGGTAGCCGGCCGACTCGTTCAGGCCCATGGCCAGGCCGCGCTGCTTCGGGCCGACGAGGTCAATTTTCATCACTACTGTGCTCGACCAGGCCAGGCCCTGATTGAGGCCCAGCAGCACGTTGGCCGCAATCACCCAGCCCCAGGTGGGCGCCCAGAGCAGCAGCAGCGGTACCGGCAGCCCGAAGAGCCAGCCGATAACCAGCAGGTTTTTGCGTCCAATCCGGTTGGTCCAGGCCCCGGCGTAGTAATTGGCCACGGCCTTGGTGAGGCCGAACACCACGATGAAGGAAAGAATGGCCGAGCGCGCCACCAGGTGGAACTCCTGCTCGGCCAGCCGGGGCAGGATGCTGCGCTCCAGCCCCACCATGCCGCCCACGAAGGCGTTAACAAGGACCAGCAGGCTGAATTGCCGCCAGTTTTCGCGCAAACCGAGTTGAGGAGTCTTCATTGGAAGAGTGGGCAATGGATTTGGTTAGGGGTGCACCAGCACCCAACCCTCGGCCTGGCGAATAATCAGCTCCCCGTTGCCGGTAGGCACGATGGAAATGTAGGGGAGCATGTCGTCCTTGGTCAGCTTGTAGGCTTTCAGCGAATTGGCGCACTGTGCCAGCACGACGCCCGCTTGTTGCAGGGCCAGCACGTCGGCTTCGTAGGGCTGGTCTTTCCTGAACACCACGGTGCCGCCGCTGAACACCACCAGCTCCAACTCCAGCTTGCCCTTCAGGCGTGGGTCTTCCAGCGCATTTTTCATGTTGTGCAGCGTCTGGTTGATGAGCTTGGGGTCGCTGCTATCGAGCTGGTACACGGCCCGGTAGTGGGCTTTGGTGGCCGGTGCCCCCTGAAACTGCGCGGCTTTGGCCGCAAAGGCGGCGTTAGGCGGCGTGAGCACGGGGGCAGTGGTAGCCGGCGCGGTGGCGGGGGGAGTAGCGGGCATCGTAGCGGGTGTTTGGGCAGTGGCTGTGAGGGCCGCGCCAGTGAGTAGCAGCGCGGTGAGCAGGGGGCGAAGGGTCAGCATGAAAGCAGGGGATTGGGAGTGGATGGGAGCGGCCTAGCGGCCCTAAAAGTCGTA
The DNA here is from genome assembly GCA_964657755.1 of uncultured Rhodanobacter sp. GTDB lineage: Bacteria > Bacteroidota > Bacteroidia > Cytophagales > Hymenobacteraceae > Hymenobacter. The sequence continues at coordinate 21,909 of CAZZWL010000081.1, forward strand.
ATTCAGAATGACGTTGAGCTGGTGGAAGTCCACCTTGTTCACGATGTAGCGGTCTTCGCCGTAGGTGTTGCCCAGCGCGCCCTTGTACACATAGAGCAGCTGCCCGCGCAGGCCCCGGGCCCAGCCGGCAAACGGGTAGGTGAGCGAGGCGTTGAGCTGCTGGTAGGAGGGCAGGCCGTACTTGTTGAGGCGGGTGTCGCGCACGTCGGGCAGGTAGTAGTGGCCGTAGCCGACTTCCGCTTTCAGGCCCGGCACCCGGGCGAAGGTATAGCCGCCCAGTACGGCGGCGGCATCCAGGCCGCCCAGGCCTTCGGTGCGCTCGCGGGGCAGGAAGGTGTAGAACGGCTCGCGGCCCCATTCGCGCGGAAACAGGAAGCGCCCGGTGCGGGTGATGCGGGTGTAGTTGGCGCTCAGGCTCCAGGGGCCACGCTGGTAGCCCAGGCGGGCGCTCAGGGCGTGGGCCTGGCGGCCGGGGACGCTGTAGGCTAGGCGCGGGTCGGCGTTGCCGCCGGTGCCCACGGTGCGCTGGTAGTGGTACTGCGCGCCCAGCGTGAGCTGCCCCACGCCCACGGCCCGGCCGGTGGTCAGCTCGGCAAAGGTGGCGTTGAACAGGTTGTCGGCGTAGTAGTTCCAGACCTGGGTGGTGGTGCGCGGGCTCCACTGCCGGCTCAGGGCCAGCACGCCCAGGCCCCGGCTACTCAGGTTGCCGGCGTAGCTGGCACGCTGGCCGGCTTCGGTCACGCCCATGGGGTAGAGCCCGAGGGCGTTGGCCACCGAATACCACCCGGTGGTGGACCGGGGTCCTATGTGCGTAAGCCAGCCGCCGGTGAGGGTGGTGGCCGGCAGCTCCCGGAACTCCAGCCACAGGCCCTGCGCGTAGCCGGGGCTCAGGCGGCCGTCGTGGGCATTGAGCAGCGGGGTGTTGAGCAGCTGCCGGCCGAAGGTGACCGCCGACTGCCGGAACCGGTAGCGCACGAACAGCTCCTCGGCCCGCCCGGCGAGCTGGCGCCGGCTGGGGTCGGCCACGTCGAACAAGCCTATTTCGTAGCGGCTCACGGCCCCGGTGGCCGCGTCGGCGGTCAGTATGTTGTCGGAGCCCACGCTCGCCCAGGCAAAGCCACCGGCCCCTAGCTGAAAGCCATAAAGTGGAGCCGTCTCGAAGCGCAGGCCCGTGCCCAGGCCGTTGGCAAAATAGTCGGGGCGGGTGCCCTGGTTCCAGGTAGCCATGGTGTAGTTGCGCAGGCGGCCGTGCCAGCGGCCGCGGCTAAAGGCTTCGGACAGGGTGCGCGCCCGCACGGTATCGGCCAGCGCGGGGGTGGGGTAGGGGGTGAGCTGGGTGCGGCCGGTCACGGGGCGCGCCAGGGCCGGCTCGGCGTGTTGTGCCCACGCGGCGGCCGGGGCCAGCAGCAAGCCGGCCCCTAAAAGGCATGCGAAACGAGACATGAGCAGGGAGTTATTGCGCCTTAGCCGGCTGCGGGTGGGCGTCCTCGATGGGCTGATACGGCCCGTACTTGTGCTGCTTTTCGGAGAACTTATCCGCGTAAGGCCCGAAGGGATGGTCCACCGGCTTTTTGCGGATGTCGGGCCAGTCGCGGGGCGTCGCCAGGTGCGGGCGTGGCTGTGAATTCACGAACGCGGCCACGTCCCAGGCCTGCTTGTTGGTTAGCTGTGGGTGGTCGAAGGTGGCCCCGAAGGGCATGGCCGCCTTCACGTATTTGGCAAAGTTCGAGACCCGGAACAGGCCCGCGCCGTCGTTGTAGCTGGCCGGTCCCCACAGCGGCGGGTACTGGTAGCCGCTGTTATCGGCCAGCTGCTGTCCTTGGCCAGCGGGGCCGTGGCAGCTCTGGCACTTGGCTGCGAACACGGCCTTGCCAATCACCGGGTCGGCGGCCCGGTCGAGGTAGGCCAGCTGCATAAAGCCCGTGCCGTACACCTTCTTGCCTTTGGGAATGCCCTTCCCCAGCCACTGGATGTAGGCCACGATGGCCCTCATCTCACGGCTGCTGTCGGGCACGGCCCGGCCGTTGAGGCTGCGCTCCATGCAGTCGGCCACGCGCTTTTCAATTCCTTCGACCGAACCCGAGCGGGCCCGCATTTTGGGATACGTCGAAGCCACGGCCAGATAGTTGTTGGCGAAGCCCTGGGTGCCGGCCTGCAGGTGGCAGTTCTGGCAGTTCATGCCGTTGGTCAGGTGCGCCACCGAGCCCTGCGGCCCCAGGTACTGCGCGGTGTGCGCAATCAGCTCCCGGCCGTAGCGAATCTGGCGGCCCGCCGCCGTGCGCGGAATAGTGGCCGTGTCCGGGGCCGGGGGGACCGGGCGGTGGTAGCTGCCCGCCGGGGGCGGCCCCTGGGTGGCTTCATCCTCCGCCGCCACGGGCGCGGGCGCGGCCGGCGGGGCATAGAGCTGCGTGACCACGACCACGATGACCAGCACCACGGCCGCCGTCAGCACCATCAGCAGGCGCGCCAGGTGGGGCAGCTGCTGCACCCGTTCATCGGTGGGTTTCATGGCGGGGAGGCGTTAAAAGTGAAGCGGTTAGTAAGGCAGCTTTTCGCGCAGGGCGCTGTAGGTCCAGGTACCGGCCAGCGCGGCCAGAATTAGCACGGCGGCCGAGCCGATGCCGCTGCCCAGCTGTGCGAACAGCGGGCCGGGGCAGGCCCCGGTCAGCGCCCAGCCGAGGCCGAAGATGAAGCCGCCAATCCAGATGCCGTGGTTGAATTTCTTGTCGGCCAGCACGATGGGCTCACCGTCCATCGACTTGAGGCGGTTGCGCTTGATGAGCTGAATGGAAATCATGCCCACCAGAATGGCCGAGCCGATGACGCCGTACATGTGGAAGGCTTGGAACCGGAACATTTCCTGAATCCTAAACCAGCTGATGACTTCGCTTTTGGTGAGAATGATGCCGAACAACGTGCCCAGCACCAGGTATTTGAAATATTTCATATGCAGTAAGTGAGTTCGGAGGAGGAATCGCGCACGCCCAGCAGGCGCACCACGTTGGCCGGGCCGGCGTGGAAGCTGCCTTCGTGCAGCACCACGCCCAGCGCGTGGTTTTCCAAGATGTTCAGCCCGGCAAAATCTGCGGCCAGCGTGGCCGGCTCGTAGAGCATTTCGGCGGTCTTGGGGCCGCCCGAGGGCAGGCCCAACTGCCGGGGGCTGAAGGCTTCCAGGATGAGGTGGCCGCCGGAAGCCAGGCTGGCGGCGGCCGCAGCGTGCACCGCCTGGCGGTCGGCCGGGGCTAGGTGGGCGTAGATGAGGCCCACGGCGTCGTAGTGGCCGGGGCGCAGCCAGCTCAGGGCCGTGAGGTCGGCCACCTGGTAGTCGAGGCGCACGCCCTGGGCCACGGCCAGGCGCAGGGCTTTGGCCCGGCCCTCGTCGCTGAAATCCACGGCCGTCACCTGCCAGCCGCGCTTGGCGGCGTACACGGCGTTGCGGCCTTCGCCCTCGGCCAGCAGCAGCAGGCGGCCGGGCGGCAGCGCATCGAGCTGCTGGCGGAAATAGGCATTCGGCTCGGTGCCGTAGGCGTAGGTTTCGCCCTCATAGCGGGCATCCCAGAAATCAACGGCGGTGGGGGCAAGTGCTTCCATAAAACGGTGATTCAAGGGATTAAAACATCATCGGATAAATCACCCAGGTCATGAGCAGGCCGCCGGCGAAGAAGCCGATGACGGCTACCAGCGACACCCATTGCAGGTTAGAAAGCCCCGATATGGCATGGCCCGAGGTGCAGCCGCCCGCGTAGCGCGTGCCGAAGCCCACCAGGAAGCCGCCCAGCACCAGGAACACCCAGCCTTTCCAGTTGGCAAGGTTGTCGAGGGCAAACAGCTCGCGGGGCAGCAGGCCGGTGAAGTCCGTGAGGTGCATTTCGGCTTTCAGGTCCCGCACCGTGGCGGCCGA
>CAZZWL010000082.1:0-25787 GCA_964657755.1 uncultured Rhodanobacter sp.
ACCAGAACTATACCCGCGCCTTTCGTTCTGGGTTCATTCCGGTGCGATTGCCGCGCTCCACTTCGTTACGCTCGCAATGACAGACGTTTTTATGTCCTCTTCTACCAGCCCTACCCCCCCCCGCTACGCCATCATCGTGGCCGGCGGCAGCGGGCTGCGCATGGGCGCCGACCGGCCCAAGCAGTTTCTACTGCTGCGGGGCGAGCCGGTGCTGCTGCACACGCTGCGGCGCTTTGCCGAGCCGGCGCTGGGCGTGGCGGGGCTAGTGGTAGTGCTGCCGTTTGACCAGCTTGATTATTGGCGGCAACTCATTGAGCAATATCACATTACTATTCCGCACCAACTGGTTGCGGGCGGGGCTACGCGCTGGGCCTCGGTGAAGGCGGGGCTAGCCGCCCTACCCCCCGAGGCGCCGGCGGGCGCGCTGGTGGCGGTGCACGATGGCGTGCGCCCGCTCATTGCGCCCGCCGTGATTGAGGCCGCTTACCTGGCGGCGGCCATTCACGGCGCGGCGGCCGTGGCGGTGCCGCCCAAAGACTCGGTGCGGCTGCTGGGTGCGGCCGGCTCATCGCCGCTCGACCGCCGCCGCCTGCGCCTGATGCAGACGCCCCAAACCTTCGACCTGGCGCTGCTGCGCCGCGCCTACCGCCTGCCCGAGCTGCCAACCTTCACCGACGACGCGAGTGTGGTCGATGACCTGCACCCCGTGCAGCTGGTGGAGGGCGACTATCGCAACCTGAAAATCACGACGCCGGAGGATTTGCTACTGGCCGAGGCCCTGCTAGACCACTGATTAGCGCGAATTTTAGCGGATTTCACGGATTTTGTAGACGATTCGCTAAGCATCGGGTAACCATCTAAAATAAAAAGGCCACCCAGACGGGTGGCCTTTCTTGTGCTATCAATTCTGATTTGCGAATCGTCCACAAAATCCGTGAAATCCGCTAAAATTCGCGCTAATCAGTGGTCAGCGGAGCGTGATAGTGCGGGTATTGCCGTTGACGGTGACGGTGGCGATGTTGTCGCAGGCCTGGGTGCCGGTGGGGTCGTAGTTGAGCAGCATCGACTTTTCTTTGGAATTGGTAATCTCTACCGTGCCGGCCACGAAGTGACGGGCGCAGCCGACCGCAAATTTCTTGATAAGTGGCTGCTGAATAGTGGCTTCGAAGGTAGTGTTGCGGCGGTTGGTGCCCGTGAGCGAGCCCGTGATGCTATAGGCATCGTCCAGGATGGTGCGGGTGCCGAAGCCCGCGGTGCGGGTGTAGCGGCGCTGCGACGTCCAGGAGGCGGTGCCGCCGTTGTTAGCAAAGATGATGCTGGCGTTTTGCACGCTCAAATCGAACGAGCCGCTGCCAAGGCCGGTGAACACGCGGGTACCCAGGTGCTGGTTGTCATTCACGAAGTAATTGAGCAGGTTAACGGTAACCACGGCGCCGGCCTGCCGGTAGGGGCCGCTGAACACGGCCACGATTTTGCCCCGGCGGTAGCGGCCGTCGCGGCACAGGCAGTTGGTGAGGCCAAAGTCGAGGGTCAGGGTGCGGGTAGCGGCATCGTAGGTGCGGGTGGCGCAGCCCGAGAGCAGCGCGGGCAGCTCGGTGGCATCGGCCACGGTGGGGCTGGCCGAGTCGGTGGCATCCTGCGGGGCGGCGGCGTCGACGAGGTCGGCGGTAGTCGCGTTTTCCTCGTTGCCCTGGCCCATGTCCTCGGCCGAGGTAACGTCGTCGGCCACTACGTCGGCGCGCTTGCAACCGGTAGTGAGCAGCAGGCCGCTGGCCAGCGCGGCATAAGCCAGGGTACGGAGGGTAGTAAAGTAGCGCATGAAATAGGAGTGAAGAAAGAAGTGGGGGTGCGTTGCTACTAGCTAAGAGGTGGGCAGCAAGCCAGGGTTTAACGGGCTTCCAAAAAAAACGCGCCCTGGGCTGAACCGCCATAAGCCTAAGCTGCTATAACAGTCAAGCAGTTAGCCACCGAGTTAGAACATTTAGCTAAGCTATTCGTAATCAGCCTTATTAATGCCATCTTTCCCTCTTTTTCCTTTTCCCATGAATCGTTTTCTTTTGCCTCTGCTGGGGGCCGCGCTCCTGGCTTTACCCGCCTGCAATTCTGCTTCCAAAGATTCGGGTAATGATACCGCCTCAAAATCGGGTAATATGACTGACTCGGTAAAAACGGCGATGCCCGACGGCGCCCAAAACCCCGCCAATATGCCCGCCGCCGCTGGCTCGGCCCCCACCAAAGGCCAGCCCGACCCCAACGGCCCCACGGCCCCGCACGCCAACGATGCCGAGTTTATGCGGTCGGCCGCGTACTCTGACCAGAATGAGATGCAGCTCAGCAAAATGGCGCTGGCCAAAGGCGTGACGGGCGCCACTAAAGCTATGGCTGATAAGATGATAGTAGACCACACCAAAAGCACCGCCGCCCTCCGGCCAATCGCGGCCCAAGCCGGCGTAACACTGCCCACCGCTATGGATGATAAGCACAAGGAAACTGCCAAGGCTATGCAGCAGCTATCGGGTAAGGACCTGGAGGACCGGTATCTGCAACAGATGGAAGTCGACCACCAGATGACGGCCAACACCCTGGCCGCGCACCAGCAGATGACCAAAAACGCTGCCCTCAGCGGCTGGATAACCCAGACGCTACCCGTGGTGACGCAGCACCTGGACATGGCCAAGGCCGATGCCCAGATGAAGTAGCCCGGCGGCGGACCCACTGCCCGCGCCTGTTGTTTCAGGCACTAAAAAAGCCGTTTCGGAAAATCCGAAGCGGCTTTTTTTGGTGGCGACGGTTACATTTAGCTCCCTAACAGCCCGCGCCATGAGCCAGCCCGATACCGCCCTCGACCACCACGACCGCACCGAGTTTCAGCTGGAGCGACTCATCCTGTTTACCGATGCTGTGTTTGCCATCGCCATTACGCTGCTGGCCATCGAAATCCGGTTTCCTGAGTTTCATCGCCTGCCCAGCAACGCCGACATCTGGCGCGGCCTGGCAGGGCTGCTGCCCAAGTTTATAGGCTTTCTGGTGGGCTTCATCATTATTGCCCAGTACTGGACGGCCCATCACCGTATTTTCCGGTTCGTGCGCAACTACGATAGTAAACTCTTGTGGTTCAACATCTTATTTTTACTGTTTATCGTACTCATGCCCTTTTCGTCGGGCGTGTTCAGCTCCTACGGCGTGGTGGGGGCGGCCTTCACGATTTACGCTCTCACTATCATGCTCGCCGGCCTGGCGCAGGTGCTGCTGCTGCGCTACCTGCTGAACCCGGCCCACCGGCTCATTTTACCCGAAGACCGAAGTCACCCCGACCTCGATACCTGGCGGCCCCTGGTAGCGGTGGCGGGCTTTGGGCTGGCCCTGGTGGTGGTGCAGCTGCTGCCCAGCCGAGGGGCTTGGGTATTGCTAATCCCGTTTACGGCACTCTTGGTCATACCTTTTTCGTGGCTGCACCGGCGGCGGCACGCGCGCTTGTTCCGCGCCCATGTGGCGTTGCAACAACCCGCCGCCCATGAGCCGGAGTTGGCGCCGATACCGGCCCCGTCCTCCTAGCATCCCTACCCCCTTTTTTACCAACAAAAGCCCCCGCGCCAAACTGGCACGGGGGCGCTCTGATTACTAAAGCCGCTAACGAAGCGACTAACCGCTACTTACTTAGCGGCCACGGCCGCCCCGGCCTCGCTGAGGCGAATGCCCATGTGCGAGGCGTGGTAGCGCACCTGGCCATCCTGAAGCATCAGCAGCTGCGGCGACTGGTGCTCGATGCTGAACTCGCTGGCAATCTGGCCCGAGATGGGGCGGTAGCGCAGCAAGTCGAGGTAGTAAATAGTGGCATCGGCGGGCAGCGAGGCGTCGGGCCACTGGCGCTCGAGCTTGGCCTTAGCCGCCGCGCTAATGGAGCAGGTAGTGCTGTGCTTGAAGATGAACACCGGGTGCTCGTGCGATTCCTGCGCGATGGATTGCAGCTGAGTAGCGTCGGTAAGCGGAAGCCAGGGAGTAGCCATAAAAAGTTTAGCAGCTAAAAATCAAGAGTATATAAAATAAGCGGGGAGTGTTATTTCCTCGCGGTAGGCCCTTTAACTACGCAGCTAGTGCTTGGGTTCGTTTTTGGCCCGGCGGCGCAGGCCCAAAAACCCGGCTTCGCTGCCGCGGGGCCGGCCGCGCCGGTCGAAGCGCGGCTCACCGGCCACGTGGGGTCCGGGCGCGGTGCTGCCGCGGCGCAGCTGCTGGCGCGTCACGTCGAGGTGGCTGTCCTGGTAGGGCAGGTCAGACTGGTGGGCCTCGCGCAGGGCGCGGCGGTTGTCGGCGCGCTGGCGGGCCGGGCTAGTGGGCGCAATCTGCGCCTGGGCGGTCGTAGCCAGCAGCAACAGACTACCAAGTAGGAGACGAAGCATGGGCGGCAGGAGAGGGGGTAGGAAAGCTATTGGTGGCTGCCGTCGGGCGCGGGCTGCGTGGGGTCAGGCTTCGGGATGGGTGCTTTTTTATCCTTGGCCTTCTTCTCTTTTACCTTGGGCGCCGGGGCGGGGGTAGGCGCGGCAGGCTGCGCGGGGTCGGGAATGGGCTCGGCGGGCTGCTCCTTGCCGCGGGGTTGGTCCTTGGGCGCTTTGTCGTGGTCCTGGTGGTCGTGGTGGCCTTTCTTGCGCAGCTTGCGGTTTTCGCGGCTGGCCTCGCGCGGGGTCAGGGGGCGGGTGTCGTAGCGGTGCAGCTTGCGGCGGTTGTCCTCCAGCCGGTTCAGGGTGCTTTTTTTCACGAGGCCCTGCTTGTCGTATTTCAACTTGGTGCCCTCGGGTAAGTCGCTGTACGACATTGGTTTCTTCTTCTCCTCGGCGGGCGCGCCGGCGCCGGCATCGGCCCCCGCGCCATCGGTAGCGGTGGCCGAGGTCGCCTCCATTGCTTTGAGCGAAGTGCCCTTGTGGCGCGCTTTTTCGGCAGCTTTCGCCTTGGCCTTGGCGGTGGCGCTCAGGGGGGGGGTAGGCAGCCGGTGCGGATGAAACACGCGGTCGTACACCGCGCAGCTGCTCAGCAGCCCCAGCAGCAGGAGCAGCGGCAGGCTAGCCCGGCCCAATAAGTCTCGTAAGTAATTCACCCTGAATAGAATAATTAATCAATAAACCAACCTCTTAGTAATCGCGCAGCGCCCGCAGCTGCTCGCGCAGCCGCTGCTGCGGCAAAAACCCTGCCTCAAGCTGCGGCGCGAAGGGCACGGCCGTATCGAGCGAGGCCACGCGGCGCACCGGCGCGTCGAGGCTGCTAAAGCAGTTTTCGGCTATCCAGGCCGCGATTTCACCGCCCAGGCCGCCCGTCAGCGTGTCTTCGTGCAGGATGAGGACGCGGCCGGTTTTGCGCACCGAGCGGCCCACGGCTTCGGCATCCCAGGGCAGCAGCGTGCGCAGGTCGAGGATGTCGGCGTTGATGGCCAATTCTTTACACGCGGCCAGCGCCCAGTGCACGCCCATGCCGTAGGTAATGATGCTCAGTTCATTACCCTCCTGCGCCAGGGCCGCCTGGCCGATGGGGGTAGTGTAATACGCCTCGGGCACCGGCCCGCTCAGCGAGCGGTAGAGCAGCTTGTGCTCAAAGTACATGACCGGGTTGGGGTCTTCAAAAGCGGCGCAGAGCAGGCCCTTGGCATCGTGCGGGTTGCTGGGATACACCACTTTCAGGCCCGGCACGTGCGTAAACCATGCCTCGTTGCTCTGGCTGTGGAACGGCCCGGCGGCCGTGCCCGCGCCGGTGGGCATGCGCACCACCACGTCGGCCGGCTGGCCCCAGCGGTAATAGCTCTTGGCTAAGTTATTGACAATCTGATTAAAGCCGCAAGTCACGAAGTCCGCAAACTGCATCTCCACCATCGCCTTCTTGCCCCGGATACTCAGGCCCAAGCCCGCGCCCACAATAGCCGACTCGCACAGCGGCGTGTTACGCACCCTACCCTTCCCAAATTCGGCCACGAAGCCTTCGGTAATCTTGAACACGCCGCCGTACTCAGCAATGTCCTGGCCCATGAGCACCAGCTCGGGAAAGTGCTCCATGCTCTGCCGCAGCCCCTGCTGAATGGCGTCAATGAAGCGGAGGTCTTTAGTTAGGAGTTCTGAGTTAGAAGTTAGGAGTTGGTCAGAATCTATACTGTTCGCCGAACTCATAACTTCTAACTCAGAACTCCTAACTCCCCGGAGGGGCGCGTACATATCGGCCAGCTCGGCTTGGGCATCGGCGAGGGGGGTAGGGGCCGCTTCCGCCTCCTGCCAGCCCCGCTCAATTTCCTGCTTGATGCCCTCGCGCACCTGCACGCGGGCCGTTTCGCTGAGGATGCCCTCGGTCAGCAGCCACTTCTCGTAGTTCTCGACCGGGTCTTTCTGCGCCCATTCTTGCAGCAGCTCGGCGGGCACGTACTTGGTGCCGCTGGCTTCCTCGTGGCCGCGCATCCGAAAGGTAAGGGCCTCCACCAGCACCGGGCGCGGGTTTTGGCGCAGGTCCTGGGCCAGGGTGTTGATTTTGTCGTAGACTTCGAGCACGTTGTTGCCATCAATCTGCACGGCTTCCATGCCGTAGGCGGGCCCCTTATCCACGAACGACTTAAACCGAAACTGCTCGTTGCTGGGCGTGCTGAGGCCGTAGCCGTTGTTTTCGATGAGGAAAATGACCGGCAGCTGCCATACCGCCGCCACGTTGAGGGCCTCGTGAAAGTCGCCCTCGCTGGCCCCGCCATCGCCCGAGTAGGTGAGCGTCACGCGGGGCTGCTTATCCAGCAAGTCGGCCAGCGCAATGCCGTCAGCCACGGCCAGCTGCGGCCCCAGGTGCGAAATCATGCCCACGATGTGGTGCTCGCTGGTGCCGAAGTGGAATGAGCGGTCGCGGCCCTTGGTATAGCCCGTGGCCTTGCCCTGCCACTGGGCAAAAAGCCGCCCCAGCGGCACCCCGCGCCCCGTGAACACGCCCAGGTTGCGGTGCAGCGGCAATATATACTCGTCGGCGTTGAGCGCCAGCGTGCTGCCCACCGAAATAGCTTCCTGCCCGATGCCCGAAAACCACTTGCTCACCTTGCCCTGGCGCAGCAGAATCAGCATTTTTTCCTCAATGAGGCGGGGCTTCAGCAGCTCGCGGTAGAGACGCAGCAGCAGGTCGTTGGGGTAGGCGCGGCGGTCGAAGGTCATGGGGTGGGGTAGGGCCGGTTGGGGCGGGCAAAGGTAGCGGCGGCGGCAAGTGGCCTGCTACCAACGGGCGGCCACGGCCCGAAAAGTAGGCAGGCGGCGGTAGCTCACGCGTTCGCGAACCCAGGTAGTCGGCATGCTCACTACTTTCTAACCGTTGGGCCGTTAAATTTGTACTTACTGTACGGTCGTTTTTGCCCTCTCCACCCTTGCTATGATTCACTTTCAGGAATTTACCCTAGCCAACGGCCTGCGCTGCCTGGTTCACGAAGATTTTACTACCCCCCTCGCCGTGCTCAACATCCTGTACGATGTGGGCTCGCGCGATGAAAGCCCGGCCCGCACGGGATTCGCTCACTTATTTGAGCACCTGATGTTTAGCGGCTCGGTGAACGTGCCTAACTACGACGAGCCCCTGCAAAAAGTGGGCGGCGAAAACAACGCTTTCACTTCGCAGGACATCACCAACTACTACCTCTCGCTGCCGGCCACTAACCTCGAAACCGGCTTCTGGCTCGAGAGCGACCGAATGCTGGATTTGGCCTTCTCCGAGGCCGGCCTCGACGTGCAGCGCAAGGTGGTGGTGGAGGAGTTCAAGCAGAACTACCTCAACCAGCCCTACGGCGACGTATGGCTGAAGCTCAAGCCCTTAGCTTATACCACTCACCCCTACCAGTGGAACACCATCGGCAAGGAAATCCGGCACATTGAAGAGGCGGAGATGGCCGACGTGCGGGCGTTTTTCCGGCAGCACTACGCACCCCAGAATGCCATTCTGGTCGTAGCCGGCGCCGCCTCGCTGGCCGAGGTGCGGCACTTGGCCGAAAAATGGTTTGGGCCCATTCCCGGCAGTGAGCGCCAGCCGCGCCAGCTGCCCCAGGAGCCCGTGCAGACCACTGCCCGCCACGCCAGCACCAGCGCCCAGGTGCCGCTGAGCGCCCTCTACAAAGCCTACCACATGCCCGCCCGCCTCGACCCGCGCTACCACGCCGTGGACCTGCTCGGCGACCTGCTGGGCCGGGGCAAGTCGAGCCGCTTGCACCAGCGCTTAGTTAAAGAACTTCAGCTATTTAATAACATTTCGGCTTCCGTAACGGGGGCCCTCGACCCCGGCCTGTTCGTGGTCAGCGGCAAGCTCAACGCGGGGGTGGCCCTCGAAGAAGCCGACCGCGCCGTGGAGGCCGTAGTGGCCGAGCTGCTGCGCGATGAGGTACCCGCCGCCGAACTGCAAAAAGTAAAAAACCAGGCCGAGGCGGGCCTGGTTTTTGGCGAAATCGAACTACTGAACCGCGCCCTGGCCCTGGCCATCGGCAAGCTACTCGGCAATGCTAACCTCGTGAACGAGGAGCCCCTGCAGCTGCAAGCCGTGACGCCCGCCGACCTGCGCGCCGCCGCCGAGCTGGTGCTACGCCCCGAAAACTGCAGCACCCTCTACTATCGGGCAGAAGGAGCAGTGGGAGTAACTGAGTAGATGAACAAGGGAAGCACTATTGCCCTAACTACTTGAGCAACAAGACTTCCCTTGCTCATCTACTCAGTTACTTAGGCGTGGCCAGGCTGGTTTTGGGGCGGCCGGTGCCCGCGTTGTGGCCGGCGGCGGGGCCGTCGTAGGGCGGGGTATTCTTGCCATTATCCGTCACGTTCACTGGCTCGCCGGGCGCGGCGTAGCCGTTGTTGCCGGCCCCGTTGTTGTTGGTGCCGCGCAGCGGGTCGGCGGCGCGAGCGGCCCGCGAGGTGTTGGGCACCGTGCGTGGGGCAGCTTGGCGGCTTTTTGAGCGGGTAGGGGCCGTTTGGGCGGCGGCGGACTGGGCCAGCAGTGCCAGTCCTAGCAACGGCAGGCACAACGTGCGAAGCAAAGTCATAAGGCTTGATTTATAGTGGATTACCAACAGCTTGCTGCCGCGCGATGGGCTGGCTGGGTACGGCTTCTACGCAAAACGGCCACGAAAGGCTAGCTTTCGTGGCCGTGGCAGCACTGGCAGAAAAAGAGGGGAGAAAAGCGCGGCTTAGCGGCCGGGAGCCAGCGTGGTGCTGGCCGTGGTGGTGCGGTACAGCGGGCGGCCGTTGTAGTCGGTGCTCACGCCGTGGCCCACTTGGTTAATGGGCATTCCGGGGGCCACCGACACGTTGGTGGTGGGGCGGTGCTGGCCGTTGCCCACCTCCGTAACCTGAGGTGTCGGCTCATTGCTCCAGCCGCTCCAGGTGCTAGCGCTGGCGGTTGCTTCCTGGGCCGGCGCTATGGTGGTGGCCACGGCGGTGGCTTTAGCGGCCGCCTCGGCGGCGCGCTTCTCGCGGGCGGTGAGGGTGCGGCCGGGGCGGCGCTCGGCGCGGGCGTATGAGCCGGGCTTAACTACCGAAGTGGTTTGGGCCGAAGCAGCTTCGACAGTGAGAAGGGCGAGGCCCAGTAGCGGGAGTAGCAGACGGCGTAGCATGAGAAGAAGAGGGGAAAAGGAGTGAGAGGATTCCAAGGTTGAAAAGGCTTTTGCAAAGGCAGTGCCAATTTTTACGCAAGGCCTGCCCCCGCGCAAATCCTTGGGCCTGGGGCAGAAGCAGTAACTCTGCTTTTGGTGGTTTAGTATACCTACCCCCGCGCCGGAGGCGCAAGCTGGCGCGGGGCCGCCGCGGGGGCCGCCGTACCTTTGGGGGTATCATGCAGGAATCTATTTCGGGCCTGGCCGCTGAGGTGGCCGCCGCCGACGTCAGCAGCGCCGCCGCCCTCGACCAGTTTCGCCTTCTCTACCTGGGCCGCAAGGGCCGCCTGGCCGACCTTTTTGACCAGCTCAAAACGGTGCCCGCCGACGAGCGCCGCGCCATCGGCCAGCAGCTCAACGGCCTCAAGCAGCAGGCCCAGGCCCGCTTCGACGAGGCCCAGGCCACGCTGGAAGAAGCAGGCGCCAACCAGCCCGCCGACGCGGGCTTCGACTACACCCTACCCCCCGTGCCGCACGCGCTGGGCACGCGCCACCCGCTGAGCCTGGTGCGCGAGCAGATGCTGCGCATCTTCAGCCGCATCGGTTTTGCCGTGGCCGAGGGACCCGAGATTGAAGACGACTGGCACAACTTCACGGCCCTCAACTTCCCCGAAAACCACCCGGCCAGGGATATGCAGGACACGTTTTTCGTGCCCGCCGTGGAAGGCGATACTCAGCCCGGCCTGCTGCGCACGCACACCAGCACGGTGCAGGTGCGGGTGATGGAAAATGAGCCGCTGCCCATCCGCCGCGTGATGCCGGGCCGGGTGTACCGCAACGAGGCCATTTCGGCGCGGGCGCACATGCTGTTCCACCAGGTAGAGGGCCTATACATTGACGAAGGCGTGAGTTTTGCCGACCTCAAGCAGACCATCTATTACTTTGTGCGTGAGCTGTTTGGCGAGGATATTAATATCCGGTTCCGGCCCAGCTACTTCCCCTTCACCGAGCCCAGCGCCGAAATCGACATCACCTGCCTCATTTGCAAGGGCGCGGGCTGCAATATCTGCAAGGGCAGCGGCTGGGTCGAAATCGGCGGCAGCGGCATGGTGGACCCCGCCGTGCTCGAAAACTGCGGCATCGACTCCGAAAAATACTCCGGCTACGCTTGGGGCATGGGCATCGAGCGCATCACGATGCTCAAATACCAGGTGAAGGACCTGCGTCTATTCACCGAAAACGACGTGCGGTTTCTGCGCCAGTTTGAGGCGCTGTAGGGGGGTAGGGCCGCTCCCAACGAGCACTGCCTGAACCCGAAGCGGCGCCGCCGTGTTGCCAAACTTCGCCTTGAAGCACTTTGACTTAGGCCCAGCGCCCAGCTAACACCTATCCAGTAAAAATTAACGAATAAGCCCGCTCCCTAGCGCCGTTCACAAAATCCGTGGAATCCGCTAAAATCCGTGCTAATCAGTGGTCTATGAAAGTTAGAACCCTTAAACAAAACAAGGTCAACGTTATAACGCTGGGCTGCTCCAAAAACCTCGTCGATAGCGAGGTGCTCATGGGCCAGCTCAAGGCCAACGACTTCCAGGTAACCCACGAAGCCAAGAAATCGGATGCCAACATCGTGATTATCAATACCTGCGGCTTCATCGACAATGCCAAGCAGGAAAGCATCGATACCATTCTGCGCTACGCGGAGGAGAAGGAGAACGGCAAGCTGGAGAAGCTGTACGTAACGGGCTGCCTATCACAGCGTTACAAAGACGAGCTGGAGCAGGAGATTCCGCAGGTCGATGCCTATTTCGGCACCCTGGAGCTGCCCCAGATGCTGAAAGTGCTGGAAGCCGACTACAAAAAGGAACTCGTGGGCGAACGCCTGCTCACCACGCCCAAGCACTACGCCTACTTCAAAATCGCGGAGGGCTGCAACCGCCCGTGCTCGTTTTGCGCCATCCCGCTGATGCGCGGCAAGCACGTGGACCGGCCCATGGAGGACCTCGTGACCGAGGCCAAGCGCCTCGTGGGTATGGGTACTAAAGAACTGATTCTCATTGCCCAGGACCTGACCTACTACGGCCTGCAAGCCTACGGCGAGCGCAAGCTGCCCGAGCTGCTGGAGCGCCTCTCGGACGTGGCCGGCGTGGAGTGGCTGCGGCTGCAATACGCCTACCCCTCCCAGTTTCCGCTGGCGGCGCTGGACGTGATGCGCGAGCGCGACAACATCTGCCGCTACCTGGATATGCCTTTGCAGCATATTTCGGATAACATGCTGAAAACCATGCGCCGGGGTATCACGGGCCGCCGCACCAAGGAGCTGGTGCGTGAAATTCGCGACCGGGTACCGGGCATTGCGCTGCGCACCACGCTCATCGCCGGCCACCCCGGCGAAACGGAGGAAGACTTCGAGGAGCTGTGCGAGTTTGTGCAGGAATCGAAGTTTGAGCGCCTGGGCATCTTCACCTACTCGCACGAAGAAAATACGCATTCGCATACCCTCGCCGACGACGTGCCGGCCGAGCTAAAGCAGGAGCGCGCCGACCGCATCATGGAAATTCAGCAGCAGATATCGCTGGATTACAACGAGTCGCGCGTGGGCCAGACGTACAAAGTGCTCTTCGACCGGCTCGAAGGCGGCTACTACGTGGGCCGCACCGAGTTTGACTCGCCCGAGGTGGATAACGAGGTTTTGGTACTGGCTACCAACGACTTGCATATCCCGCAGGGCAGCTTCGCTAACGTACACATCACGGGGGCTTCGGACTTCGACTTGTACGGCGAGATAGTGCGGTAATTAGCCTATCGCAGGTACCAAAAGAACGTCATGCTGAGCTTGCCGAAGCATCTCTACCACGCCGTGAGGATTAGTAACCCAAGCGGCGTGGTAGAGATGCTTCGACAAGCTCAGCATGACGTTCTGTTTTAGTCCTTTATACTAATGCTGCCCCTACTCCGCCGCCCGCGTGGGATGCTGGGTTGGAATGGCCAGCGGCTGGAAGGACTTCTTCTGCAAGTCACCCAGAATAACTTCCACGGCTTTGGCTAGCTGTGGGTCGGCCCCGTTTTGGGTGTCAGCGGGCAGCAGGTCTACTTCGATGTCGGGTGGCACGCCCTGGTTTTCGATTTCCCACTTACCCTCGGGGCTGTAGATGCCGAAGCTGGGCGAGGTGACGGCCCCGCCGTCCATCAGCACGGGGTAGCCCGAAATGCCGACCAGGCCGCCCCAGGTGCGCTTGCCCACGATGGTGCCCAGCCCGCGCCGGCGGAAAAACGCTGGCAGCGCGTCGCCGCCTGAGCCGGCAAACTCATTGACCAGCATTACTTTGGGCCCGTAGATGGAGGCACCGGGCGAGGTGAAGGCCTTGCCCTCGCGCGGGGCCCAGTAGCTGAGCAGCGGCCGGTTGAGCAGGTCGAGGATGTAGTCGGCCACGAAGCCGCCACCGTTGAAGCGCTCGTCCACAATCACGGCTTCTTTATCTAACTGGCTGAAATAGTATCGGTTGAAGAATTCGTAGCCCTCGGCGCTGGTGTTGGGCAGGTACACGTAGGCCACGCGGCCGTGGGTCAGCTCGTCTACTTTGCGGCGGTTGCCTTCTACCCAGGCAATGCGGCGCAGGGTGGCCTCGCTGGCTATTGGCACCACCGTTACCTCGCGAGCGCCTTGCATACCTGGCTTGTCGTTGACGGTGAGGGTCAGCTGCTTACCCACGGTATTCTCGAAGAAGCTGTACACGTTGTCGGTGCCCGTGAGGGGGCGGTTGTTCACGGCCAGCAGGTAGTCGCCGGCCTGTACGCGCACGCCAGGGCCGGTGAGCGGGGCGCGCAGGCTGGGGTTGAAGTTCTCGCCGTTGAACACCCGCTTGAAGCGGTAGTGGTCGTTTACTACCTCATAGTCAGCGCCTAGCAGCCCCACCGGGCTGGCTTGCAGGGCGGGCATGTCGCCGCCGCTCACGTAGTTGTGGCCCACCACCATTTCGCCCATCATCTCCGAAAACAGGTAGTTGAGGTCGGCGCGGTTGGCCACGTGGGGCAGGAAAACGGCGTACTTCTGCTTGGTGGCGGCCCAGTCGAGGCCGTGCATCTTGGCGTCGTAGAAGTAGTCGCGCTCCAGGCGCCACACCTCGTTGAACATCTGCTCCCATTCGTGGCGCGGGTCGATGTAGGCATCCAGGGCTGTCATGGTCAGCTTGCCATCGCCGGCCGCCGGCTTGCCGGCGGTTTCCACGATGCCGTAGCTGTCGTGTGGCGCGGTGTAGAGCAGCTTCTTGCCATCGGCACTTAGCGAATAATCATCTAGCTCTGAAAGGAATACCTCGTCTTTGCGGGCCTGCATGTCGAAGCGATGCAGGCGCTGTCTGGGGCCGGTGGCTGGGGTGGCGCTGGGGCCGGCGGCGGTGCTGGCCGGCACCTGCTCGAGGTAAAAGAGCTTGTCGCCATCGGCGGCCTGCACGGCGCTGAGGTCGCCCACGGCCGTGCCGGGCACCACCAGAATGCGCTGGCCCAGGCCGGCCGTGTCAATCACCACTTTCAGGGCGGTAGCCGGCTTAGCCTTAGCGTCCTTCACGGCTACTTTCAGGTCCTTCACCGCCATTTTGGGCGTGCGGCTGCCGATTGGCTTGCCCACCACTACCGAGTCGGGCCGGGTAGCGGCGCCCTTTTCCTCATCGCTTTGGGGCGCGAAGGGCGAGGCGTCCTGCTTGTTGAGCACGGCCACGTAGAGCGTGCGCTTACTCACGCGGTCGTAGGCGGTCATGTCGAGCCAGGTGGTGCGCAGGCCCACGTCGGTGCTGGCCGTGAAAAACAGGTACTTGCCGTTGCGGCTGAAGGCCGGCGCGGCGGCATCGGTGCGGCCATCGCTGATGGCGAAGCGCCGGCCGCTGGGCAGGTGGTACACAAACAGCGTGCGCAAGTGGTTGGGCATCAGCTGCGAATAGGCCAGCCACTGCGCATCGGGCGACCACGTGGGGTTCAGGGCTTCGTTGGGGCCGTAGGTTTCGCTGGCCACGCGCACGGGCTTTTTGCTGGCCAGGTCCAGGTACCAGAGGTTCAGCTTCTTGTCGGTGTAGGCGACTTTCTTGCTATCGGGCGACCACTTCGGATGGAAGTAAAACGACGGCGGCCCCAGCGAATATGCCTGGGCGGGCTTGGTGCCGCGCTGGTCCTGCACCAGGAGCTGGTACTCGCCGCCGGCATCCGAGACGTAGGCGATGCGCGTGCCGTCGGGCGACCAGGCGGGGTAGCGCTCGTGCGCACCATCGGAGTGGGTCAGGTTGCGGCTCTCGCCCTTCTTGGCGGGCACCGTGAAGATGTCGCCGCGGGCCTCCACCACGGCCCGCATGCCGGTGGGCGAAATGGCGGTGTTGCGCACCATCGGGGCCACGTTGCGGTACTGGGGCCGCAGGGCCAGCAGTTCGGGCGAGATAATGATTTTCAGGTCGCTACCCTTGCCCGTGGCCGTGTTGAACAGGTGCAAGCGCCCGGCCTGCTCGTACACCAGCTCGGTGCCAAAGCCGCTCAGCGCCTTCACATCGTAGTCGGTGTGGCGGGTCAGCTGCTCGACTTTTCTGGTGGCCACGTCGTAGGCAAACACGTTGTTGGTGCGCTGCCGGTCGCTGAGGAAATACACCTTGCCGCCCAGCCACAGCGGGCTGGTATCGGTGGCGTTTTCGTGCGGCACCTCCTCGGTGGCCAGCGTTTGCAGGTCGGTGAGCCAGATGGGGCCGGTCTGGCCGCCGCGGTAGTGCTTCCAGGTAGCAGTGGCGTTGGTGATGTGCGTGTGCGCCAAGCGCTTGCCATCGGGCGAGTAGCTACCGCGCTCGCCCATGAGCAGGGGTAGGCGGGCGGGCAGGCCACCCGCCAGCGGTACCGTAAAGAGCTGCAACGACCGCGCGTAGGCCTCCTGCGAGCTGCTGAACAAGATGCTTTTGCCGTCGGGCGACCAGTCGCGCACTAGGTCGGGCAGCGGGTGCCACGTGAGGCGGCGGGGCTGCCCGCCGCTCACGGCCACCACGTACACGTCGGAGTTGCGGTCGTAGTCGCCGGTGTAGGCTATCCACTGGCCATCGGGCGAGAAGTGCGGGTTGGTCTCCACGCCCGGCCCCACCGTGAGGCGCTGCGGGTTCGAGCCGTCGCGGTTGGCCAGCCAGATGTCGCCGGCGTAGCTGAAGACCAGCTTGTCGCGGCTCAGCGCGGGCTCGCGCAGCAGCAGGGTTTCGGCGGCGGCGGGGGCCTGCGCGTGCAGCGCGCCGCGGATAAGCAGCAGCGCCAGGGCCGGCAAAAGGTAGCGTTTGGGCATAGCGGGGAGAGGGAAGGGGAGATGACTGGCCGCAAAAGCCAGCTGGTGAGCCAAGAACGGCGGTAAGTTACTTCGGGTGGGCGTCCTTTGCTAGTGCAGTGCTCGCGGCCCGCCCAACCGGGCGCAAAAAGCCCGTTACCAGTCGGTTAGGTGCATTTTTCGTATTGCGCTTATCCGGCGCGCCAAATTTCCAGAAGTGGCGGCCGCCTAACTTTTCGGGCGGCACCGGGTTTTGGGCTGAATTTCGCGCTCCCATTTTTCTTTCGCGCCCATGTCCGCCGCCTGTACTACCCTGCCTTACGCTGCTACCGGCGCATTTTCGGGCCTCCTCACCGATTACCTGGCCCAGAAGCCGGCCCTCGCGCCCTTCTACCACCGCTTTCCCGAACTCGCGGCTTTTCAGGCCCAAATCGACGAGAAAAAGGTGAATTATTCGCCCGAAGCCCGCCAGCGCCTCGTGGCCGACCTGCGCGCCCAGTACGCCGAGCTGGGCACCGAAGTGCCGCCCGCCGTGGCCGCCAACCTCGACTTGCTGGCCCGCGACACCACGTTTACCATCACCACCGGCCATCAGCTCAACCTGCTCACCGGGCCGCTGTACTTTGTGTATAAGCTAGTTACGGCCATCAAGCTGAGCCGGGAGCTGAAAGCCGCCTACCCCGCTTACGACTTCGTGCCAGTATACTGGCTGGCCACCGAGGACCACGACTTTGCCGAAATCAACAGCTTCCCGCTCTTCGGCAAAACCTACAGCTGGGCCGGGCCCGGCGGCGCGGCTGGCCTGGGCGGCCCGGTAGGCCGGCTGGGCCTGCAAGGCCTTGAAGAAGAGTTATTAAGCCAGCTGCCGCCCGAGGTGCCCGCCGCCTTCCGCGACGCCTACGCTAGCAGCCAAAACCTGAGCGAGGCCACGCGCCGGCTGGCCACCAGCCTCTTTGGCGACTACGGCTTGCTGTGCCTCGACGCCGACCGGCCAGCGCTGAAGCAGGCGCTCAAGCCACTGCTGGAGAAGGAGATACGCGAGCAGTTTTCCAACCAGGCGGTGCAGGCCACCAACGGCCGCCTCACGGCCGCCGGCTACAAGCCGCAGGTGTTTTCGCGCCCGCTCAACCTGTTCTTTATCACCGACGAAGGCAAGCGCGAGCGCCTGGAGCCCGACGCCGCCCCTGGCGCCGACTGCACCCAGGTAACGGTGCGCGGCACCGCCCGCTGCCACTCGCAAGCCGAGCTGCTGGCCCTGGCCGCCGCTGAGCCCGAGCGCTTTAGCCCCAACGTGGTGCTGCGCCCGGTGTACCAGGAAATCCTGCTGCCCAACCTCGCCTACATCGGCGGCGGGGCCGAGGTAGCCTACTGGTTTCAGCTCAAGGACGTGTTTGCGGCGCTTGGCGTAACCTACCCGCTGGTGCTGCCCCGCAACTCGGCCATGTACCTGAGCCGCGCCAACGCCGGCAAGCTCGCCAAGCTGGGCCTCACGGCCACCGACATCTTCAAGCCGCTGGCCGAGCTCAAAAAGCAAGTCGGCGCGCAAATTGGCCAGGAGGAAATCAGCCTGGCCGCCCAGCAGCAGGCGTTGGCCGCCGCCTTCGAGCAGGTGCAGGCCCTGGCCCAGCGCCTCGACCCCACGCTGGTACGCACCGTGGCCGCCGAAGCCCAGAAAGCCGCCGGTAGCCTCGCCGGCCTCGAAAAGCGCCTCAGCAAAGCCGCCGAGGCCAAGCACGAAACCGCCTACACCCAGCTCACCGCCCTCAAAGACAAGCTCTTCCCCGACGGCGGCTTGCAGGAGCGTACCGATAACGTGCTCAGCATCCTGCTCAACAACCCTGGTTTTATCGAGCAACTGCTGGCCTGCTTCGAGCCGCTGAAGCTGGAGTTTGCGGTGGTGCAGGAGGGGTAGCTCACTTTTAAGGCAAAGTAATCTCCTTTCTCGTTTTGGCTTTTTTTAAACAGCTTCGCCAACTCTTCACCGGTTCGGGCACACCAGTGCAAGATTTATCCTTCGGACTCATTGACTCACTAGGTATCAGGCTAATACTTGAGCAACAGCAATGGGACCGTCTTGAAGCCATCGCGTTAAACCTAACGACGGATGACTTAACCCGGCTTGTTGATGGCTTATGCTTAACCAATGAGTACACCAAAAGCCTAGTGCAATACCAGCAAGCTGGAATGCCGGAATTGCGTCATTTGCTTGCAGGAGTGCATGATACTTTCTTGGCGTGGCAGGCAAGGGGAGCAAGTTATGCTAAACACTTGGCCCAAAAGCAAATAGATGGCTTTAGGCAATACCTCAGCAGCGCCTTTAAACACTTAAACCGCTCGTTTAGTCACCAAGCTTTTCAGGCAGAGGCAGCAGCCCGCACGGTGCGAGTGGCCATGGGGCTGAGTGAGCCAGAGATTGCGAAAGCTGCTTTCTACAAGTGTCTGGCGATAGTGCCAGACCATTTGCAGGCGCATCTGTTTTTCTTTAATGTACTCACTCCTAAGTGGTTCGGAGACGAAGACGCGTTAGAGGATTTTGTAGATGAAGTTCACGCCCCTGTATTGCGCAACCTGTTGCAGGCTATGTACCTCGTGGAGATGAATAATGAAGTAGCCGACAGCTCTGCTATTGTCAGGCAGAAATTTCGCAATGACAATGCTCGTCGGTTAGAGCAAATAATGCAGCTAAAACCATTGGCTGATAAGACATTACATGCTGCTTACCTCAATAATTATTTAGCGGGATTGCACCATGTAATGAACCAGCCTGACGCTCGCAATGAATTTTTGCGGGTACTTGGAACAAGTATTACTGCTTATCCTTGGATGTATTTCGGTTTGGGATGGCAAGCTGTTCAGAAACTCGCTACTGCGTCTACCTAAAAATTAAACCAGGCAACCTCTGCCTCCCGCCCCGCATCTACCAGAGCCTAGCGCCGCCCCGGCGCTGGGCTCTTTCTTTGTGGCCATGCTCCGCTCTGCCCTTTCTGCTCTTTTCCTGGTTTTCCTGGCTATCACTACCACCCTGGCCCAAGCCATAACCGGGCGCATAACGGATGCCCGCACCGGCCAGCCGCTGCCGTTTGTGAACATCGGCGTGGTGGGCAAGGCGTTGGGCACCGTCAGCAACGAGCAGGGGCAGTACGGGTTATCCTTCCAGGAAAACCTGGCCGCCGATACCGTGCGGGTGTCGTACCTGGGCTACCAGCCGCGGCTGCTCACGCTGCGGCAGCTGCGCACGCAGCCAGATTTGGCCCTTAGCCCGGCCGCCGTGGCACTGGCCGAGGTGCGGGTGCGGGGCAAAAGCCGGGGCTGGCGCGCCCGCACGCTGGGCTACGCCGGCGACTCGGAAACGACGACGCTGCACCTGGATGCGAAGTCGCTGGGGGCCGAAACGGGTACCGTCATTTACCTCAAGCACAAGCCTACCAAGGTGTTGCGGGCCAACTTCAACGTGGCCCGCAACCAGGTGGGCACCGTGGCGCTGCGCATCAACCTCTACCGCCTCGATGCCCGGGGCCGCCCCACCAACGAGAAGCTGCTGCGCCGCGAGGTAATTGTGCACACCGCCGTGGCGCACGGCCCCCTCACGGTAGACCTGACGCCCGACAACCTGCTGCTGACCGAGGACTTCTTGCTGTCGCTGGAGTGGGTGGGCGGGGCCGATGCCGCCGCTCTGCACCAGGGCATGGCCTTTTCGGCGGGCATCGGCTACGCCGACAACGATATTTACTACCGCAGCACCAGCCAGGCGAGCTGGGAGCGGCTTTCGGCCGGCGCGGTGCTGGCCGGCATGCAGCCCAAGCTCAGCTTCTACGTCACGGCCGAAGATTAACTACCAGTTAACCAGCATGCTAAAAGCCTTTTTATCAGTAATCTGTACGCTACTGCTCGCGGCCCCGGCGGCCGTGGGCCAGGCTGCCTACCGGGGCACGGTGGGCAACGCGCCCATCGAGCTGGCGCTGAACGCGACGGAGGAAGGCGAGCTGACCGGCGTGTACCTCTACACTAAAATCGGCGCGCCGATTGGGCTCGGCGGCACGCTGCGGCGGGGCGTGCTCCTACTCACCGAGCCGGATGCCCACGGCAAGCCGGCTGCCACGCTCACGATTCCGGCATTTGCGGCGCGGGCTACCCGGCTCACGGGCACCTGGCGCAGCCTGGCTACCGGCCGTCAGCTGCCGCTGGTGCTGGCGTCGCGGCCGGCAAGTGAGGGGGCAGCCGACGGGCCGCGCTATGAGCTGCTGCAAACGGAGAGCTTGAAAAACAGCTACTTCCAGACTGTGTTGGCGGGCGAGCCGGACAATTATGCCAGCCGCGTGGTGGCCGTGCGGGTGCTGGCCAAGGGTACCAACCGGCTCGTGCAGCAGGTGGCGGTAGACTGCCAGTCGCAGGGCCTGCACAGCGTGTCGGTGGGTGATTTTAACTTTGACGGCTACCCCGATTTTTCGGTGTTCGAGAGCAGCTACGCGGGGCCGAACACGACGAGCCTGTATTACCTGTACAACCCCGCCACCCAGCGGTACACGCCCAGCGGCTTTGAAGGCACTTCGCTGGAATTTGACGCCAAAAAGCGCCGCGTGTACGAGCATAATTCGTGCTGCGCCGGCTCATCGGTGACGAGTGTCGAGTACAAAGTGGTGCGCAACAAGCTAGTAGAGCTGGCCCGGCACTGCTACCGCTGGGACGATAAAAAAGAAGAGTTGGTGGAGCGCCCCTTCAGCGCCTGCCAGTAGCGCCCCATGCAACCGCTCAGCAAAGCCGCCCTGCGCCGCGCCGCCCTACCCCGCCGCCAGGCCCTGACGCCGGCCGACGTAGCCCGGCGCAGCGCGCAGCTAAGCGAGCAGCTATTCGCACATTTTCCGGTGGCTGGCTGGCGCTGGCTGCACGTTTTTTTGCCGCTGGCCCGCAAAAACGAGCCCGATACCTGGGCGATAGTTCGCCGCATCTGGGCGGAGGAGCTGCCGCTGCGGCTGGCCGCGCCCGTGGTGCAACTCGATGGCATTTCGCTGAAGCACTACGAATTAACTCCGGCCACGCCGCTTATTACTGGCCGCTGGGGCATCTCGGAGCCCACCGCCAGCCCGGCCGCCGAGGTGCTGCCGACGCAATTCGATGCGGTGCTGGTGCCGCTGCTGGCCTGCGACCAGCAGGGCCAGCGCGTGGGCTACGGCGGCGGGTTTTACGACCGATTTCTAGCCCAGTGCCGGCCTGATGCGGTGTTCATCGGGCTGAATATGTTGGACGATGCGCCAGTAACTGCCCTAGCCGACGTGCTGCCCACCGACGTGCCACTGCACGCCTGCCTCACGCCGGGCGGGGTGTGGAAATTTTAGCAGGCCGGCATCAGCTGGGTAGCGGCTGCCTTTGGTAGCGCCCGGCCGGGAGGTGGGGCGCGGGCGGCTGCCCTCCCCTACCCCCTCCTTTTACCCCGATGGCCTCTATTGACCAACCCGCACCCAAAGCCGGCAAGAAGCCGCGCGCCCGCAAGCATAATTTTCGCCTCGACATGACGCCGATGGTGGACCTGGCGTTTCTGCTGCTCACGTTTTTCATGCTCACCACCACCTTCGCCAAGCCCCGCGTAATGCAGCTGACCATGCCGGTGAAGTCGGTTGAGGAAACGCCGCTGCAAGCGTCCAGGGCCATGACGGTTATCCTGGGCAGCGGGCACCAAGCGTACTACTACTTTGGGCTGAATGCGCCCGCCGACCCCAGCGTGCCGGTGCCCGCGCTGCACCGCACCGACTTTGGGCCGCGGGGCCTGCGGCAGGCGCTACTGGCGCGGGGCCGCCGGCAGCCCACACCAGTTATTCTCATCAAAGCCACGCCCAAAGCCGAGTACCAGGACATGGTGAATACGCTGGACGAGCTGAACATCACCGACCAGAAACACTACGCCATCACGGCGCTGAGCGCCGCCGACCGCCAGCTGCTACCAGCCGGCGAGCGGCAGTAGCCTCCCCAGCTCGCTAGGAAGCCAGCTTCCTAGCGAGCTGGGGAAGTGCTTGTTAGCTTAATGCTTGAGTAGCCGCACCTCCTCAATGCGGGCCTGGCCCCAGGGCGCAATGCTGACGCGCACGCGCACGGCGGGGCTGGTTTTGCCGAGGCGCAGGGGGCTGTCGCCGGGCACGTAGTAGCGCTCCAGGTTGTAGCGCAGGCTCAGGCTGCGGTTGTAGACCTCGGTGACCCAGCCGCGCAGCACGGCCTGGCCGGCGGCGGGCTTGAGCTCGTGGTCGTAGACGCCGGTGGCAGTGGCGAGGCTGTCGGGGCCGGGCGCGGTAGCCAGCAGCACGTACACGGCTTGGCGGCGCTGCGGGGGGGTAGGGCCACGCCAGGCGGTGAGGGGCACCTCGGCGGCGGTGTAGCGCAGGCGCACGAAGCTCTCGTATTGCAGCCCGTGCAAATCGACGGGCGCAGTGGCCAGCCAAATGTGCTGGCCGTAGGCCGTGGTGGCGTAGCCCGCGCCGGCCACGCCCAGCACGTAGAGCACCTGCGCCGCCACAAGCAGCCGCAGCAAGAGGCGGTGAGAGGGGGTAAGGGGGCGCATCAGGAGTTGGCGACTGGGGGCTGGGAGCTGGGTTCAGATGGGGGCGCCGCGCCACCGCCAGCCACGGCCACTACCCCGGCGGCCAGGCGATGGGCGTTGCGGCGGCGCAGGTACCAGCTCAGGCTTAGCAGCAGCACGCCGCCAATCAGGAAGAACAGCGACTTGTCGAGGAAGACCCAGGTCAGCTTGAAGTAGGCCACCATGGTGGCGATGATGAACAGCACCGTGCCCAACGTCAGCTGCTCGGCCTCGCCCGAGCGGTGGGCGCGGGCCAGCACCGAACCGGCGTGGGCATACAGCACCACCAGCGTGGCAATGGCCAGCGGCAGGCCACCCGGCAAGTAAAAGCCCGGCAACAGCAGCAGCCAGTCGGGCAGGCTGGCCAGCGTACCCCGCGCCCGCTTACCAGCCACCGAGATGGCCAGCACGGCCGCCAGCGCGCCCAGGTAGGCCAGCACCGGCGGGCGCAGCAGCCCAGCGTATTGGTCGGTTTCACCAAACAATGCTAGCCCCAGCGCAAATAGGTAGGCCGCCACCAGCGGCGGGCCTTGCAGCGCCCGGCCAGCGGCGCGGTGGGGGTGCCAGTCGCCAGCCGCATACACGAGCATGGCCGGAATAAAAAACCAGGTGATTTTGGCGTGGCTAAGCGCCACCCACAGCGCCGCCTGCCACAATAAGCTCAGGGCCAGCAGGCTAGCTACCAGCGTATCGGGCTCGCGGCCGGCGGCCGGCCGCCACCAGCGCCAGCCGCTGCCCAGCGCCACCAGCCCCAGCGTGGCGTAGCTAAACACGCCCAGCGCCTGCGTGCAATACGTTTGCACGGCCACGCCAATAAGTATCGGCAGCAGCGTGAGGGTTTGGCTGTCATACAAATAGCTCAGCAGCACGCCCACCACCACCCAAGCCAGCAGGCCACTCACGTCGTAGCCCACCAATTGGTAAAGCTGACTGGTAAGAATGATGCTAGCCCCGAAAATTACCAGCCCCAGCCCCAGCAGGCCGTGGCCCACCCGGCGGTTGCCGCGCCGCAAAAAGTACTCGCCACCCGCGTAGGCGGCCAGCAGGCTGCCCAGCAATAGCCCCAGCCGCACCGGGGTGGGTAGGCCTTGCCAGTTGGCGGCCACCACGCTCAATGCACTCAGGGCCACCAGGATGCTACCCAGCAGCGGCAGCAGGCCCACGGCCTGCACGGCATCGGGGGGGTAGCGCGCCAGCAGGCGCTCGCGCTGCGCCGCCGTAATGAGGCCCTCGCTGACCCAGACGGGGCTTTCGGTTTCTAAAAATTTACGACTCATGCGGCACGCAACCTACGGCGGCCGGCACGGTCAGCGCCGCCTCAACCAGCTCTTCCACCAGCGCATCGAGGCCGTGGTACCAGTCGATGTGGGGCGAGGTGACGCCGCAGCCGCCCGGCTTGGGCGGGCACGTGGTCACGGCCCAGCGGTAGTGGCACTGCGGGCAGGTGCCGCCCGTCTCAAACGTGTCCCAGACGTGGCCGCAGCGGCACTGCCAGTGCGGGCCGCCATCGGGCTCCCAGTGGCAGGCGGGGCAATAAATTTCAATGGATGAATCGGTAGCCATATGGTTGTTTTCAGAAAAATAGCTGGTCAGATTGGTTTGCGTGCCCGCGTCATTTCGCGCTTGCCGGGCGGGCCGGGCAGCTTTTCGGTGAGCCAGCCCGCAGCCCGCAAGTTGCGCCGAAACTGGCCCTGGGCGCAGTAGCTCACCAGCACCGCGCCGGGCGCGGCAGCGGCGTAAAGCTTCGCAAATACGGCTTCCGTCCACAGCTCAGGCTGCTTTTCGGGGGCGAAGGCGTCGAAGTAAATTAAGTCGTAATAGCTAGCTGGTAGGTCGGCGGCCTGAACTTCAGCCAGCCACTTAGTAAGGCTGAAGATGGACGTGAGGGCTAGCGACTCGCCCCAAGGTGCGGCGTGCAGTTGCGCGAAGGCGTCGCGCAGGGCGGGAATGTCTGCCCACTGCGCCGCCAGCGCCGCCACGGCCGCGGGGGGTAGGGGGTAGGTTTCGTAGCCGTCGTAGCGGATAGCAACTGCGGTGGCGTCGGCAGCCGCCAGCGTCAGCAGGGCGTTGAGACCCGTGCCAAGACCTATTTCCAATAGGTGCAGCGGCCGGCCACTTTGGCCCCGCCCCGCCGCCAGCAACGGCCGCAGGCCCGCCTCAATAAACACGTGGGCCGACTCCTGCCGGGCGCCGTGCGTACTGTGGTAGTGCTCGTCGAGGGCGGGCACGTAGAGCGTGGGCGAGCCGTCGGCGGTGGTGCGCACCTCTATTTTTGACCCGCCTTCCAATTGCTCCCTGCTCATCGTTACCTGTTCACTGAAAAGATGCCCCGCGTAAAAGTAAGTTTGCCCGCAAGCTTTGGCTTCGCCGTGACGATTCCCGTCCGCATCACCGACCTCAACTACGGCGCGCACCTCGGCAACGATGCCCTGCTGAGCCTGCTGCACGAGGCGCGGGTGCGCTTCCTGGCCCACCTCGGCGCGGCCGAGTTTGACCCCGCCACCCAGCTGGGCTTTATCCTGGTTGATGTGGCCATTGAATACAAAGCGGAAGCGTTTTACGGCGACGTGCTCACCATTGAGCTAGCCGCCAACGACCCCAATAAGTACGGCTTCGATATCGTGTATCACGTTAAGAACCAGACGGACAAGGAAATCGCCCGTGCCAAGACCGGGATGCTCTGCTTCGACTACACCACCCGCAAGCTGCGCTCCCTACCCCCCGAGCTGGCCGCCAAGGTCGGCTAGCCGCGCCCATGTTTCGCCTGGTTCTTCTCACCGCCCCCACCGCCCTGCCCAATGAGCCCCACCTGCTCGCCGAGCTGCTGGCGCAGGGCTTACCCCACCTGCACCTGCGCAAGCCCGGCTGGCCCGCCGCGCAGCTGGCGGCGCTGATTGAGGCGCTGCCCCGGCAGTTTCACGGGCGGCTGGTGCTGCACGCCTACCCCCACCTGGTGCGCCACTACCGGCTGGGTGGCCTGCACCTTACGGCCAGCCAGCGGGCAGCCACCACCCGCCGCCCGCGCCTGCTACCTGGCCAAACGCTCTCGACTTCTTTCCACTCGCTGGCCGAAGTTGCCGGGCACCGGCGGCGCTACGACTACGTGTTCCTCAGTCCCATTTTCGACAGCATCAGCAAGGAAGGCTACGCGCGGGCTTTTGAGTTGGCCGAAGTGCGGGCTTTTTTGCAAGAGCGGGCCGCCCGGCCCGGCTACCAGCCACCAGTGCTAGCGCTGGGCGGAATTGATTATCAGAACATTAACTTGGTACAGCAGGCTGGTTTTGTGGGCGCGGCGGTGCTGGGCAGCGTGTGGGGTAGCGCCGACCCGGTAGCGGCTTATCAACGGCTCGTTCGGGGAGTTACCGCTGAGGTACGCGGAGGAA